>DJYO01000013.1 GCA_002450155.1 Mageeibacillus sp. UBA6976 | reverse complement strand
CGCAAGCATAAACATCTTAAAAAAGGGCCTTTCAGTAGCCTGAATACCGACAAATACCGTAGGGCATACGGAAATTTACGCTTGTGGAGACCGTGTAAAACTAAAGCTTTTGTAGCAATGTAGTGGTCGCTGAAACAAGAATCCCACGACTTTAGACAGTCGTGGTGAGTGTCAATCCTTAACATATTCCAGGATGTCTCCCGGCTGACAATCCAATGCCTCGCAGATCGCCACCAGTGTCGAAAATCTGATGGCCGAGATCTTGCCGTTCTTCATTTTGGAGAGGTTGACATTTGACACGCCAACTTTCTCTGACAGCTCGTTCAAAGACATCTTACGGTCCGCCATAACCCTATCCAGTCGTAATATTATCTGTCCCATAAGCCATACCTCTTATAAAGTCTCATCGTACTGTTTCTGCAAAGAGATACCGTAGTCTAATATTGAATTGATAACCCATATCAGTAAAGCTGCGATGATCGCAAAGCCTCCGCTTATCGTTACAGCAACGATGACAGCCACACCTATAAGAGGGATAAGAAGTCCCTTCTTGACTTCGGGAGTAAAGGGAGAAGGCGAGTTCTCTATGATCTTAAATGCTCTCATGAACATAAAGGTCACTACGCAGTAGTAGAAAGCCAGAAGAGATACTGCCAGGATATATGCTCCGTAGAACACGGCATAAGGGTGCTCAGCTATCTCTTTCTGCACCGCAGGGATATCTGATTCAAGGTGAAGGTCAGTAGGGGAGCCCAGCTTAAGATCGATATTAAACAGATCCGCTGATCCTATCTTATTCTGAACCTCTGTATCCTGGCTTTGGATCCATTCATCGAATCTGCCGTTGGAACTTAAGATCCCGATGCCTGTAGCAAGGGATAAGACCACAGCCACGATGCCTATTATCAGGAGCACCCTGGATGCTATGCGGCCATAGTGACTGCTCTTCCTGATCTTTGTAAGTTTCTCATTCTCATTATCCATATAAAATCTCCTTATTTTTGCGATGTAGTTTATCTATTCTCTTGCCGGCAACTTAACTATATAACGGCATTTAACTTTTGTCAACAACTTTTTAACGATAAACGATAAATATTTTGCGTTTGACTTTATGCCTGGGGCTGCTGCGATACGCAGTTAAAAATGATGTTATAATATCTATCTATGCGTGACTTTACAGTAAATAAAAAACAGAGTGGCCTTCATGTGGTCAAGGCGAGCCTTATGGCATTCCCCCAGCTTAAGCCGGCGGATCTTTACCATGCCCTTAAGAGGAAGGATATAAGGATCGACGGCAGGAAGACAGATAAGGATGTGGCCGTAAGAGAGGGATCCAAGGTGGAGATCTGGCTTCCGGACAGTCTTTTCGATAACAAGGCGATACCTGTCAGGCAGGAAGCAAAGCCCGGCTTTGAAATCGCATTTGAGACAAAGGGGCTGCTCATTATAAATAAGAGCCAGGGCCTTGCGGTCCATTCGGGGAGATCCACGGGTGAAGACAACCTGATAGATCTAATCAGGCAGAATACCCGGTATAAGGATGCGGAACTCTGCCACAGGATAGATATGAATACCGGCGGGCTTGTTATGGTGGCCAAAAACAAGGCATATCTGGACAGTGCAACGGAGCTTTTCAGGAACGGTCTTATAACCAAGAGATATCATGCGATAGTTATAGGTTGTCCTGATCTGGGCGAGCAGGTGGCGTGCGAAGACGGCGTTATAATGCGTGAGATATCAGCTTTCCTGGAGAAGACTAAGTCAGGCAATGTCTATATACACGATACAAAACAGCCGAAAGACCTGGAGATCACAACGAGGTATAGGATACTGAGGAGATTTGATCCGGGAGAAGACCGGCAGCTCCTGTCAGAGCTTGAGCTTGAACTTGTGACCGGCAGGACCCACCAGATAAGGGCTCATATGGCTCATATCGGCTTCCCGGTCTTAGGTGACGGCAACTACGGCAGGAATAAGATCAATATGGAATATAAGACAAGCTCCGGCGGAAAGCTCAGGCACCAGCAGCTCTATTCAACAAAGATCCTGATAGGGAATGTGCCTAACGGTAATTTGCATAGTGATATTTCCTCAAAATGTTTTACAATAGCACCTGAGTATGAATTGGACTTCAAGGATCTTGAGGTCTTGGTCTAAGAGGTAATTATGGCAGATAACAGACCCATCGGGGTATTTGATTCAGGTATTGGCGGACTTACCGTATTAAGAGAGATCTGGGATAAGTGCCCGAATGAGAGTACAGTCTATTTCGGTGATAATTCAAGAGCTCCCTACGGTACAAAATCCAGGAGCACGGTCATCAAGTATTCCCTCCAGAATATGAGATTCCTTGAGAGCAAGAACGTAAAGATGATCGTCATAGCCTGCAATACCGCAAGCGCATATGCTTATGACGAGCTTAAGGCAAAGTCCAGGGTGCCGGTGATCGAAGTGGTAACCCCCGGGGCTGATGCTGCCTGCAGGGCCACTAAGAGTGGCAAGATAGGCATTATCGCCACAGGCGCTACGGTTTCTACGGGAGTATACAGCAAAGCCATCTATGCAAGGGCAAAAGAGCTCGGCATGGAGGATATCGATATTACTTCAAGAGCATGTCCTCTCTTTGTCTCTCTTGCAGAGGAGGGCTGGTGGAATACCGAGGTTACCAGACTGGTAGCAAGGGAATATCTTAAGCCCATCAAGGATGCAGGAGTAGATACTCTCGTTATGGCCTGCACCCACTATCCTCTGCTTACGGAAGTTATATCCGAAGTAATGGGAGACGGTGTTACCCTTGTCAATACCGGCAAGGCTACTGCAAAAGTAGTTAAGGAAGCCCTTAAGGGTATGGAAGGCTCAGGAGATTCCGTTAAGGAATTCTATACCAGCGACGAGCCTGAGATGTTTGAATCTGTTGCATCTCCTTTCCTGGGAAGAGGTCTGCCTTCAGGCACAAAGCATTATTCCACAGACAGGTTTGAGGCGTAATATGAGAGATTGTGTATTCGAGGTAGTAAGCGGTCTTTATACTGAGTCTGTCTATGCGAGAGGACAGTTTGAGGAGACACCTAATAAGATCAAGTACATCTGGAACGAGAAACATAGTGAGGATGACAGAGAGTCTATCTTCCACTTAAGCTGTGACCGCAAGACCAAATCCTGCCAGGTGGTAAGGAACGGGGATGTAAATTCGGTAATGGATTTTAAAGAAGGGGAGAGGACCGGAGGCACTCTCAATACCGCTTACGGCGTTATTGATGTGCAGATAGAGACTGAGTATATAAACCTTCCGGGAGGTCTGTCTAACGCCCTTGAGATACGTTATAAGATGGGACAGGACGGGGACGAGCCTATAAAAAATCTCTTTATGATAAAAAGGCTCTTGCAAAACGTTTGATTTTAATGTATTATCTTCAAGCATTGTTCATAGAAAGGTATTGGAGGTGAAGATAAATGGCACATCCTAAGCGTAAATGGTCGAAGGCTAGGACTTCTCGTCACAGAAGCGCATGGAAGCTTAACATGCCGGGTTTCGTTGAATGTCCCCAGTGTCATGCTAAGATGCTTCGCCGCACTGTTTGCAAGAACTGCGGTTACCTGGACGGCAAACAGGTTATCAAAGTCGGCGACGAGATCTAAGTTTAGATTAGGAATTAGTTAAGCGAAGGCAGTGTTTATAGAATAGGCACTGCCTTTTTTATCGAGAGAGGTAAGGATCTAATGGGCAAACCCGTAGTTGCGATAGTAGGCAGACCGAACGTAGGTAAGTCGAGTCTGTTCAATACCCTGTACGGGGAGCGTATCTCCATCGTTGCAGATACCCCCGGTGTTACGCGTGACAGGATCTATGCAGATATAGAGTGGCGCGGAAGAGAATTCATAATGATCGATACCGGAGGTATCGAGCCCAATCAGACGGATGACGTTATCCTTACCCAGATGCGTCTTCAGGCAGAGATCGCCATCGAGACTGCAGATGTCATCCTCTTCATGACAGATATCAAGGCCGGTCTTACCTCTTCTGACGAGGAGATCGCGGTAATGCTCAGGAAGTCCGGACGCCCTGTAGTTGTGGCAGTCAATAAGGTGGACTACGTTGGCGATCCTCCGGTTGAGTTCTATGAGTTTTATAATCTCGGCCTGGATAATGTCTGCTCGATCTCTGCGGCTCACAGACTGGGGCTTGGCGAGATGCTCGATATGCTCTTTGAATTCTTCCCTGAGGATACAGATGATAGCGAAGGCAGCGATACCATAAGGGTCGCTCTCATAGGCAGACCTAATGCAGGCAAGTCGTCTCTTGCAAACAGGATGATAGGGCAGGAGAGGAGCATCGTATCTGATATAGCAGGTACCACGAGAGATTCCATTGATACAGATATAATAAACGATTACGGTAAATACACCATCGTAGATACTGCCGGCATGCGCAAGAAGAGCAGGATCGAGGATGTGATCGAGCGTTATTCCATGGTAAGGGCTCTGTCTGCTATCGAGAGGGCAGATGTATGCCTTATCCTGATCGACGCAGAGAAGGGTATCACCGAGCAGGATACAAGAGTGGCAGGACTTGCCCACGATTCCGGCAAGGCTTCCATTATAGTTGTAAATAAGTGGGATCTTATCGACAAGAAGACCGGAACCTTGGAGCAGATGACTAAGATAGTCAAGGACCGCCTTGCCTTTATGAGCTATGCTCCTGTTGTATTTATTTCTGCCATGACCGGTCAGAGAGTGGATAAGCTATACTCCCTCATAAATACAGTCCACGAGAACTCTCTTAAGCGTCTTACAACAGGTGTTTTAAATCAGATGATATCTGATGCAGTTACCATGGTGCCCACGCCCCAGGATAAGGGCAGGCATCTTAAGATCTATTACGGCACCCAGGTGGCGGTCAATCCGCCTACGTTTGCCCTGTTTGTAAACGACAAGGAACTGTCTCATTTCAGCTATGAGAGATACCTTGAGAATCAGATCAGGAGCAACTTTGGCTTTGAGGGTGTTCCCATCCGCTTGCTACTTAGAAACAAAAAGGGCGATGACGCTTAAATATTTTGTTAAAAATGACAGTGCGCTGTATACGCATTTAGGTAGTTTAATATATTCGGTCTAAATCACGTTTAATATCAAGTAAGTCAGGAGCTCATATGGCAGTCAAAGAGATCACTAATCTTAGGAACATCGCAATCATCGCCCACGTTGACCACGGCAAGACTACAATCGTAGATTCCATGCTCAAGCAGGCAGGCGTATACAGAGAGAACGAAGAGATCGTCGAACAGGTAATGGACAGTAACGATCTTGAGCGTGAGCGTGGTATCACCATCCTCGCGAAGAACACTGCCATAGATTACAAGGGGACGAGGATCAATGTCGTTGATACTCCCGGCCACGCTGATTTCGGAGGCGAGGTTGAGCGTGTACTCAAGATGGTAGACTCCGTCCTTCTCGTTGTAGATGCGTTTGACGGCCCGATGCCCCAGACAAGATTCGTTCTGCACAAGGCGCTGGAGCTTGGTCTTAAGCCTATCGTCTGCATCAATAAGATCGACAGACCTGACGCAAGACCTACTCAGGTAGTTGACATGGTGCTCGATCTGTTTATAGAGCTCGGTGCCGACGACGATCAGCTTGAATTCCCTATCGTATACACATCCGGTAAGACCGGAATCGCAACCCTTGATCTTAAGGAGTACGAGGAAGGCAAGAAGTTAGACTTTACCCCTCTCCTGGACACAGTCATTCAGTACACACCCTGCCCTAAGGGTGACCCTGATGCTCCCATGCAGCTCCTGGTATCCAATATCGATTCAGATCCTTATATCGGCAGGATCGGTATCGGCAGGGTCGAGAGAGGTACCATTAAGCAGGGTGAGAATGTTGCTCTTGTAAGCTACGGCACAGAGGGCAAGAGAAATGCAAGAGTAGTAAAGCTCATGCGTTTCCATAACCTAGGCAAGGAAGAAGTCAAGGAAGCTTCCATTGGTGAGATCGTCTGCGTTGCAGGTATAGCTGATATCAATATCGGTGATACACTCTGCGACAGTGCAAATCCTGAGGCTCTCCCCTTTGTTGACATCGATGAGCCTACCATCGCAATGACATTCTCTGTCAACGATTCCCCCTTCGCAGGTGAGGATGGTAAGTTCGTTACATCAAGACACTTAAGAGACAGACTCTTTAAGGAGATCGAGACAAATGTCTCCATGAGAGTCGAAGAGACTGATACCACAGAGGCATTCATCGTAAAGGGTAGAGGAGAGCTCCATATCTCAGTCCTGATCGAGACCATGAGACGTGAGGGATACGAATTTCAGGTAAGTAAGCCTAAGGTCATCATGAAAGAAATCGACGGTGTTCTCTGTGAGCCTGTCGAGGACCTTGTTATCGATGTTCCCGAGGAGTTCGTAGGCCCCGTAATGGAGAAGATCGGCAGGAGAAGGGGAGAGCTCGTAAACATGCTCCCGCCTACAAAGGGATATACAAGGCTTGAGTTCAGGATCCCTTCAAGAGGACTGCTGGGATACAGGACTGAGTTTTTGACCGACACCAAGGGCAATGGTATAATGAACTCCATTATAAACGGCTTTGTACCGTTCGCCGGAGATATAGAGACAAGGAATCAGGGCGTGCTTGTCGCATTTGAGACCGGAACTGCCGTAACATACGGTCTGTTCAATGCCCAGGACAGAGGTCCGCTCTTCATCGGAGCCGGCACACCTGTTTACGAGGGCATGATAGTCGGTATCAATCCCAAGCCTGAGGACATCACGGTCAACGTCTGCAAGAAGAAGCACGTTACCAACATGCGTTCAGCCGGAGCTGACGATGCAATGCGCCTTACACCTCCTCTTACATATTCTCTTGAGCAGTGCCTCGAGTTTGTTGAAGACGATGAGCTTTGTGAGGTTACTCCCAAGAATATCCGTTTGAGGAAGAAGATCCTCAACAACGATCTTAGAGCGAAGACGGTGGCCAAGCAGAAAAAGGAAGGCTAATGCTGCCCAAGAAGGTAAAGATCGCTTTAAGGATACTTATTGCTCTTGTACTGTTATTCAGTTTTACAGTAGCAGGAGTTATCTTCGGCTACAACTATGTCATCTCCCAGCAGCAGAGATTTGACAGCCTTCAGCAGCGTATTGATTCAGGTGAACTCCTTATAACTGCAGAGACCGAGGGCGCAATGCCTCTGGTCATAAAGACGGGCATGGATACGTCTGATATCGCAGATACCCTTTTTGCAGAGGGGATAATATCCAACACATTTATATTCTCGCTCATGAGCAAGGTAAACGGATTTGACGGTGCCTACGTAGCAGGTACCCACTATCTGCTGCCTTCCATGTCCTACGATGAGATCATGTACTATCTGACCTTAGAGCCTGCCAGCGTTCAGGTTACGATCCCTGAGGGTTCCACTTATATCGAGGTCAAGAAACTGCTCCACGATGCAGGTATCAACTTTGACGATGCCGAGTTTGACAGCTGCATGAATTCTCCGAATCTCTTTGTAGACTATGAATTTGTCTCCCAGATCGAGCTTAAGGAAGGCAGAGACTATATCCTGGCAGGATATCTATATCCCGATACATATACATTCGATATCAATGCCTCACCGGAGTCCATCATCCGCAAGTTCTTGAGCAACATGCAGAACAAACTCTACGACGAGTACTACGAGCGTGCTGAAAGGCTCGGTATGTCCATAGACGAAGTTATGACAATGGCATCCATAATCCAGAAGGAATCGGGCAGACCTACGGACATGATGTATATCTCTGCCGTATTCCATAACAGGCTTAATTCAGATGACATGAGCATGCACTATCTAAGCTCATCTGCAACGATAAACTATCTTGTTCAGGTCCAGGGCGGCGAGCCATCTCTCATGCATACTGATGCCGAGGTAAACATATCCAGCCCCTATAACACATACCTTAACCCGGGTCTTCCTCCGGGACCCATATGTATGCCGGGACTTGATGCGATCTCCGCAGCTCTCTACCCGGAGCCTAATTGTAACTACTGGTATTTCTGCGCAACCGGAGACGGCGGAACAGCTTTTGCCGTAACTTTATCCGAGCACGAGAATAATATTGCTACCTATTCACCCAACTGGACTGTTGGAGCTGAAGTTTCTACAGGAATGGAAGAAGACGACTATGAAGGCGATGAAGAAGGCTGAGGTCCTAAGCCCCGCAGGCAATCCCTATAAACTTGAAGTTGCGGTAAACTACGGCGCTGACGCCGTTTATATGGCAGGTAAGAAGTACGGCCTTAGGGCTCTGTCCGATAACTTTGACCCGGATGAGATGAGATCTTCCATAAGCTTCGCTCATTCCAGGGGCGTTAAGTGCTATGTTACTTTGAATGTCATGCCGACAGAGGATGAACTCGCCGGAATAGATGATGCCATAAGATTCATAGGCAATGAGTCCGGAGCAGATGCCGTTCTTATATCTGACCCCGGCATATTTATGAGGACAAGAGAGCTTTGTCCTGACCTTGATATCCACATCTCGACCCAGGCATCCGTCACCAACAGTAATGCCTGCATCTTCTGGGCAAATCAGGGTGCGAAGAGGATAGTCCTTGCCCGTGAGGTATCTCTTGCCCAGATAAGGCAGATCAAAAAGGCCATTCCCTCTGACTGTGAGATCGAATGCTTTGTACACGGCGCTATGTGTGTTGCCTATTCAGGCAGATGCCTGATGAGCAATTATTTTACCGGCAGAAGATCCAACGGAGGTGCCTGCGCACAGCCCTGCAGATGGGGATACTCCCTTACGGAAGAGAAACGTCCCGACATGGCTATGCCGGTTGAAGAAGACTCCCGCGGAACATATATACTGGGCTCCAAGGATATATGCATGATAGAACATATACCCGAGATGATAGATGCGGGGATCGATTCATTTAAGATCGAGGGCAGGATCAAGGGCGCTTACTACGCTGCTGCAGTAACCAAGGTTTATAGAGAGGCAGTTGACCTTTATGCACAAGATCCGGAGCGCTACAGCGTAAGAGAAGAATGGCTAAAGATCTTAGACAAGGTTGTTCACAGGGATTACGATACGGGATTCTTCTATAATTCACCTTCAGAAGATGCCAAGATCGACTACGATAAGTCTTATAATAAGCCTGCCTTTGTTGTCGGCATCACGGAAGAGACCACAGAAAACGGCCTTATCAAGGTTACGCAGAAGAATAAGCTCTATAAAGGTGATGTCCTTAATGTCCTTAAGCCTGAAGGCTATGTGGATCCCATAAGAGTTACTGAGCTCTACGATAAGAACATGCAGCAAATAGACAGCTGTCCTCATCCCGAGATGACTTTCTTCATGAAGGCAGAAGATAAGGATGGCAATGAAGTCACCCTGCCTAAGCTCTCCTTCCTCTCAAGAGACGGCGACAAGGACGAGGGAATTCTGCCTTCAGTCAAGTAATCTATGGTAAGTACCTCGATCAGGGTCTGTTACGGGGCATTATCAAGAATCTTGATATGAAGCTCACAAACGATCTTGATACTGCTTTTGAGAATCTTGTAGCAATAAAGGTTGATAATGCGGTAGTTCCCGTAAGCAACTATGAAGTAACCAAGGGAAGCCTCATAGTTTCCTTCAAGGTTGACTACCTCAAGACACTCTCTGTCGGTGAGCATACTGTAACATTTGTATTTGCAGACGGCGAGATCTCAACAAAGCTGACTGTCAAGGAAGCAACAGCAACGGTCACACAGACAGGTGAACAGTTAAGCATTTATCTGATAGCAGGAATTGCCTGCCTAGCATTAGCAGGTTCGATAATCTACTTCAAGAAGTGGAAGCTCGATGAGAAGTAAAGATACCGCTCTTTCTTAAAGATAAGGCCGCCTCCGGGCGGCTTTATTTATGTTACATAACAGGATGCTTGATTTAAAACCGGCCTGAACGTAAACTATATAAGAGGATATTGCAATTTGCTTTGAGAGGGATAATGTTATGAAGCAAATCAGAAAGATAAAAAGGCGCGGCATAAGCGCATTTACGTTAGCAGAACTCATAGTAGTTCTTGTTATCCTTGCGGTCCTTGCTGCTATGCTCACACCTGCGCTCACAGGTTATATAAAGCGAGCCAGGAGAGCTAAGTATATTGATGCCGCAGATGAAGCCCGTGTGGCTTGTCAGGCAGTAGTCCAGGAACTCTACGGCCTGAGCAGTGATGATACTACGAATAATGTGGCAGGTCAGACTTCTGATGGTAATAATGTATGTTGGAACAAGGGTGAATACCAATCATGGGGCGATAAGGTGTTGACCCTTATGAATCGCGGCCGTGGTGCAGCTAATAATGAACCTTACATTCTGGTTTTTGGTGTTGGTACTCACAAGGCTGCTGGCGGAATGAGTCTTACTCAGAAGTATACAGTTTACTATATCGCGTATGTTGAGGATGAGAATTCTCCTGCTTTGTTCTACGTTAACGGTGAATGGATGTATAAATATCCAAGAGGTGATACTGACAAATTCCCAATTACACAGAGAACTATAGGTGGAACACCTTTTAGAAACACCATAATCAAGGATGATGCAGAAATACCGTTACAGTTCTTTATTGTGAGCAATAGAACCGGTCTTTCAGATACTGATTTTTGGAGAAGACAGACTAATAAAAAACCTGATCCGAGAACCTTGGAAGGTCATAGCGAAGGTAACAACGGTTACTGATCATCTGTAATGGTCTTTCAGAACATTAAGCTCAGCTCATTTAGCAGCTGGGCTTTTCTTTTGGTACGGGACGGGTTTTCTTACGCCTGTTTGAGGGGACCTGACTCGTTTGGACCGGCCGTCTTCAGTCTCTGTCCAACCACTTGCTGATGAAACCGACAAGACTAAGAAACCACTGCCGTTATTCCTGTTTTTGGTGCAAGATCTGAAGTTTTTGCAACAGATCATGCAAAAGTTTGCCCGTATTGCTGATCCTGTTGCTAAAAAAGGATTTCGTCAACAAAATAGGAATTTGCTATTATCAGAGTGAATACTCAGCGATTAAATGTCATCCCGACTGCCATAGTTCCAAAAAGCATGAAGAACCTTATTTTTGTATTGTTTGGTGATATCAGGACTCTTTGCCCTTGGCCTCAGGTTCTTTCATGAGGCGCTCAAGAACACCTGAAACATAAGCCAGGAACTTCTTGTCGATCTCGAAGACTTTGATGATCTGGGCGATGATGATGGCAAGCGCAGGTCCTAAGAGGAAGCCGCCAAGTCCCCAGATAGCTACACCTGCAGCCATTGAGATGAGGGTGATGAGAGGGTGCATCTGCATGGACTTTCCGAGGATCGGAGGTTCTATTACTCTTCTGACAACGGTCATAATGGCAAGACCGCCGATGATGACGACGGCTCCTATGTAGTTGCCGTTTGCGATGCAGTAGACTGCGACAGGGAGCATGACGACTGATGCGCCCAATACAGGGAGAAAGTCGATAACGCCCGTCAGGAGTCCGAGGATTATGGACAGCTCCGGAATGCCTGCAAATGCGAATACTACGGCAGACTCGGCAGAAGTGATGATGAGCAGTGCGAAGTAACCGCCAAGTACTCTGAAGAGCATGACAAACAGGTCGTTTATCAGGCTGAATGCCCTGTTCCTGAATTTTCTGCTTGGTGTGTTCTTTACGTAGAACCTTAATACCTTGGGGCCGTCGTTAATGAAGTAGAAGCCGCTTAAGATGATGCTTACGATAAAGAAGATCACATAAGGAGCATGGTTGAACAGACCCCAGATCCAGGCGATGAGTCCCTGAACGAACTGGGGGATCTTGGCTATGATCTGTGTCAGGATGTCAAATGCGCTGGTCTTGGCCTGATCGAGCATCTCTGCCGTCAGGAATCCGCCGTTGTCAACGCTGAAGCGCTCGATGAGCTCGCTTATGTTATCGATGGTAAGAGTGCTCGCGAGTCCTGACAGCCCCTTAAGGAGGTTGTTGGCCTGAGACAGAAGGGCAAAGCACAAAGCGATGATGAGAATGACGAGGAGGATGTTCAGGATGACGTAGATAACGAGCGCGGTCTTGGTCTTTGTGGACTTTTTCTGACCTGGCTTAAGCTTGGAAGGATCGTTCCCGCCTGCTATGGATTTTGCGATCGGATTAGCCATAGCAAAGGAAGACTTGGCAAGAAGGAAACCTATGAGGAACGGAACAAGGATGACGAACACCTTGGTGCCGAGCCAGCAAAGTACACCGATGATGGCGACCATCAGGATGAACTTGATCATGGCCATTACCGAAGCTCTGTCGCGTTGATATCTCTGTCTGTCATTCATGGTCTGTATCCTCTGAAAACCAGCACCCAGACAGCAAGAAGGATTATAAAGCCGATAAAGAAGGCAAGATTAAAACCCTTCAGAAAACCAGGCGCGGTCTGCTCCCTTTTAGAGCGGTATTCCTCGTCAAAACTGTCGCCGTAGATGTCATTGTTATATGTAAAGTGAAATTCACCTAAGACCTTCATAAAGAAAGCAAAGAGAATGATTGCAACCATAAATGCGGGGGCTGCGGAATAAAAACAGGTCATAGGTATATCCTGATAGGTCCTGATGCCCGTGATATCTACCCGGGATACGAGACTTCCGATGAATATGCCTGTTAGTCTCGAACCTGCAAGGCAAAGGATAGGTCCCCAGATATTCTCTGTTGTTTCCCTTACATAGCAGAGCCAGTAGAATGTGATAAACACGCAAACGCCCCCGAGAAAATCGAAGGAAGCCAGACAGGCAATAAGCGGGATTATAAACTTGGCGATCTTGCGCTCCGACGGCTTAAATGAAGACCACATAAGTCCCAAAAACAGAAGGCACTTGCAGATCGAGGGTATCAGGGTGTCAGTCATGAAACTCAGGGACAGGGTAGCGGGAGTGTCATTTGCCACATAGCTGAACAGATAAGGATAAACGATGGTATTTCCCAGCCTCATCCAGACATAGCAGAGCACGTTATAAACGGATGTCGTCATAAGGTAGACAGGAACGCCAGACAAAAGCGCCAGGATAGAAGATCCGAAACCTGTGTACTTGCCGGATATATTATCCAGGGTTGCACCTGACAGGAATACAGCCGGCATGGCAAATGCGAACAGCATAAGTATTATCGAGCTGACCGAATAGCCGATAAGTGAAGTGGATGACCAGGGCAGAAAGTTAAACAGAGCCATGGACACACCATAGGCAAGTGCCGCGCCAAGACCTACGAACAGTATAGGATAACCCCAGTCAAGAGGTTCTTTCACTTTGAAGCTGGCCTTAAGGAATCTAAGAATCGAATCAGAGTTAAGCTCCATCAGAAGAGTACCCCCAGAATACTAAGAGTTGCTGCCATCTTGGAGTAAAAGACAGGTTCTAATACAGCAAAGACTCCGCAGCCTAAAGCAAGGAAGGGACCGAACGCCAGGTAGTCCGGGTCGTCTGCAAAGTGCATCCTTGCCTTCTTGATCTCCAGAGCGCGTCTCATCTTGCGGGGATTAGGAGCATTCCTGATCATCTCCTCTTCTTTCTTAAGTCTTATCTGCTTGCGGATAAGAAGCGGAACAGCAAAGATAAGGGCTGAGAAGACCGATACATAAGTAAGGATGACAAGCCCGTAGCAGCCGGTAATAAGACCGGTTGCAGCAAGCAGCCTCATATCTCCCTGACCCATGCCGTCCCTGCCTGTAAAGGTAAGGGTAAGGAAACCTATGAGCCAGAGCAATCCGCCACCTATAAGCGCGCCTAGAAGCTTGTTTAAAAGGGGCAGATACCATTTGGCTTCCGCACTGAACCACAATGAACCCTCGGTATAGTCAGATACTATCGATAAGATCCCGCAAAGGGCGATATAGATGGAGAACTGGTCAGGGATTATCCTGTTGAGCTTATCTGCCATCATTACAAGTACAAGGGCGGGTACCAAAAGGATCACTACTGCCACATGAAGCGGCTTAAAGCTGTCTATGAACGCTGCCTTGGAAAATATGGCAAATGCCACATAAAAGAGTATGGCAATGATGCCTGCTATAAGTCCTTCCGGATAAAGGCGCATCCTCTTGGATATCCTGTAGTTGGCATCTGTCTCCTTGACCCCGTAGTCCTGAAGCCAGGATTCAGGAAATCTCTTGAACAGGAAAGTGGTAACTATCCCTGTCAAAGCTCCGAGTAACACTCCAGTTGTTATCAATATGTATATATTCATCAGTAATTGCCTTTGTTATTGATTTAAGAATTCTATTATAAATTATAAATAAAAACAACTTTACAAGAGGGAATAACAACAAATTGTAAAGGATAGTTCAAAAAGGCCTAAATAAATTGCACCAAAAGGTCTTTATTGATAAAATGTTGTGGTTATTTTAAAGAAAGTCGACGTTTCGGCGTTGAAAGGAGTAAAGGTATGGCAACAATTACTGCTAAGCAACTTGAAGCTATGATGCAGGCGCATGTTAAGGCTGAGACAGGTATGTCACTGGAGATGGCTACCCCCAGCGATTATTGGACAGCACTTGCTAAGAGCATTGTCGAGATCATCTCAGATAATTGGATTGCGACAAGGCAGAAGTACAATCAGGGAAGACAGGCTCACTATTTCTCAGCTGAGTTCCTTGAGGGCCGCTCAATGCTTAACAATCTTGTAAATCTCGGCATTTACGATCAGGCAAAGCAGGCACTTGCTTCATTTGGACTTAATCTCACAGATATCTTGGAAGAAGAGACTGACCCGGCTTTAGGTAACGGCGGTCTCGGAAGACTTGCAGCTTGCTTCCTCGATTCCTGTGCTACACAGAACTATCCTGTGACAGGTTACGGAATCCTCTACAGATATGGTCTCTTCAGACAGGCAATCGAGAATGGTTTCCAGCACGAGTATCCTGATTCATGGATGGAACACGGCTATCCGTTCATCGTTGCAAGATACGACCGTAAGGTCAAGGTTCACTATCAGGATATCGATGTATGGGCAATTCCCTGCGATCTCCCGATCACAGGTTACGGTACTAAGAACGTTAACCTCTTAAGACTCTGGAAGGCTGAGCCTGCTCAGGAATTCGACTTCAACCTCTTCAATTCACAGAGATTTGACGATGCTGTCATAGAACGCAACAGAGTACAGGACATCTGGAGAGTCCTCTATCCGAACGATACATCTTATGACGGTAAGGTCCTCCGTGTAAGACAGCAGTACTTCTTCGTATCTGCATCACTTCAGGACATCATCTACAGATATAAGAAGTATCATGGTGACGATCTCCACGATTTTGCTAAGTACAATACTATCCAGCTTAACGATACACACCCTGTAGTAGCTATCCCCGAGCTTATGAGACTCCTGGTCGATGAGAACGGCATAGATTGGGTAGATGCCTGGGAAATCGTTAAGGAGACATTCGCATACACCAACCACACCATTATGGCAGAGGCATTAGAGAAGTGGGATATCTCCATCTTCCGTTTCCTCTTCCCCAGGATCTATGAGATCATCGAGGGCATCAACAACCAGTTCCGTGCACAGATGTACGAAGCAGGCCTTTATTCAGAGCTGATAGACAAGCTCTCGCCTCTGGGTGACGGCAAGATCCACATGGCTTGGCTCGCTATCTACGGTTCTCACTCTGTAAACGGCGTTGCAGCTCTCCACACTGAGATCCTTAAGAACGACACCCTCAAGGATTGGTATAACATCTACCCTGAGAAGTTCTCCAACAAGACAAACGGTGTTACACCCAGAAGATGGCTCAGATCCTGTGATCCCGAGCTTGCTGCTCTTATCACTGAGCTCCTGGGCAACGATAAGTGGGTTACAGACCTTGACCGTCTCAAGAAGATCGAGAAGTACAAGGATGATGACGAGGTAATGAAGAGATTTATTGCCATCAAACGTAATAACAAGGTTGCTCTCTCTGACTATCTGGAGAAGACAAAGGGTATCAAGCTTAATCCTGATTCCTGCTTCGATGTTCAGATCAAGAGACTTCACGAATATAAGAGACAGCTCCTCAATGCTCTTTATGCACTTAATCTCTACGACAGGATCAAGGAAAATCCCAAGCTCGAGCTTCCGCCTATCACTATCCTCTTTGCTGCAAAGGCAGCTCCGGGATATTTCCGTGCGAAGGCCATTATCAAATTCATCAACGAGATCGCAAGGCTCATCGATTCCGATCCTGATATGGAAGGCAGACTTAAGGTCGTATTTGTTGAGAATTACAATGTATCCGTTGGTGAGAAGATGTTCCCTGCAGCAGATGTATCTGAGCAGATCTCCACAGCAGGTCTCGAGGCTTCGGGTACAGGTAACATGAAGTTCATGATGAACGGTGCTGTTACTCTCGGAACACTGGACGGTGCTAATGTTGAGATCGCAGAGTGTGTAGGCGACGATAATGTTTACATCTTCGGCTGCAGAGCTCAGGATATGGCTAACACAAAGGCTTACTACAATCCCAAGTGGCAGTACGAGAATATCCCCGGTCTTAAGAAGTGCCTTGACAGACTGGTTGACGGCTCATTCAACGATGAGGGTTCCGGAATGTTCAACGACCTGTTCAACGGACTTATCTACGGCTCCAACTGGCAGCCCGGCGATCCGTACTATGTTCTTGGTGACTTTGACGATTACCGCAAGACCCGTGACAGAATGTACATGGATTACAAGGATGAGCTCAAGTGGGCAAGAATGTGCTGGGTAAACATCTGCAATTCCGGCAAATTCTCATCCGACAGAACTATCAGAGAATACGCAGAAGAGATCTGGAAGATCGAGGCGAAGAAGATCTGAAGTTAAGAATTTAGTTTGCAAATCAAACAAAAACCCGCTTTGTCAGATTGACCAAAGCGGGTTTTAACTTTTTGTAGGGTCTTTAGCAAATTGTCACGATAGATTGATAATCTGTCTATAAAGGCATAAAAGCCCTCATTTTTTTTGGTGTATCTTACTAACTGGCAAATTGTTGTTTAAATCCTTACTTGGTTTAAGATAAGCATATAGAACAAAGCAGTTTATTTGCCGCTTTTGTTACATTTCAAAACTTGCCCAAGTTTTATAGTTGTTGTTGAATCACCGTTCCTTAAAGGGAACGGTTTTTTATTACTCGTTGATGTATTTCTCGATCTCAGAAGTAACTGCCTCGACAGATGCATTATGGCTTTCCAAAGAGAATGCAGCGACCTTGGCCTTATTAAGATATGTACCTATACCGAGGACTAATACAGCGGCAAGTATGACGATGATCGCGATTACGAGAACCATCTCTACCAGTGTAAACCCCTTACGTGACTTTGTGATCTTCTTCATAGCTGCCTCCTGTTAAATAGATTTATAGAGATAATATACCACTATCTTCAAATTGACGCCACATTTATTTCACATTCTATTAAAAAAATTTCAATATTTTAAAACGGAGACTGCCGTAACTGCAAGAACAGCTGAAGGCATCTCTAATAGCTGCAGTTATTCTTGTACGGAAGAAGAGAAAAGGAAATGGCGGTATAGCCTTATAGACTGTACCGCCATTTTTCTTTTTGGCAAAATTAAGAAAATAAAACAATAATGAATTGGTCGTTCGAATGATATTAATATACATTTGTAAGTATATTTGTTTGCGTTAAATAGTCGGCAGAATTGTGGGAAAACTGTGGGAATGGTGACCGATTTTTGTTGACGTAACATGGACCTGTAATGTATATTTTATTTTAGGGATAGGAATATGGAGGGATAGAACATGGCTATTTGGGATCAGCCTTTACAAACAAACGGTTTTGGCAATGTTAAGCAGGTTTCGGCAAATTCGACCAAGTGTCCTAACTGCGGATCGAATATGGTTTTCGATCCTACTCATGGGGCGCTTACATGCGGCCATTGCGGCACGCTCATCGACCCGGAGACTTACGATCAGATCGGATCTTTCGGTTTTGCAAATCCTGAGAGGGAATATGGTGAGCATCTTGAGATAAGCGGGGAGGATTTGTCCCGTCAGGAAGTTATATGTAACGCCTGCGGCGCACAGGTCATAACCCACAAGAATACCGCTGCTACAATATGTGCATTCTGCGGATCTCCTGCGATCGTTGCCAGGAGACTTACAAGAGAGTTCAGGCCGGATTACATCATACCTTTCAGGTTGGACAAAGATGAGGCCAAGAAGTGTTTTGAAGAACACATCAAGACTATTGACCATCTGCCTAAGAACTACAGATCACAGAAGACGATAGATAAGCTCACTGCTATATACGTTCCTACATGGATCATATCGACCGACTGCCAGGTGAACGTAGCCGGCAAGGGCAAGATGGGTAAGAGTGTAGATGAAGAGTACGAAGAGTACTACAAACCTGACGGGAATAACTATTCCCAGCTTGCTTACGGCAGGGCTTTTTTCAGGCTTAAGAATGTTCCTTTTGACGGAGAGAAGCATATAGCAGACAGGCTTATGGCAGCAGCAGAGCCCTTCAACTTCAATGAACTGGTACCCTTTAAGGGCGAATACCTTCAGGGATATCTTGCTGAGTCCTATGACGAGCTCCCGACGGACATGACGGATAAGATCTACCGCCGTCTTGATAAGCTGGCCCTTGAAGTCTGCGACAAGATTACATTCGGATACGATGAGTTTAAGACGAGCTCCGATATGAGTACTACAAAGTACAGAAATCAGGATATCAAGTATGCTCTGCTACCGGTATGGTTTATGAGCATCCAGTACGATGGTATCAAGTACCAGTATATCGTTAACGGACAGACAGGAAAGGTATCAGGGGAATTCCCTTATGCCAAGGGCTGGGAGACGATAGAGAATGCCGGCAGGAAGGTAAAGATGGAATCGGTATCCATTAATGTTGCCATAAGAAGAGTCCTGTATGCAGTCCCACTCATAGCTTACGGTTTCTTAAGGGCATTCGGAAGGAGCAACAGGTTCTCCTCCGCGCTCATGGTATGGTTATTTAATAATCCGTTGGAGTCTCTTCTTCTTGCGATCCTTATCGGTGCATTTATCTTCGGATGCACAAAGATATTCCCAAAGATATTAAGAGCCAAGGAGAAGGAGACAATAGCATCTTTTGATAAGGCAAGCCCGCACGATCTTGCAAAGCCTCTGGGTGCAGATGCTTACTTTGATACTTCGTCTAAGGTGTATGCATATGAGACTAACGGTAAATTCCAGTCTCTGGAATCCGGCTGGTCCTATGGTAATATGGAAGACTTCGATTTTAAGAAGGCAGCCCCTAAGCTTAAGGACGATTCTCTTGGTGAAGATGCTACTGCATTCCAGAAGGAAGGCGAAGCGAGAGGAATGCTCTCTTAATCCCTAAAGCTTGCCTTAAGTTTCTGCAGGAATCTTTCTGCTTACGCCCATATGTCACAAGACATAAGGGCGTTATTTATATTAAGGCAACGCACTTAGTGCCTGAGCATCACTAGGAGATGGAAATAACAAACAACAAAATTTTATTGAAAAACGATAAAAAAGTATTGCAAAACAGAAATTTGTATTGTAGTATAAGGCCATCTCAAGGGAGGTGATCTTCGATGAATAACGCTAATAATCTTATCCGTTATACCAAGTTTGCTACATTGATATTTATCGCTTTAGTCATAACAGCTGATGTGTTCGGTTTTGTTATCACAAACTATATAACCAGAGTCTGGGCAGACCGTACAGATACCTTCGCTCTTGTGATGCTTTCTGTGGTGTTCTATCTGGGGACGATAGGAGCTTACGCGGTCTTGATCTCTTTGTTCAGATTATTGAGCAACATGAGCAGGGACATAGTATTTGATAAGGCAAATACCAGACTTATGAAGATAATCGCAATAGCATGTGCTCTTATGGGCCTGGATTGTTTTATCGGAACCATAGCCTGGTTCGGCTCGGTATACTGTGGCGTCATATGTGTATTTATGACATTTATAATCCTGTGCGTCAGAGCGGTATTCGAGAAGGCTATACAGATGAAGAGCGAGCTGGATCTCACGATCTGAAGGAGGGTATTATGATCATTGTCAATCTTGATGTCATGATGGCTAAACGTAAGATGTCCTCCGTCGAGCTTGCCCAGAGGATCGGGATAACACAGGCAAATCTGTCGATACTTAAGAATCAGAAGGCGAAGGCAGTAAGATTTGAGACACTGGATGCCATATGCAGGAATCTCGACTGCCAGCCCGGAGATATTTTGGAATTCAGAGAGGAATAAGGTAATTCACATGACAATCAATAACACCGCAAAGAAAGCCGGTATCATACTGGCTTATCCCTTAGCATACGCTTATTTAAAGTACATGCTGTTCTATTCAGGCGATCTTGCAATACTTGCCAAATCTTTATTTACTGCAGGTTTCATCGCTTTGAACGAACTGGTATTAAGAGGCCGCGGCAAGAAGGCTCCTACTGTTACATACTTCTGGTATCTGATAATGGTGATCCTTGCTGTAACCTGCAACACCGGACTTAATTCCGGAGTCACGATGTTTGCGCTCCATCTGTGTGCAATCTACATTACGGTCCTTAGCTCAGGTATATTGCTCGAAGGCAGGACAGGGAGCTTTATAATCGCAGATCTGTTTAACGCAGCAGTGATCAAAGCTTTCTCGGGAGTGCCGAAGATATTTACCGATATCGCGGATATTGTTAAGAGTAATAAGGCAAATAAGGATAGCAGCAAAGAAAAGTCTGAAGTTAAAACAGGGGTGCCTCTTACTATTCTGGTAGTAATCGTTACCCTGCCTATATTTGCAGTAGCAATCTTTCTCCTGACACAGATAAACGATGGTTTTGCCCAGGCTGTAGTAGACCTCATTAAATCCATAGATTTTAATATCGATCCGTTAAAGGTCATAAGTGAGATATTCTATCTTGTGTTTGCCGTACCTGTCTGCTTATATTTTTACGGCATGGTATCCAAGTGCAGTGACAGTGATGGAGCGGCAGAGCATAAGACTTGCGGTTCTCTTAAGAACTTCAGGCAGGCATGCCACAAGGTTTCTCCTGTTGCATGCTCGGTAGTTACCGGATGCTTTGTAGCCTTGTATCTTGTGTTCTTTGTCTTTGAAGGAAGTTATCTCTTCAGCGCTTTTGCAGGGCGCCTTCCTGAAGAATTCACGGCAGCTGCATATGCACGTAAAGGTTTCTTTGAACTCACAGGTATTATGTTGATCAACATGCTGATATTTCTCCTGATCTCATATTTTGAGAATAGGAAGCTTATAGGACGCAGGATATCAGCAGCCATGGTCATATCACTCATGAGTGAAAGCGTATTGTTTGCAACAATATCTTTCTCCAAGCTTGCGCTGTACTATTCGAGATTCGGATATACACCCAAGAGACTTCTGGCAATATGGGGAACTCTTATCTTTGCTGCAGGTGCAGTTATGGTCATTGTCTCAACCGTAAGACGTAAGGACCTGTCCAGAGTATGGATCTATTTTGCAACGGCAAGCTTTGTGGTAATGAATATCGTATCCAGTATTTTATATCTTGTATTGGGAGGAATAGAAATATGAGTAAAGGTAAGAAAGTAGTATTCGTATCAATAGGTTTGTTCCTGACCCTTTTGATCGCCATAGGAGCCATAATGGTCCACGGGCTTCTGTCATATGTCAACAGCTGTGCCCATATTAAGCCTAATGACATGTTAACAGTTGAGGCAGGGCAGACCGTATATATCGACGATCTTGCAGAATTCAGTAACTACGATGTGAGATATATAGATGGAGTTGTTGGTCTTAATGCAGAATTATCCGAGGATAAGCAGTCTTTTGTAATAGAGGACTCCGGCGTTGCAACGGTTTATCTGTTTGCTACAAACAGCCACGCCCCTGAAACCACTTCAAGAGAGATCCAGATACGGGTAATAGACATGAATGATTTTAAGTAACCGTGTATCAATACAGGTCCCTGATTACACATAATTGTTATAGCATGAGAAGAGACTGGAGTGTGGTTCTGGTTTATGGAGGATCAAGCAGGAATGCTAAATAATTGTCGTTTTGAGATGTGATTTAAGCATTGAAAACGCATTTTGTATTCAGAATGCTAAATCAGTGTCAATTTGAATGATCAGATTGACACTTTTTTTAGCATTTTACTTGTAAAAAGAATTTGCTCCAGAGTTTCCGGAGCTTTCTCTTCAACCGATATGAGCATTAGCTACGAAGATCGTACATCGTCATCTCCAGAGATCGTCAATTTCTTTGAACAATTCTTGATTATTTCTTATGCTCCAAATGCCGAAAGAGTTATTAAAACTGGAGTGCAGTTTTTCTTTGGGCATGCCGTAATCCCTGGCATATTCATCTATAAACTGTTTGAGGATGGCGAGATAAACATCTTTATCATTTATTACTCTGTTGTGCAGATTTTTACGCCATTCCTGGGAAGTCTCCCAACCAGAATACAGGTCGTTCAATTCTGGAACTATGAAATTAATAACACCACCAAGACCGACCTCTGACATAGGATCTTTGTCGGGAGCGGGATACTTACATATAAGCACATGGAGTAGAAGGTGCTCCAAATAGTCGCAGTATACTATGTTTTCTTTTGATTGCCATTCAAACGGGTGCAATAGTGCATATTTTTTAACGGATAACATTATGGCATGATCTTCCATCTTATGATGTGCAAATAGACCGTCTTTAGTTCTTTTGCATTTTGAATTTGAATTAAAAGATTTTGTCATGTAATCAGCCAAGCCGATGCCGTACTTATCCTGAAGATAATCACAGTATTCAAGATATGTCAGATTTCTGACTTTAAGATATTCTTCCATGTTCATAAATGTAATCTTCTATGCGTTTAATCAATTGTAGCAACTTTGCAGCGACCTTCAGGAATAATAAAACCCTTAAGCTCAATGAGTTTAAGGGCTTTATGTGGTGGATGCTACAGGACTCGAACCTGTGACCCCCTGCACGTCAAGCAGGTACTCTAACCAGCTGAGCTAAGCATCCGAAAACTAGGAAATTATACATTGTTTTATCCTGATTAGCAAGACTGATTGACATATACCCTGTGGGGGTATATTCTGTGTTTAGAATACATACCCCCATGGGGTATTAGAAAGGGAGAGCTCACATGGCTGATAAGAAGTGCTGCTGCAAGCATAAGGAACGCAATGAGAAGGAAGTTAAAGATCTTATTACCAGGCTTAACAGGATAGAAGGCCAGATAAGAGGCATACGGGGCATGGTAGAGGACGATGCTTATTGTGTTGATATCCTTAATCAGGTCAATGCGGCAAGATGCTCACTTAACAGTCTGTCCAAGGTTATTCTTGCAAGCCATATTAAGACCTGCGTCGAAGACGATATCAGGGATGGTTCAGAAGAGAAGATCGATGAGCTTGTTGAGCTCTTGCAGAAGATGATGAAGTAATGACCAGGTATAACGTTACCGGAATGAGCTGTGCCGCCTGCCAGGCACATGTGGAGAAGGCTGTATCAGGCGTGGAAGGTGTTACCTCCTGCCAGGTATCTCTGCTTACGAATTCAATGAATGTCGAAGGCACGGCAAGCCCGGATGTGGTCATCGCTGCCGTGGAAAAGGCAGGGTATGGCGCAAGTATTGCAGGTAACATTGAAACTAAGACTCCTTCCGAGGATAGTCTTAAGGATACTACCACCGTGCCTCTTATAAGAAGGCTTACAGCGTCTGTAGTACTCCTTATAGTACTTATGTACTTTAGCATGGGCATAGGTATGTTTGGTTTGCCGGCACCTGCGGCGCTCAAGGATAATATGGTAGGTCTGGGGATCGTTCAGATGTTTTTAAGCAGCATGATAATGGTCATTAACCAGAAGTTTTTTGTGAGCGGATTTAAGTCCCTTATCCATCTGGCACCTAATATGGATACCCTTGTTGCTCTGGGCTCGGGTGTATCCTTTGTCTATAGTTTTATTGTCCTGATCGGAATGACTTGCGGCATGGGCGGGATGCATCTTTACTTTGAATCAGCTGCCATGATCGTCACACTTATCACTATAGGCAAGATGCTCGAATCCATATCAAAGGGCAGAACAACAAATGCACTTAAGGACCTGATGAAGCTTACTCCCAAAACAGCTGTTGTAGTGAGGAACGGATCAGATGTGACGCTCCCTGCAGAGCAGGTAGTAAGAGGCGATACATTCAAGGTAAGACCCGGAGAGCAGATACCCGTTGACGGTATCGTTTTATCCGGCACAAGCGCTGTGGATGAATCTGCTCTTACTGGTGAGTGGGCTCCTGTAGATAAGGAACCGGGCTGTCATGTATCTGCCGGAACGATAAATACTTCGGGCTATATAGTCTGCGAAGCAACAAATGTCGGCGAGGATACTACTCTTGCCCAGATTATAAGGATGGTATCGGAATCTGCTGCGACCAAGGCTCCGATCGCCAAGGTCGCAGATAAGGTGTCGGGAGTATTTGTGCCTGTTGTACTCCTGCTTGCCCTGATCGTGACGGTTATCTGGCTTGCTTTGGGGAAGGAACCGGGTTTTGCTCTTACAAGAGGCATCGCCGTTCTGGTAGTAAGCTGTCCCTGCGCATTAGGTCTTGCAACTCCGGTTGCGATAATGGTGGGCAGCGGACTCGGGGCAAGATCCGGGATCTTGTTCAAGACTTCTGCAGTACTTGAGCAGACGGGCAAGATAAGAGTCGTAGCTCTTGATAAAACAGGAACTATTACAGAAGGAAAGCCGGTGATCACTGATGTCATTCCTTCTTCCGGGGTTTCTCCTGAAGAGCTGATCCTATATGCAGCTTCCATAGAGAAGATGAGTGAGCATCCGCTGGGCAAAGCTATTACCTCTTATGCGGAGGAAAGGGGAGTAAGCCTTAAGGATTGCGAAGGCTTTGAGTCTGTAACAGGGAAGGGCCTTAAGGGCACTGTTGAAGGTAAAGTTATATACGGCGGAAACCTGTCTTATATAAGAGGTATTACGGCGGTTCCTTCAGAAAGTATTGGTGAAGTATCAAGGCTCTCGTCAATGGGACGCACCGCAATGCTCTTTGCAAGAGAGGATAAGTATTTAGGTCTTATATGTGTTGCCGATAAGATCAAGCCTGACAGCAGAGAGGCAATAAAGGAATTGGAAGACATGGGCATAGCGGTAGTTATGCTTACAGGTGACAGCGATAACACTGCAAGAGCAATAGCAGATGAAGCCGGCGTTGATAATGTGGTATCCGGCATTCTGCCGGGAGGCAAGGCTGATGTAATAAGGAAGCTTAAGGCTTTTGGCCCCGTTGCCATGGTAGGGGACGGCATCAATGATGCTGTTGCCCTTACTGAAGCAGACTGCGGGATCGCCATAGGAGCAGGAACAGATGTAGCCATCAATGCTGCAGATATAGTATTGGTCAGATCAAGCTTAAGAGATGTTCCCGGAGCTATACGCATATCCCGCAAGACTACCCTTAATATCAAGGAGAATCTGTTCTGGGCATTTATATATAATGTGGCATTGATCCCTCTTGCAGCAGGGCTCTACACTTCTATAGGGCTTGAACTCAACCCCATGTTAGGCGCCCTTGCAATGAGTCTGTCCAGTTTCTGTGTCTGCATGAATGCGTTGCGGATAAATCTGTTTGACCCGTATAAGCCGGGCAAAATCAAATCTAAGAATGTAATTGATATTACAGATATAAACAAAGGAGATAAGACTATGACTAAAACTTTAAAGATCGAAGGAATGATGTGCGGACACTGCGAAGCTTCTGTCAGGAAAGCGCTTGAAGCCATAGACGGAGTAGAGTCAGCTGATGTATCTCACGAGAAGGGCGAGGCTGTTGTTTCCCTTTCGGCAGATGTATCTGATGAGATCCTTACCAAGGCTGTAGAAGACAGGGACTATAAAGTAATATCTGTTTCCTGATGTAATCTAAAAGTAACTTCCATAAGGTTGAAAGCCTGAATACAAGGCATATATAATTTACTGAGAGATAAGCAAAGGGGTTCTTACATTGGGCAGGCGTAGAAACAGGATGATACTGCAGGCAGTTGTAATGATCGGCGGTACTGCCGTAATTACAGGCCTCGCTTTGAATTGCCATATCAGATCCTCTTTCGAAAGAGGCATTATCGATGTATCAGGTGTTAAGTATTACTACGACGATAACGGCCTCGAGGGTTACGGTTTTACCGAGATAGGCGATAAGCGATATCTGTTCAGCCCTACTGATCACAAGATGATGACAGGGCTTATAGGATCCTTTGTAACAGATGGATACTATTACTTCAGCCCCGAGGATGGCTCGCTTCAGACCGGATTTGTTAATATAGACGGACAGGAACACTACTTTGATCCCGATACCGGCTTTATGGCAACAGGATGGGTCGAGGTCGAAGGTGTTAAGATGTTCTTTGACGATAATGGTGTGCGTGCCAGTGGAAGAGTAGAACTTGACGGCGAGGAATACTATTTCGGCGAAGATAATGCTCTCGTTAAGGGCTGGTTTAATATCGGTGAGGACAGGTTCCATTCCTCCTCTGATACCGGAGTCATAGATAAGGGGATAACCATTATAGATGGAAGCTACTACTACCTGGACAGTGAATCCGGAGCTATGCGCACAGGCTGGATCGACGAAGGATCTGACAGATATTATTTCATGACTGATTCAGGCAAGGGCGCAGAGGGCCTCCTGCAGTTCGGAGATACCATCTATGGTTTTCTTAACGGCAAGATGCTCAAGGATGCAAAAGTAGTGCAGGGCAGGACTCTGTACTATATCGGCAGCGACGGAACGATCACAAGGACAGTAGACGGCAACAGACCGCTCATCGCTCTGACATTTGATGACGGGCCCTCGCAGTATACCGAGCAACTGGTCGAGACGCTTGAATCCCACGGCGCGAGAGCAACATTCTTTATTGTGGGAAGCAGAGTAGACTGGTATCCCGACTCAGTAAGACACGCTTATGATATCGGATGCGAGATGGGCAACCATACATATGAGCATACCTATCTTGATAAGGCTTCTTCGGAGGAAGTAGCAAATGTTATCGGAAGGACTGATGACGAGATATATGAGGTTACCGGAGTGCGTACTTCAGTTTTGAGACCTCCGGGAGGCAGGGTAGACGATACACTCAAGCAGGAGACTGATCTGCCGATCGTATTATGGTCTATCGATACAAGAGACTGGGAGACCAGAGATGTCCAGTCAACTATCAATCATGTTCTGGGACATGTACGTGACGGCGACATCATATTGATGCACGATATCTACGAATCCACGGTCGTAGCCTGCGAGACCATAGTCCCGCAGCTGCAAGCTCAAGGCTTTGAACTTGTGACTGTAGAGGAGTTAGGTCTTATCAATCAGGGTGGTCTTAATCCGGGACAGGTTTATTACAGCATAAGACCACCTGAGTGATCTGTATGTTATAATCGGATTATCAAGACCAAGGAGGGTTTTTATTATGGCAGATAATAATGAGAATGAAGTTTTGGAATCCACGGTGGAACAGACTATTGAAGCAGTTAGTGAGCCTGAAGTAAAGACTCCTGAGGTTAAGGAAACAGAAACTAAGGTTGATGACAGTGCCGTGAAGGCAGCTACTACAGCCGCTACCGCAACTGCTGTTGCAGAAGAGCAGAAAGCTGCAAAGGCTGCTGCAGAAGAGCAGAAAGTTAACGAAGCTGCTGCCAAGGCTGCTGAGAAGGCAAGAGCTAAAGCTGAGAAGGAAGCAAAGAAGGCTGCTGCCAAGGCAGAGAAGAAGCGCATCAAGCGTGAGAAGAATCAGGCAATAATCGACAGCTGCCCTCCTGAATACAGGGCGATGTCCACATCCAAGTATTTCTGGGTAGGATTCTTATGCTCCATTACTTGTGTAGGTTTTATCGTTACGATCCTGCTCTCGATCATCCCGCGCAATAAGAATCTTAAGCATTTTGCAAGAGCAATCCTCATAGGATATATAGTCTCCGCCGTAATCACCGTAATAGTATGCGTACTGGCGTATTTCTTTATGGATCCGGGCCCGAGAGATCAGATCTTATCCGGAGTTGAGACGATAATGTCATCAATTGGATTCTGATTTTGTTTTCTTAAGTTTATCCAGGTGCCACCTGTTTGTAACA
The DNA here is from genome assembly GCA_002450155.1 of Mageeibacillus sp. UBA6976. Lineage (GTDB taxonomy): Bacteria > Bacillota > Clostridia > Saccharofermentanales > Saccharofermentanaceae > Saccharofermentans. The sequence continues at coordinate 174,680 of DJYO01000013.1, read as the reverse complement.
TTGTTATATTACAATCCTTGTAATCGATAATGTTAGAGGTGGCATTTATTATGGATGACAAACTTATATCTAAGAAAGAATTACTCAGCAGGGAACAGATCTCATACGGTACCTTATACCGTTGGAAGAGACAGGGACTCATTCCTGAGAGCTGGTTTATCCACAAAGCAACTGAGATAGGTCAGGCTACATTTTTCCCTGAGGATAAGATCATATCCAGGATCGAGAGGATCAAGGAGCTTAAGAGCGAGCTTACTGTAGAGCAGATGCAGGAGCTGTTCTCTGCAAATGTAGAGAGCTTCAAGATCCCGATAGCAGATTTCAGAGGTCTTGATATTGTAGGCAAGATGTCACTTACGGCTTTTGTAAGTGTATTCCCCGCTAAGACGACACTGGATTTTAACGATGTATTCGGTATGTATGTCGTAGATCACCTGATGAAGCTCTCAGGTATCTATCTTGAAGATGCAAAGCAGGTATTAAGACTCCTCTGCAAGTATCTTTCTGTTGAGACATCCAAGGAATATCAGCTCCTCTTGCTCCGCAAGATGGGCGTGCCTATGACTGTTCTCGTAAGAGGGGATGATGAGATCCTCTTAGAAGACAATACTGAGGTTATAGCCTGCGCTAATCTCGGCGAGTTCGAGGAAGCACTTAAGGACCAGCTCATTGCATAAATAAAGGTGGCAGATCTTGAGCGGGGACTACATAAGTGAGGAGCTGGCGGGCAGGTTAAGTGTCATAGCAGAGCCCGTCAGGATAAAGATCCTGCTGAAGATCGCAGGGGCAGGAGAGATATGTGCAAGAGATATCCTTCCTGAGTTTGCGATCACACAGCCAACCCTGTCACATCACTTAAGACTCCTTGCTGACAGCGAGATCGTAAGCGCGAGACATGAAGGCCGGTTTACCTACTACTCTATAAATCATGAGACTGTAAGTGAGCTTTCAGCCTTTCTTATGCAGCTCAATGAGCCTCCGGTCGTACTTACCACACCTGAGGCAAGACGGGTAAAGAAGAAGCATGATCTTGTGAGGATCTCTGAAGCGAAGAATCCTTCTCTCAAAAAGAGATCCAGCGTCCCGGTTCCGAAATCTCACATAGAGGTTCCGGACATAGAGAAACTCAAGAAGAACAAGAAGAAAAAAGACAAAGACAAAAAGAAAGACAAGAAAAAGAAAAAGTAAGATACCGGGGACGTTTCTTAAGGGAAGCGTTCCTTTTTTATTAATTTTGTCTGTCTTAATAAGGTATTGCCGATCTGATACTTATTAAAGATGACTTATATACAAGTCAGGGCAAAGAGATTATATTAATCCTCAGAAGGTGCATATATGGCTAAGACTACTGACATGACTAAGGGAAACCCACTGAGTCTTATAGTGCGTTTTGCGGTCCCCTTATTTTTCGGTAATATCTTCCAGCAGCTGTACAATCTGGCAGACAGTGCCATCGTCGGACAGAAGCTGGGTGTTGACTCGCTTACAGCAGTAGGCGCGTCTGCTTCGCTGTTCTTCCTTATATTCGGATTTGCCATGGGCTTTAGCGCCGGCTTTGGTATTCCTGTATCCCAGAGGTTTGGTGCAGGAGACTTAAAGGCCATGAGAAAATATGTTATTAACAGCTTCTATCTGGCTGCAGTCCTGGCTCTTGTCATCACAGTAGTAATGAGTACTAATACTGAGAGCGTCTTAAGGCTGATGAAAACGCCCGATAAGTTTATTAAAGAAGCTACGGATTATCTGTTTATAATATTCCTCGGCCTTCCCTTTACCGTTCTTTATAACCAGAGCGCATCTATTGAGAGGGCCCTGGGAGATTCCAGAACGCCATTTATCTATCTGGTGGTATCGGCTGTGATCAATGTGGCTCTCGACTATTTCTTTATCTTCTGTGTCGGAATGGGAGTTGAGGGCGCTGCGATTGCTACTGTAATATCCCAGGGTATATCCGGCATCCTCTGCACGGTTAGTCTGTTCAGGAACTTTAAGGAGCTTAAGGGTATTACAGCTGATCTTAGGCCGGATCTTAAGTCCTGCAGGGTCCTTGCCGGAGTCGGTATCCCCATGGGACTCCAATGCTCGGTTACTGCTATAGGTTCCATCCTGCTCCAGATCGCCGTTAACGGACTGGAAGTAGTATATGTATCTTCGTATACCATTGCCCTTAAGCTGAAACAGCTCTTTATCCCTGAATTCGATTCCATAGGTACTGCGCTTGCGACCTATGTGGGACAAAACTACGGCGCAGGAAGATTTGACAGGATCAAGAAAGGCATGAAGAGCTCTGGCCTTATCGCATGTGTGTTCTATTTGATCACACTTGCAGCAAATATATTCGGCGGAGAGCTCCTGATCAAGATATTCATCAAATCACAGGATACAGATCCTGCTATAATCGCGGGGGCATATATGTATATCGTAATAGACGCAGTCATGGTATTCCTCCTTGCGTTGTTGTTTATATTCAGATATACGATACAGGGTATCGGCAGATCCATTACTGCGATGCTGGCAGGTATCTTCGAGATGGTGGCAAGGCTTGTTATGTCGCTTTGGGTCATCCCGGTCATCGGTTGGAAGGGCGCCTGCATAACCGATCCTATGGCATGGGGGTCCGCTATGATCTATTGTGGCATCTGCTGCTATGTGATCCTAAGACGTGAGATCAGGAAGTCCGGCAAGTCCTGACATATCTGACATATATATTTTGACGGCAAAATATATATAATGTAAGAAACGTCTTTAAGAGGTGTCCTATGTATAACTTCTATGGAGCAGAAAACCTGGATATAAGTCCTATTACCACCGAACTTAATTGGCTCAGATCTCCATACGATCTCTATAATGCCTTATCTGACGGCTTGTGGCGCAGGGAGACTTGCGCTCCCAGGATGCAGGCGGAATGGAGCGAAGATAACAAGACTCTGGGACAGTGCTCTATTACCGCTTTCCTGGTGCAGGATCTATTCGGAGGAGAGGTATACGGGATCCCGAGAGAAGGCGGACATTTCCATTGTTATAACGTGGTTGACGGTCACAGGTTTGATCTTACTTCCGAGCAGTTTGGCGACGGTGTAAGGTTCCTTATATATGACGATCAGTACCCTCAAAGAAGGGAAGATCACTTCGCCGGATTTGAGAAGAAACAAAGATACGAACTCCTCAGATCTCTCGTATATGCATACAAAAAAGAATAACAGTTCAAGGACCACAAAAGCCCTGGGCAGACAGGCACTGAAGTCCGGCCTTGGCAAAGGCATTATCAGGACAGGAGGACGTGTCGGCGCCAGGATGAGCGAACAGGGGGTCAAGGTAGTTGCAAACCTTCTGAGGTCCGGTTCAAGAGTCTATTCGCTGTCAATACTAAGGGGTGCCATGAGAGCCCTTATGGGCCAGGTGATAACTGCCTTTATAACGCTTGTGCTGTTTACTCTGTTTGATCTGTTTTTCCTTATAAGGAAGGAGAGATCGATCAAGCAGTTTCTGGTCAACATATTGAGCAATGTCTGGGTCATATTCTGGGGGACGCTGTTTTTCGGATTAAGTGAGCAGGCTGTAATAGGACTTCTGGGCAAGGATCATAAGTTTGCCGGGATACTGAGTTTTGCATTGGCATTTGCAGTTTCCGTAGCGGTATGTGTTGCAGCAGGATTTATCTTTGATAAGGCAGTATCCGGGGTGTTTAAGAGCGATACCGATAACATGCTGGAGATTATAGCATCTGAATATGAGGATATGAGGACTGCAGCAGGTCTTGGCACTGATGATACAGGTAAGATCCTTAAGACTCTGGAGGAAAGCATCACTCCCGGCCTGATAAGGAAAATGTTCAGATCAGATGACAGACAGGAGTTTGCAAAGGATCTGTTAAATAAAGCAGTAGAAAGCTCAGGTATCGATATTCAAGGCTATAATCAGTAACATAACCACCACGGCAGGAGGCAGATCATGAACTATTCCTTCATAGACAGCAACGGAACATTTGAGATGAAAGACCCTTCAAGATACAGCTATCTGTATCTTCCGATAGCAAGCTCTAACGGAGTCCTGTCATGCATATCCCCCAGGGGAGCAGGTGACAGCAGACTGTCCCAGGACAGGTATCTTCTTACGCCTGTAGTAGTTTCTGATCTGCAGGATTCGATGGTAAGACGCAATTTCTGGCTGGACATCGAGGGGATAGGATTAAGATCTGCATTCGGCTTCTCCCTGTCGCAGCTTGGCATTGCTGAGGATAATGCCGTAACCTGCGGAATGCTCTATCAGAAGGTAACCAGAACTGTAGCCCCGGGTCTTAAGTGCGAGATAATTTCCTTTGCTCCTGAAGGTGAGTCAAGATCAGAAGTAATGCAGGTCAGGATAACAAATACATCCGATAAGGATATATCGTTTACTCCCACGGCCCAGATCCCTATATTTGCCAGGGGAGCAGACCACATAAGAGATCACAGGCATGTAACATCCCTTCTTAATGTTTGTGAGGTTAAAGATATCGGGGTAGAAGTAACACCTACGATGGCATTCGATGAGAGGGGACATCACCTTAACAGCGACACCTATGCGGTCTATGGCAGATCGTCTCTGGGAGAGTGCCCCGAAGAGATCTTCCCTACGGTAATATCCTTTGAGGGCGAGGGCGGTAATCTCTTAGATCCTATAGGCGCAAAAGAGGGGATCTGTGGCATGGCACCCGGAAGCAAGGTCGCAGGAGAGGAGGCAATGGCCGGCCTTAAGTTCAGGAAGATGACGCTGCAAAGCCTTGATTCTGTTGAGTATAACATTGTTACAAGCTTTGGATGTGAGGGATATGAGTATCTGGACAGCAGTAATATCCTGTCGGCATTTGATAAGACAGTTTCTTACTGGAATGATGCCAAGGTGATACATACAGGTACATTAGATCAGACTTTCGACGGATGGATGGAATGGGTAAGTATCCAGCCTCAGCTCCGCAAATTATACGGATGCTCCTTCCTGCCATATCACGACTACGGAAGAGGCGGCAGAGGCTGGAGAGATCTGTGGCAGGATTGTCTGGCGCTGCTTCTTAAGGATCCCATGTCAGTAAGAGAGGACCTTGCAGGTTTTTTTGCAGGCGTAAGACTGGATGGATCCAACGCAACCATAATAGGCAGCAGGCCGGGAGAATTCATAGCTGACAGGAACGGCATTGCAAGAGTCTGGATGGATCACGGCTTCTGGCCTATGTTTACCGTAAATCTCTATATAGACCAGACCGGTGATGACAGTATCCTGTTTGTTGATAAGCCGTATTTCAAGGACAGACAGATACTAAGGGGCGAAGCTTGTGATGAGGCATATGACATAAAGGCCGGCACACGGGCATATTGCTCCGGCGGGAGGATCTATGAAGGTACTGTCTTAGAGCACCTCCTGGTAGAGCAGCTTACCCAGTTCTTCGACTGCGGCTCAAACGGAAATATGAGGCTTAGGGGAGCAGACTGGAATGATGCTCTGGATATGGCTTCTGATAAGGGCGAAAGTGTAGCATTTACAGCAGCTTACGCAGGCTCGATGAAGATGCTGTCAGATCTTATAAGAAAGAGCGGCAGGGATGATATCGAGATCCTGGAAGAACTCGTGATGCTCCTTCAGGATATTGACTACGATGATCCGGATCTTAAGAGGGAGAGGCTCCTTAGGTACGAGAGATCCATTGCTTCAACCGTCACGGGATCCAAGGTAAGTATCAAGGCCGCAGAAGTTGCTGATACCCTGGATAAGATGAGCGGATGGATCAAGGAACATATCAATTCTAATGAGATAGTAACAGACAATGAAGGTAATAAGTGGTTTAACGGCTACTACGATAATAAGGGGCTTAAGGCGGAAGGCATATCCGGATCTAATGTCCGCATGATGCTCACATCCCAGGTCTTCCCGCTTATGTCCGGAATAGCATCTGATGATATGGCAAGATGCGTTATCGCCTCCTGCGACAAGTATCTTTATGCCCCCGCATTAGGCGGTTACAGGCTTAATACCGACTTTAAAGAGATTAAGATGGATATGGGCAGGGCCTTTGGTTTTGCCTACGGGGAGAAAGAGAATGGCGCGGTATTCTGCCATATGTGCGTGATGTATGCATACAGCCTCTATAAGAGAGGCTATGCCCTGCAAGGATACAAGGTCATCAAATCTATGTACGAACAGAGCGTAAGAGAAGGAGCTGACGGCGGCAGGATGTATCCCGGGATACCTGAGTATTTCGGCGGTGATGGACGTGGTATGTATCCCTATCTTACAGGTGCTGCAAGCTGGCTCGTGCTGCTTATCCTTACTGGGATGTATGGTGTTGTATTCGAAAGAGGAGAGCTTAAGCTTGATCCCCATCTTCTTAAAGAGCAGTTTGATTCAGAGCATAAGGCATCTGTCTCATTTACAAGAGACGGCAGGAACATAACAGTAACCTATATCAATGCCGAAGGGCTTGAATACGGCGAATACAGGATAGCAGGGGTTACAGTAAACGGCATGGCCTGTGATGTATCTTCTGCCCTAAGTGTCAGTGAATCTGACTTGAAGATCGAAGTTACTCTTGCAGGGAACGGGGTGTAAAAGCCTCTGCTGCCTGGGACAGTATTATCGCAACAAACATCAGGACAGATCCTATGGTTTCTGTAAGCGACATTTTCTGATGCAGCAGCAGGGCGGCAGCTATAACAGCAAATACGGATTCGAGGGACATGATAAGGGATGCGGCTACCGGGCTTGCCCTCTTTTGACCTATGATCTGTAGAGTATATGCTACGCCGCAGCTCATTATGCCTGAGTATAGAAGGGCAGGGGCTGCGGTCTTGATATCGCTTATCACGGGGTGTTCGAAGATAAGCATCAGGATAATAGATATCACCGCTGCGACAGCAAATTCCATAAAGGATAACTGTATGGCATTGACATCTTTTGCCGTGTAGTGGTCAATGAGCATTATCTGGAAGGCAAAGAACAAAGCCCCCAGGAGAGCCAGTATATCTCCGGGATTAAGAACGGTTATATCCTTGGGATCTACGCAGATCAGGAATAAGCCCAATATGGCAAGGATCACTGAGGTCCAGGTAAGGAGTCTGATCCCGGCACCTCTTAATGCAGATATAAGAGTAACGAAGAAGATATAGAATGCGGTTATAAAAGCTATCTTGCCTGCAGTGGAATAGTAGAAGGCAAACTGCTGCAGGTTCTGAGCTATGGAGAAAACGATACCGAGAATGATGCCGGCTCTGATAGATGTCTTATCAGTATAAAGCTTCCTGTTTATGAGCAATGTAACCGGGAGCAGTATGATCGCGCCGAGACATGTCCTTATACCGGTATAAGTGAAGGCTTCGACTGACTTGCTGCCTACCTGCTGGGCAACAAATGAGGCCCCCCAGATAGCGGCTGTCAAAAGCAGTATAATGATACCTGATAACTTAGTCTTACGCATTTGCGTATTATATAATAGCAACAGTGATTATGAAACGGTCAGTATCATACAAAAGAAGGATTGAGGCAGGGGAGATAAAGCCGGTATTTAAGGTCTCCATATGCACCGGTGAGACGGTGGCAGGATTCAAAGACCTTAAGACGGGCAGGTTTGAGGATGTGATGCTCATATCAGGTAATAATGATATCAAGGCATTTTGCAGAGAATACGGCATCAGGGATGCAGCTTCGATCGAGAAGATATACTGATATCAGTTTCCGAATATCAGGTCAGCGTATCTTACGGTTGCCATTGCGTCTTTGGCGTAGCAGTCAGCACCTATCTGATCGGCATATTCCTGAGTCATTACCGCGCCGCCTACGACTACCTTGGTTCCGGGCTTTCTTTCTCTTAACAGCCTGATGGTCTCTTCCATTGATACAACAGTGGTAGTCATGAGGGCAGAAAGACCAACCAGGCGGATATTCTCCTTGATCGCTGTATCAACGATGAGTTCAGGTGACACGTCCTTGCCGAGATCGATCACGTCGTAACCGTAGTTCTCAAGCATTACCTTGACGATATTCTTGCCTATATCGTGGATATCACCCTTGACGGTCGCGAGTATCATGCGGCCCTTGCTCTCGGAGCTATTGCCTGCCATAGCTTTCTTGACTACATCGAAGGCGGCTTTGGCTGCATCTGCGCTCATGAGGAGCTGTGGCAGAAACACCTTGCCGGACTCGAAGCCTTTGCCCACTTTGTCCAGGGCAGGTATGAGATCGCTGTCGATTATGTCAAGAGCGGCTTTGCCCTTATCAAGTTCTTCCTGCATAGCTTCTGAGGCTCTGCCGGCGACGCCCTTCTCAACGGCTTCTCTTAAGGTGAGCTTAGCTCCTCCTGCAGCAGAAGATGCCTTAATTGTTCCCGAGGAAACTTGAGTCTGGCCCGGCACATAGTCGGCGTATGCCGCAATGAAACTGCCGCACTGCGGATCCAGGTTCATGAGGGCTTTAAACGATCTTACAGATGCCATCATGGGTCCGTTGCAGGGGTTTATGATCGCGCAGGACAGACCATTTGTCATCGCCATTGTAAGGAAGTTGGAATTAATAAGTTCTCTTGCAGGAAGGCCAAAGGAGATATTGGATACGCCCAGTATGGACTTGCCGCCCAACTCATCCCTTATGCGCCTTATGGTATCCAGGGTTACTATGGCAGATCGGGGATCGGATGATATGGTCATGGCCAGACCGTCTATAACGATATCCTTCCTGGGGATGCCGTATCTGTCAGCTGCTTCATATATCTTCTTCGCAACACGGATCCTGCCTTCGGATGTCTCCGGAATGCCGTCCTCATCAAGAGCGAGACCGACGAGAACACCGCCGTATTTTGCTACAAGGGGCATAACTGCCTCGATAACCTCTGTCTTGCCGTTAACGGAGTTTATCATGGGTTTGCCGTTATAGATCCTCATACCGCGCTCCAGGGCTTCCTTATCTGTTGAATCAAGCTGCAGGGGAAGGCCTGTTACAGACTGGAGCTTAAGCACTATGGATTCCATCATAGAGGGCTCATCTATCTCCGGCAGGCCTACATTAACATCCAGGATGTCTGCGCCTGCATCTTCCTGATTAAGGCCCTCGGTCAGGATGTAGTCAGTATCGTTATCTCTTAATGCCTGCTTAAAACGCTTTTTGCCGGTGGGGTTTATCCTCTCGCCGATTACAACCGGCCTCGGCCCTATCGTAACGCAGCTTGCAAACCCTGATACCATGCAGATATCCTTGGCAAAAGGTTCATTAAAGGGAAGTGTCTTTACCCGGGCGATCAGTTTCTTTATATGCTCGGGGGTAGTGCCACAGCAACCTCCCATTACATGGACTCCCAAAGCTGCTATCTTTGTCATTATTTCTGAAAATCTATCTGGATCTATATCGTAAACAGTCTTGTTCCCCTCAGTCCTGGGGAGACCTGCATTGGGGTTTACCACAACAGGAACAGAGCACACTTTTGCAATGCGTTCTACGATAGGATACATCCTGTCTGGTCCGAAACCGCAGTTGACGCCAATGGCATCGACCTTAAGCCCTTCGAGCATGGCGACGGCGCCTTCGACTGTACCACCTGTAAGAAGGGAACCGTCCTCACCATAGACCATAGTAACAATGACAGGCAGATCGCAGGTCTCCTTGGCTGCAAGCACGGCGGCCTTAGCTTCGTAGGCGTCGCTCATGGTCTCGATAAGGACAAGATCTCCGCCGGCTTCGTATCCGGCTTTGATGATGGCCTTAAAGCAGGAGACCGCATCTTCGAAGGCAAGATCTCCCATGGGCTCTAAGAGCTTCCCTGTAGGTCCTACATCTATAGCGACATAAGCGTCGTCATCTCTTCCGGTTTCGTGCCTTGCCTCGCGGCATATCCTTACGGCAGCTTTGACCAGTTCATCACAGTTATCGAACTTAAGGGGATTTGCTCCGAAGGTATTGGTGTTGACAATATTGGAACCTGCATCAAAATAAGCTCTGTTAAGAGCCTTGATATCTTCGGGCCTGGTTATGTTCCAGGTTTCAGGCAGTTCTCCGCCCTTAAGACCTAATTCCTGTAAGATCGTTCCGGTTCCGCCGTCGCAGAAAAGCCATTCCTTGCCAAGTCTGTCCTTAAGTTTCATATCAGTTCCTTTCGCTTGAGGCAAAACATGTCTTTGACATTGTGCACTCACTGCAGTCGTGTTTTGTCTGTTTAGTGGGTTCCGACGCAAGACCGATCACCGCGGTTACGGATTTTGTCGGTACCATCAGGAGGGAATCCAATAAGGTTATCCCTGTATTTTTCGTTATGTCCAGCATCCTGAACCAGTCTTTCTGATGAGACAGGGCAAGATCTCCGTAGCCGGGTGAGTATCTCGGCCTGGCATATAGGCCCTGCTTTGCATAGTCTGCCGCTATCTCTTCGTTGATGAAATCTATGTAGTCTTCTACTGCCGCAGCTCCCAGAGCCTGGTACATGGCTGCTTCGAGATTGGATTTTATCTGTGCCCTCTTGACCAGCCTGTCACATGCAGGTCCTATAGTGACTGCGATAAGCACAGCTTTACTGCAGCACTTAAGGTTACGGGCAAGACCTTTGCTCCGGATCAGGGTATCACCTATAAGGATCTTATCTCCGTCTACATCAATATCAAATTCCGCAGATACATATTTGGGGGTTGATTCCTTTGCAAGTCTTGCGGCGCAGGTATTAAGCAGGGCAAGGGAATCGGGATTAAGATCCCCGTTCCTTCCCATTCCGAGATATCTCAGAGCTTCTTTTGTCGGGATGTCTCTTATAAGGGGCATACTTACTCCAGAATATACTTAAGGTTATCCAGGATAGCTGCTGCCACTTCAGGCTTATTCATGGAATATACATGGATATGGTTAATCCCGTTGGCGATGAGGTCTATTATCTGCTCACATGCATAGATTATGCCTGCCTGACGCATGGAATCAGGATCGTCACCAAATCTGTCTACTATCGCTTTGAATCTCTCAGGTACATTTGTCCCTGAAAGCTGGACCGACCTCGACAATTGCTTAGCTGTCGTAACAGGCATTATGCCCGGGAGCACCGGAACATTTATGCCTTTGTCCTTGATCCTGTATAGGAAGTTATAGAAGATGTTGTTATCGAAGAACATCTGAGTCGTAAGGAAATCCAGACCGCAGTCAACTTTATACTTAAGGAAGTCTATATCTTCATTCTTGTGCTCGGATTCGATATGTCCTTCCGGATAGCAGGCACCGCCGATGCAAAGATCCGGAGCTATTGCCCTTATGTGGGTTATAAGGTCACTTGCGTGAGCATAGTCATTGGCGATGACCCCGTCTTTGGGAATATCACCCCGAAGAGCCATTATGTTCTCGATACCTTCAGACTGGATCCTGTTTATCATGTCCTCAACATGCTCCCTGGTAGATGCCACGCAGGTAAGATGCGGCATGACTGTAACTCCATGGAGATTGCGGATATCTTTTGCAACTTCGATCGTAAGCTTGGATGAAGAGCCGGCAGCGCCATAGGTTACTGACATAAACGAAGGGTTCAGAGCTGCTATTGCGCCTGCAGCCTGTTTAACATCGCTGAGGCCTGTCTCCTGTTTTGGAGGAAATACCTCGAAGGAGATAGAGGGCTTATTCTGCTGTAGGATGTCTGATATTTTCATGATAAACACTCCATTTAACTAATTTGACCTTTTGTATTATAATGCTTTTGGCTATCGAAAAGGAGAAAAAAATGAAAAAGAAGTTATTATGCGCTGTCCTTGCATCTGCTCTGATCCTTTGCGCAGCATGTAAGACAAACACTAACGAATCTGCAGTTTCAGATGCCTCCCAGGCTTCGACTGCAGCACAGGAGAGTTCAGTATCAGCAGAGTCCCCGGTTGTCACTGAGGACAGGGCCGGCAATGCCATTACTGTTCCTGAGGAGATAAACCATATAGTATCTCTTGCACCTTCAACAACACAGGTATTGATCGAGCTCGGTCTTGCAGACAAGATCGTAGCGGTCGATACCTATTCAGCAGGTTATGCTGATATGCTCCCTGCGGGTATCCCCCAGTTCGATCTTATGGATCCTGATTGTGAGGCGATCATTGCTTTGGATCCCGACATAATATTCACAACAGGCATGAGCTCTGTAGGCGGAGCAAACCCCTTCACACCTCTTGTTGAGGCAGGTTACTGCGTAGCAGATATCCCCACCAGCGAATCTCTTGATGCTATCAGAGACGATATCAAGTTCATCGGTGCCTGCACAGGCGAGTACGAGGGAGCTCTTGAACTTGTAGATTACATGGATTCTACTCTTGAGCTTGCAAAAGACACTTGTGAGGGCAAGACAGTACTCTTCCTCATGAGCATCCCTGATGCAAGCTATCCTTCAGTTTATACATTCGGCAGCAATACATATATGCAGGAGATGTTAGACATCATCGGTGCAACAAATGTATTTGCAGATCAGGAAGGATGGATCTCCGTATCTTCAGAAGACTGCGTTGCGGCAGATCCTGACGTTATCCTTACAACAGTAAACTGGGTAGAAGACCCGGTAGGAGATATCCTTGCAATAGAGGGCTGGGAGAATGTTACAGCTATTGTAAACGGCGCAGTTTACTATGTAGATGCTGACCTCTGCTCAAGACCTAACGAGCACATTGCAGATGCTGTAGTTGAATGGGCAGAATGCATCTCTTCAGCAGATTCTTCATCTGACTCTGACGAAGCAGCATAATCAGAGTGCAGAGGGCAGAAGACAAAAAGATCAAGAGCATAAGCAGGCAGGCTGGGATCATTGTTTCCATCCTGGCCTGCTTTGTTATTCTTGTTATTTGTGCAAGATGCGGAAGCGTTCATATCAGGTTAGAGGATATCCTTAAGATCATCTGGGCCCACATTACCTGCCGGGATGTTCCTCCTGACATATCCGCTAATATCGCATCGATATTCTGGACCATAAGACTCCCAAGGGCGCTTATGGCCTTCTTTGTTGGCGGAGCTCTCTCGGTAAGCGGTCTTGCCCTGCAGGCGCTGCTTCAGAATCCGCTTGCCTCATCTTATACCATGGGAGTATCTTCCGGCGCCGGGCTCGGCGCTGCGATAGTACTTATAACCGGAGTGAGCATACCGGTGGCCAAAGGATTGGGACTTCCTGCTGCAGGCTTTGTATTCGGATTTGTGACCGTTATATCGGTGCTGTTGCTGTCTAAGGCAATAGACGGTATCTTATCCAATACCACGGTCATCCTGATCGGCATGATCATCTCATTGTTTGTCACCGGAATACAGAACCTGCTATCCACCCTGTATCAGGATCACGCCAAGCAGATCTGGATGTGGATGACCGGTTCCATGCAGTCTACCACCTGGCTTCAGACCAGGATACTTATCCCTGTTGCCGTATCCGGCACAGTTCTTTTGCTCCTGTTTTCCAAACAGCTGGACATAATGACCTTTGGCGATGAGCAGGCTAAGGCTATGGGAGTAAACATTGCCAGGGCCAAGATAGCGGTAATCCTTATATGCTCGTTGCTTACCGGCGCATCTGTTGCCTTTGCGGGAGTTATAGGTTTTGTGGATCTTGCAGCGCCTCACGTGGTAAGACGGATCTTCGGCCCTTCACACAAGACTGCCATAGTAATGTCTTTCCTGTATGGCGGCGCCTTTATGGCACTTGCAGACTTAATATCAAGAACGATCCTCTCGCCAAGGGAGATCCCGGTTGGTGCCGTTACGGCGCTTATAGGAGCACCTTTCTTTGCATATGTGTTCTTTACATCAAGGAGAAAGACATGCTGATCGAACTTAAGGGCGTTACGGCAGGATATGGCAGAAACACTATCCTAAGAGACATCGATCTTAAGATAGAGCAGGGGGAGAAGGTCTTTATCGGAGGAGCTAACGGCAGCGGCAAGACTACTCTCCTGAGAGTCATCGCAGGTCTGATCCCCTATAAAGGGGAGGTCCTCATAATGGGAAGGGACATCAAGTCTTATAAGAGAAAAGAACTTGCCCGCATCATATCCCTTATGCCCCAGCAGAACCAGATATATTTTGCGTACAAGGTGAAAGATGCCGTAAGTCTCGGACGGTATGCCCACACAAGCCTTCTTGGAAGTGATCCCAAGGAAAACAGTAAGATTACTTACGATGTAATGAAGACCTGTGGGATCCTGGATCTTAAGGACAGGTTCCTTAACGAACTCTCGGGAGGTCAGGTCCAGAGGGTAATGCTTGCTATGTGCTTTTGCCAGGCATCCCCTGTGATATTGCTGGATGAGCCCGGAAGCAACCTTGACATCAAATATAACGCAGAGATCGAGAAGCACATAAATGTCTGGATGGAGGATTCCTCAGAAGTTTCCGGCATGCCCGTTAAGAATACCGCCATAGCGGTATTCCACGATCTGTCGCAGGCATTAAGGTTCAGCGGCAGAGCGGTCTTGTTAAAAGAGGGCAGGATCTTTTACGACGGCAGTCTCGAAGATGCCGTTACCGGTGGTATTGCCTCTGAGGTCTACGATTTTGACATTGCAAATTACAAAAGAGAGGAACAATCACTCTGGAATTTCGTACAACCCGACAGATAGAAACGATATATCTGCTGTGCTAACATTTGTGCAATAAACAAGGGCGGAGGTAACGGAACATGTCAAAAAAGGGATCTTTCTCTGGTTTTCTTAAGAGGAAAGACATTAATATCAGCGCCAAGACATACTTTGTTGATGCCATGAGCGGAATGGCTCAGGGGCTTTTTGCTTCACTTCTTATAGGTACGATACTTATCACATTGGGTCAGTATATCGGACTTATCCCAGGTGAAGCATTTGTTGTTATATCTGGGCTTCTCCTTAAAGCAGGTAAGATGGCTCAGGCTATAACAGGTGCTGCGATAGGTGTCGGTATCGCTGCAGCACTTAAAGCACCTATGCTCGTCATGGCTTGTGCTACATGCGTAGGCTACTTTGCTAATTCTTATCCGGGCACTCCCTATGCGGCAGGTCCTCTGGGAGTATTCATCGCAGTCATAGTTGCAACAGAATTCGGTAAGGCAGTATCTAAGGAGACTAAGGTCGATATCCTCGTAACTCCTATAGTTACCCTGGGCTCAGGTCTTCTTGTCGCATACATCACATGCCCTGCGATCGCTATCGCAATGAACTGGATCGGTGAATTCATCAATGTGGCAACAACACTGCACCCGTTCCTCATGGGTATTGTAATATCAGTAGTAGTAGGTATAATCCTGACGCTCCCTATCTCAAGTGCTGCTATCTGTGCTTCCATCGGTATCGCCGGTATAGCAGGCGGCGCCGCACTTGCCGGCTGCTGCGCTCAGATGGTAGGCTTTGCGGCTTGCTCTTTCAGAGACAATAAGTGGGGCGGTGTCGTATCTCAGGGTCTCGGCACATCAATGCTCCAGATGCCTAATATCGTTAAGCATCCTCAGATCTGGATCCCTGCAACACTTGCATCGGCAATAACGGGCCCTATGGCAACAATGCTCTTTAAGCTTGAGTGTAACGGCGTATCTGCGGGTATGGGCACCTGTGGTCTTGTAGGTCCTATTGGATGCATTTCCGCAATGACTGATTCAGGAAACCTTAATGCTATGGCATGGTGCGGAATGCTCATCGTCTGCGTACTGGCTCCGGCGATCCTTTCCGTTGTATTCGAGCTGATCTTAAGAAAGATTGGCCTTATCAAGGAAGGCTACATGAAGCTCCCTTAAGCAGGATATTTATAGATAAACATAAACATGCGATTGGTCTTGGACCTTACCAAAGGTCTGAGATCGATCTTTTTTATAAGGGTGATATCCTCTTCGCTAAGCGCCTGTTCCACATGCTTTGTAGGCTGAAGGAATATAAGCTTGATCTCGGTACCGGATCTTATAGAATAGCTCTTTATATTCTCCAGGACCTTGAGCTGGATATCGCAGGAGAACGGGTTGTAGAAATAGAAGACCGACCCTTCGCAGGGCATATATAAGGCCGCATCTTCCAATATGAATTCAATATTTCCGGACCTGCCGAAAGAATCAAGATTATCCTCTGCAATCTTAAGGAATCTGGGATTCAGATCTATCCCTATAGCCTTAGCTCCTGTAAAACGGTTCATCGCAAAACAGGCTCTGCCCATTCCGCATCCGTAGTCTATAAATATATCGGAGGAAGTTATCAGGCCGCTGTCTGCAAGCTTCTTAAGACAGTAATAGGGGGTAGGGTCATAGCCAAAATTATGCGCATCAAGCTCTGAGTAATCACTCCCGCAGGTCTTGATATTAAGCTTCTTATCCCAGATCGAATCTATAACAGTCAGCATAGCGGTTATACTACCATTTTATTTGCGATATACATGTAGTCGAAATCGAAGAAAGCAAGTGCTTCTTCCTCTGTGACTTCTGTACCATCGTCTTCCCAGAGACCTGAATTGCTGTGATACCACTTAACATCGCCTGACTTGTCATCTGTATAGTAGTAGTCGTTAACGGGTGTCAGTGCGCCGTTAGCATATGTGTACTTGGAGAATCCTGAGTAAGCTGCACCTCCAGAAGACATATTGTAGAATGAACCGTCAGCTGCAAGGTAGTAGGAGTTACGTGCACCACCAGCGATGAAGTGAACGAGCTCACCATTAGTTACAGTGTAAGCATCGTAGATTACAGGTATTGTATATTCAGATGTCTCAATGTGCTGGTAGATAAGGAGTTCATCTGTGCCGTTGTTGTCGAGGTCGAGCTCTGTGTAGTAGATAATAGCATCCTCGTAAGCATAGATAGTATCATAGGATATTTTCTCAGCAAGTTCAGTTATGGCATTATCATCAGCCTGGCCGTTACGGGCAGCTCTGAGTTCCTCGATGAGTGCGTCGTAGATCTCAGCTGTGCTCTGTGCATTTGCGGGAGCAGAAGTCTCTGCAGGAGCTGCTGTTGTTTCTCCTGTTGTGTCCTCGGAAGAAGCAGTTGTATCTTCTGTTGTTGCTGCGCTTTCTGCTACATCAGATGCTTCAGGATTCTCGCTGCTTTCTGTTTCCTTTGAGCAGCCGATTACCGTGCATCCGATACATGCTGCTATTAATGTAGCTGCAATGATCTTTTTCATAATTATATGTCCTTTCTGTTCGTAATCGATATTATTTTCCCACTTCCGGGGGCCATTTCATATAATTAACAAGAAAATACGATAAATGAAAAACCCCGCAAACTGAAATCTGCGGGGTTCTTTGTTGTGGAGCCAATTGTGGGACTCGAACCCACGACCTGCTGATTACAAATCAGCTGCTCTACCAACTGAGCTAAGTTGGCGTCTTCTTGTCAACGCAGGTGAGATTATACATAAATAAAATCGCAAAGTCAACAAGTAAATCATGCCAGTGCAAAAATAAAGGAGCTTCAATTATGAAGCTCCCGTATTTGCAGGATTATAAGGACATTACTTCTCCTTGAGGATGTCCTTGATCTCTGTGAGAAGCTTAACTTCATCAGAAGGCTCCGGTGCAGCTGCTTCTTCCTCAGCCTTCTTCTTACCGAGTGCCATAAGCTTGTTCATGCCCTTGATTATGATGAAGAGTACAACAGCGAGGATCAGGAAGTTGATGATCTGAGTAATGAAGTGTCCATAGTTAAGTGAAATAGTAGCAAGAACTTCAGGATCTGTGCTCTCAGCAAGCTTTGACCAGGGCAGAACGAATGATCCGGCAACCTCAGCTCCACCGAAAGAGTTGATGAGTGGATTGATGAAGTCATCTGTCAAAGCTCCGACGATACCACCGAAAGCACCACCGATGATAACACCGACAGCCATATCCATTACGTTACCCTTAAGTGCAAATTCCTTAAATTCTTTAAGTAATCCCATTAGTGTTTCCCTCCTGTTATTTGGTTGTGTTTTTTGCCGGATCGTTTCCGGAAGTATTACGTATTATTCTGCGAATTTCCTTGCTTCCTCGGGGAGACTGTCGATCTCGCCGCTGTAGAGGATCGTTGCCGTAACAGGTGTGTCCTTCAGGAAAGCATCGAGCTTTAAGAGGAAATCACCGAGACCGTCGGGTTCATAGTTATTAGCAACTTTGCAGATCGCGTCAACATAGATATGTGTTAAATCGTAATCCTTGGAGCATATACCGCAGATGAAAGCCAAAACCTGGTCGAATCCCTCGATAGGGTATTCCTTCATATTTACAAGACGAACCGTGGGCTTTAAGAGCTGGTCTAAACGGTTACCTCTTTCAAGGCAGACAACGTTGCTGTCAGAAGCTGCAACTGCATTAATGTCATCTACGAGTTTTGCTGTTTTGCCTGTGCCCTTAGGGCCTGCAATTAATTTGATCATACACAAAATCTCCTTTTTTTTGGATAAATTTATTTTACTGTAAAGTACCTTTAAAATGAACAGTCAATTGTGAATAAAATTATAAATATTTTTCTGATTGCACCTGGCTTATTAAAGTGGTAGTATATACACGTTCTTAAGATTTACTTTTATGAACGGACTTGTTTCAAGTCCGTTTTTTGTTGTAAGGAGAGTTGATTTGGCAAAACGTTCGAAGAAGGCACAGGAAGCTTTCGATCTGGCACTGCCCGTCGCTAAGGAGATGGGCTATGATCTTGTGGACTGTGAGTACAAGAAGGAAGGGCAGGATCTTTTCCTCCGTCTCTTTATAGATAAGAAGGGTGGGGTAGGTCTTGATGACTGCGAGGCATTCTCAGCTGCAGTAGATCCCATAATCGACAGTGGAATGCAGTCTGATGCCGATTACTTCGAAGTATCTTCGCCCGGACTTACAAGGCCGCTTGAGACTATAGAGGACTATGTAAGGTACGAGGGCGAGAAGCTGGACATTACCTTGTTTGCAGCAAGAGATGGTGTTAAGAACTTTACATCTGTCCTTAAGTCTTATTCCGGAGACAGAGTGGTACTTGAGGCAGAAAACGGAACTGAATATGATTTGGCTTTGAGCGATATAGCAAAGGCTGTAAGACATATTGATTTTTAATTAGGAGGCATAATATGGCAAAGAGAAAGCAGGAAGAGGAACCTAAGGAGTCATTGGTCGATCTGGTCAGAGTACTCGCCGAGGAGCGTGACATTGATGCAGAGGAAGTTTTCCAGGCAATAGAGAGCGGTATCGTTGCAGCTTACAAGCGTGAGTTCGGCAGCAATAACAAGGATGCCAAGATCAAGAACGTATTTGCAGAGATCGACAGAGACACCGGCGAGATCTATGTATATAAGCTTGCAGAAGTAGTTGACGAAGTACTCGATCCTCTTAATGAGATATCTCTTAACGAGGCTCAGGATGCAGGCGGCGAGGACATCGAGATCGGAGACGAGATCGAGGTTGCGATAGATGTTGAGGATCTGGGCCGTCTTGCTGCCGGTGCTGCCAAGAGTGCCATCAACCAGAAGCTCAGAGACGCTGAGGGTGCCAAGATCAAGAATGAGTTCTCCAGCAGGATCAATGAGGTTACTACAGGTACTATCCTCCGTAAGGACAACAACAATGTATATGTAAATATCGGCCGTGCAGAAGCAATCGTTAAGCGCGACGGCCAGATCAGGGGCAACAGGAAGGAAAGCTACGAGAACAACATGAAGATGAAGTTCTATATCGTAGGTGTTAAGGAAGAGAACGGCAGACCTTCTGTTATCCTCTCAAGAACAGCGCCTCAGCTCGTATCCAAGCTCTTTGAGCTTGAAGTACCTGAGATCAAGTCAGGCGATGTCATCATCAAGGCAGTTGCAAGAGAGCCCGGTTCAAGATCCAAGATCGCTGTTTACTCCAGAGATCCTGATATCGATGCAAAGGGTGCATGTGTAGGACAGCGCGGACAGCGTGTTCAGCAGGTCATGACAGAATTATCTGATGAGAAGATCGATATCGTTGACTGGAACGAGGATCCCGCATTGTTCATCTCAGAGGCTTTGCAGCCTGCAACAGTCATCCGTGTAGATATTGAGATGACCAAGAACAATGACGGTACCATCGAGAAGCATGCTAAGGTAATCGTACCTGATCAGCAGTTCTCACTTGCGATCGGCAGAAACGGACAGAATGTACGTCTTGCTGCAAGACTCACAGACTTTAAGATCGATATCAAGAAGGAATCTGAGGACAGCGACGAGGCATCCCAGGCTCTCGTATCTGACTTTAAGGTTGTTGAAGAAGAGGAAGGCAACAAGTAATGAAGAAACAGCCGCAGCGGCAATGTGTCTCCTGCAAGGAGCGTAAAGATAAGAAAGATCTCCTGAGGATCTGCAGTATGCCTGACGGAAGCATAGTATACGATCCCACGGGCAAACTCCCGGGGAGGGGATCTTATCTGTGCCACAACAGTGACTGTATCAAACAGGAACTAAAGAAGG
Organism: Mageeibacillus sp. UBA6976; assembly: GCA_002450155.1. GTDB lineage: Bacteria > Bacillota > Clostridia > Saccharofermentanales > Saccharofermentanaceae > Saccharofermentans. The sequence goes on along the minus strand of DJYO01000013.1, from coordinate 154,344 downwards.
CATCTAAACTGTCAAAAGGTTTAAGACGCCCTGTTACCAAGGAAGAGATCGATTCTCTTGCAGAGGAGATCCTTCGAAGCAGTGTACAAGAATGACGGCAGAAGAGAAGATATACGGATTGTTCGGCCTGATGCAGCGTGCAGGCAAACTCGTATCCGGACAGGATGCGGTGTGTGCCTCCCTTGAATCCGGAAGAGCGAAGGTGATAGTAGTCACAGGTGATATCTCTGCCAATACTTTGGATAAGATCTTAAATGCTGCTAAAGTCTCCCGGGCATCCGGGCCTGCAAGTCTATACAGGTTTGGCAATTCCGAAGTATTAGGTGACAGGATAGGCAAGAGGGCGAGAACATGCGTGGCAGTTGAGGATGAAGGCTTTGCTTCAGGTTTGGAGAAATTGCTGGACGGTTTTAACCAGGAGGATCAAGAATAAATGAGTGATGAGAACGAGAAGAAAAACGGCATAACAGTAGGAGGCGTCTCCGGTAATAAGAAGATGAGACTCGGAAGAGTCCATAAGAAAAAGGCAGAAACCCCTGCTCCCGAAGAGAAGGAGGTAAAAGCACCTGCAGAAGCTGTAGCAGAAGAGAAGGCAGCTCCTGCCAAGAAGCCTGCCAAGACAGCTGAGAAGAAGGCTAAGGAAGCAGCTGAGCCTAAGGCCGAGCCCGAAGCAAAGAAGACAGAGGAGAAGGCTAAGCCTGCAGCTAAGAAAGCTCCCGCCAAGAAGGCTGCTGCAAAGAAGACTGAAGAGGAGCCTGTAAAGGATGAAGCTATAGATACAAAGAAAGCAGAGAAGAAAGAAGAACCTGCTCCCGTAAAGAAGGTTGAAGCAGAGCCTGCAGCAGAAACAAAGAAGGAAGAGCCTGAGGAAACTGAAGCAAAGAAGCCCCAGTCAAGGCTGTCTTCAGCTGTTGTATCACTGGGTAATGTTCCTTCCAAGGGCGAGACATACAGAAGCTCTACCATCATCACATATAACAAGGACCGCAAGAATCCTTCCAAGGGCGGGAATAATTACTATGGTTCTTCTTCACGTCCCCAGGGTCAGGGAAGATACCAGGGCGGTAAGAGCGCACCTTCCTTCGATAAGGATAAGGATGAGGAAGGACAGACAAGACAGCCTGCCAGAAGGGCGGCAAAGCCTAAGGCAGCTGCACCCATCGAAGAAGTAAAGAAGAGCAGATCCTCTTATGCAGAGAAGTCTGCTTTCGATAAGAAGCATTCTGACAGCGAGAGAAGGGAGAATGCCAAGGGTACTACCGATAAGCGTAAGCAGAACCGCAATCAGTTTACCGGCAGGGTAAACGAGGACGGTGAATACGATGAGTATTCCTACAGGAAGAAAAAGAAGAAGCAGTCTGATCAGGCTTCTTATGAGCAGCAGCAGGTTATCACTGAGATCAAGATCCCTGCTTTCATCACTGTTAAGGACTTTGCAGAAGGTATCGGCAAGAAGAGCTCTGAAGTCATTATGGAGCTTATGAAGCTGGGCGTAATGGCTACTATCAATCAGGAATTAGACTTCGACACTGCATGTCTTATCGCAGATGCCTTCGGTATCAATGCCGAGCTTTTGGAGGAGAAGACAGAAGAGGATATCCTCTTTGAGGAGACTGCCGAGAAGGAAGAAAATCTCGAGGCTAGACCTCCTGTAGTTGTTGTAATGGGTCACGTTGACCACGGTAAGACATCACTGCTCGATAAGATCCGTTCAACAAGCGTTACTGCAGGCGAGGCCGGCGGTATCACCCAGAAGATCGGTGCTTATACAGTAAGACTTAAGGGGCGCCAGATCACATTCATCGATACTCCGGGTCACGAAGCATTTACTACGATGCGTGCAAGAGGTGCACAGTTTACAGATATCGCTATCCTGGTAGTTGCTGCAGACGACGGTGTAATGCCCCAGACAATTGAGGCTATCAACCACGCAAGAGCAGCAAACACAGAGATAATCGTTGCTATAAACAAGATAGATAAACCGGGTGCTAACCCCGACAAGGTCAAGCAGGAACTTACAACATACGGCCTCGTATGCGAGGACTGGGGTGGCTCTACCATCATGGTACCTATCTCTGCCAAGCAGGGTACAGGTATCGATGAGCTCTTGGAGAACGTTCTTCTTACTGCAGATGTCATGGAACTCAAGGCTGATCCTAAGGGACCTGCAAGGGGTGCAGTTATCGAGGCACAGCTTGATAAGAACAGAGGTCCTGTTGCATCAGTGCTTGTACAGAAGGGTACACTCAAGCAGGGCGATACCGTTGTATGCGGACCTATCATGGGTAATGTACGTGCCATGTACGACGATAAGGGTAATGCCATCAAGAAGGCAGGTCCTTCGATCCCTGTTGAGATCTTAGGTCTTCCTGAAGTTCCTGAGGCAGGTGAGCTCTTATATGCCGTAACAGATGATAAGATCGCACGTCAGTTGGTTGAGAAGCGTAAGATCAAGCAGCGTGAGGAGCAGCTCAGGAGATCTTCGAAGATGAGTCTCGAGACTCTTGCCCAGCAGATGGCTGCAGGCGATGTTAAGGATCTTAACCTCATCATCAAGGCCGATGTCCAGGGTTCAGTCGAGGCTGTATCCCAGTCACTTGAGAAGCTCAGTAACGACGAGGTCAAGGTATCCATCATTCACGGCGGCGTAGGCGCCATCAATGAATCAGATATAGTACTCGCTGACGTATCCAATGCTATCATCATCGGATTTAACGTACGTCCTAACCAGATGATAATCGACAAGGCAAAGGAAGCCGGTGTTGACATCAAGCTCTACAGCGTTATCTATAATGCCATCGAGGACGTTGAGAATGCCATGAAGGGTCTGCTTGCTCCTAAGATCGAAGAAGTCGTCTGGGGTCATGCAGAGATCAGACAGCTCTTTAAGGTTTCCGGCATCGGTACTATCGGCGGAAGCTATGTAACCGACGGTAAGATCTTAAGAAATTCCAGCGTCAGGGTAATAAGAGACGATGTAGTTGTATATACAGGTGAGTTAGGATCTCTCCAGCATGAGAAGGATTCTGTCAAGGAAGTCCTCTCAGGTCATGAGTGTGGACTTACCATCGCTAGGTACAATGACATTAAGGTCGGCGATATAGTCGAGTCCTTCGGTAATGTAGAGGTAGCAAGAGACTGATGAAAAGAAGAAGACCTGAGATCGTAGGAGACGAGCTTCAGAAGATAATATCCGGGATCATCTCAAATAAACTGAGAGATCCCAGAGTACCTCTCATGACTACGGTTACGGGAGTCAAGATGAGTTCAGACCTTACACACGCTACTGTCTTTGTTTCTGTCTATGGAGACGATGAGACAAAGAAGGGGGCAATGGATGCCATCGAGCATGCCAAGGGCTTTATAAGGTACGAGGCTGTACAGCAGATAAATCTCAGAGTAGCGCCAGAGCTCCACTTTAAGCTCGATAATACTCTTGATAAAGCTAAGAAGATGGATGAGCTCATAGCAAAGACGATAGAGGACGATGAGCGCCGCCGTGTGATGAGAGAGCAGGGTGACGGGAATGCTTGATCGCTATGCTCTGCCTGCTGCGAAGATGGCAGCTAACCTCCTTGAATATAAGGACAGGTTAAAGAAACTGGACGGAGCTATGCTCATATTCCTTCACAGGAGTGTGGACGGAGACTGTGTGGGCTCAGCCTGTGGTATGTGTAAAGTCTTAAGGGATCTCGGAGTAAACTGCTATGTTGCAATGCCGGAGAGTCTTCCCAAGGATATGGAATTTATGGGTGTTGAAGACTTGCTCTTTAATATCTATAACGAAGATCTTGACGAGATACATGAGTTTAAGGATAAAGGGACCATCTACGGCAAGCCTTATATCCAGGCACTCTCTGTAGATATATCCGAGCCCGGCAGAATGGGATGCTGCGGTGAGTATTTTGAATCCTGCAAGGATAAGCTCATAATCGATCACCATGCATCCATAACCATGAGAGGCGACAATATGTGGATAGAGCCGGATGCATCTTCTGCTGCTGAGCTTTGTTTCTATGCCTCCTGCAAGATAGCTGAATCCCTCAGCATGCCTGAAGATAAGACCATATCTCCTCTTGCCGCCCAGTGTTTTATGACAGGGATAGTAACTGACACAGGCAGGTTTACTTATAAGAATACAAGACCGGAGACATTGGATTCTGCAGGCAAGCTCATGGAGCTTGGTGGAGACATTACATCCGTAAGCTATAACCTCTTTGACCGCAAAGCCCTTTATAAGTTCAGGGTATCAGCCGAAGCAAGGATGAGAGTCAAGCTCTATTGCGAAGGCAAGCTTGCGATAACCACTGTTCCAAGAAGCCTTTTCGACAAACATGAGGCTCTGCCTGATGCTGTCGACGATGTAGTATCAGCTATGAGAGATATTGAAGGCGTTGAGGTTGCTATAGTCTTAAGAGAGCTTAGCACCGGTGAGATCAGGGCCAATGTAAGGTCTGTATCCTACTTTGATTCTGCAGCTTTTGCCTCTTTGTACGGTGGCGGCGGCCATTTGAGAGCTGCCGGCTTTACTGTAAAAGACGGATCCGGGACAATAGATGATCTGGCCGGAGATGTTATCAGGAGGGCATCTGAACTCCTATGAATCCCGACGGACTGATATTGGTCGATAAACCTGCCAATATGACTTCTTTTGCTGTGGATATGGCAATGAGAAAGATCCTTGGCACAAAAAAAGTCGGGCATCTCGGGACTCTTGATCCTTTTGCTACGGGGCTTTTGCCGGTCTTTGCAGGCAAGGGGCTTAAGTATCTTAGATTCTGTGACGGGTTTGACAAGAGTTACAGCTGCAGGGCTTTCTTTGGGGCTGCTACAGATTCCATGGACAGCGAAGGGGAGATAACCTTTGAGAATTATCCGTCCAAAGAACAGATGGAAGACCTGAGATCTACTGATTTTGCCACGGTAAGACAGGCTTTTGCAGAAGTTGCGAAAACCACTTCCCAGATACCGCCTAAGTATTCAGCCAAGAAGATAAACGGCAAAAAGGCCTACGACCTTGCAAGGGACGGCGTGGAGTTTGAGCTTAAACCTGTTGAGATCAGGATTAACGATCTGACCATCAACTCAATTGAAGAGCAGGACAAAGGTTTTGTAGTGGATTTTGACGTGTCCTGCTCCAAGGGAACATACATAAGGACTATATGTGATGACGCGGGACGCCTGACAGGTTTTGGCGCTCATGCCATATCATTAAGAAGGATTTCCTGCGGCCCGTTTATGGTTAAGGATGCCTATTCATTAGATTCCATGACTGAGATGAAAGAAAGAGGCGATTACGGGTTTATCCTTCCTGCCGGTCTGTGTTTGGAAGACATGCCTCGGGTAGAGCTTACGTCCTCTCAGGCAAAAGACCTTAGCTTCGGCAAAAAGATCTTATGCGATCCCTTATACGAAGAAGGCAGATTATATAAGGCTGTATACCAGGAAAGGCTGATAGCAGTCGTATATCCTGCTACTGAGGATAGCAGATATATTTTCAGGATAGAGAGGGTATTTGCAGGTGATTAAGCCTATACAGAAGTTTTATCTTGATACTATCCCCTTAAGCAAGGACGGAAGGGTCGTCTGCCTTGGCATGTTCGACGGTCTGCACGAAGGACATGAGCAGATAATAAGGAAGGCTGTTAGCATTGCAAAAAAGCTGAAGCTCAAGACCTGCGTTCAGACTTTTACCGGTCTTGCAAAATCCGGTGAGGGCGTCTTATATACAGTAGACGAGAGGATAGCTGTCTTAGAGTCTTGGGGAGTGGATGAAGTCCTGGTATTGAATTATGCCGAAGTAAAGGACATGACAGCCGAAGACTACATGGTAAGAGTGATCAAGCTTGCCATGAATGCCCATACTGTTATCTGCGGATTCGACTATACATTCGGCAGGGGAGGCCTTGGGACAGCAGATCTCTTAAGTTCTTTTTGCAGTAATAACCTGATAGATATAGAGGTCGTGCCGGAACTTAAGGATATAAGCGGCCGTAAGATCTCTACTGCCTGGCTTAAAGAGGCACTTGCATCAGGAGATACTGAGCTTGCATCACGGCTTTGCTCCGGAAGGGATTTCTTCTATTCCGGCAGAGTGTGCAAGGGTAAGATGCTTGGACGTAAGATGGGCTTCCCCACTGCGAACCTCGATATTACAGAAGAGAAATTCAAGGTGAGAAGGGGAGTATATGTCGTAAGTGTGATCCTTGGTGCAAGGACTTTATATGGAGTTGCCAATGTAGGTCTAAGGCCTACTGTAGAAGATGCGGTATCAGACGTAATAGAAACATATATATTCGATTTTGATGAAGATATCTACGGAGCTTATATCAGGACCGAGCTCCTTAAGTTCTTAAGACCCGAGACTCAGTTCGGTTCTAAAGAAGAACTCATAAGCGCTGTAGAAAGAAATAAAATTGAGGCAAAGGAATATCTTAAGGCCCATGGTCTTGAGTAATGTGGTAATATAGCATTTAGCTTTTATTAGGAGTGATTGATATGGATTCAGGAGAAGGCGTTTCATTCCCGGGACTTGGCTGGGTATTTAATATAGATCCTGTCGCATTCAGGATCGGCAGTCTCGATGTATATTGGTACGGTATATTAATAGCAGGTGCGATCCTTATTTGCGTGACGCTTGCTATCTTGCAGAGCAAGAAACTGAATTTCCCTGACGGGCTTGTATACGACATCGTTCTTGTATGCATTCCCTGCGCAATAGTCGGGGCAAGACTCTACTATGTCCTCTGCGAATGGGATTATTTCTCCAAGGACCTTAGAATGGTATTTAATACCAGAGAGGGCGGACTTGCAGTTTACGGCGGCGTCATAGGAGCTATGCTGGGCGCGTTTATAATGTGCAAGATAAGAAAGATCCCTTTTACAGCACTTGCAGACTTTGCAATAGTCTACATTCCTCTGGGACAGGCTATCGGCAGATGGGGCAATTTCTTTAATCAGGAAGCCTTCGGCACTACCACGACACTCCCCTGGGGAATGACATCCGAGAGCGTACAGAGCTATCTCATGCGCAACTGTCCGACTCTTGTTGCAACTCAGCCGGTCCATCCTATGTTTCTCTACGAATCCTTAGGTGACCTGCTCATATTCCTGATACTGCTCTATGTAAGGAAGAACAGCAAGCATTCCTTCGAGACTTCATGCACATATTTTGCCCTCTATGGCTTTATGAGATTTTTCCTTGAGGGATTGAGGACAGATTCACTTTATCTGTTCGGCACATCAATAAGAACATCACAGCTCCTGTCATTTATCCTCGTTATAGCATCACTGCTCTATATTGCATATGCACGCTACAAGGACATTAAGTGCAAGGAGATACCTGAGAGATTCTATCAGACTGAGACAGCTGCCAAGAAGTAATGGATAACAGATCTAACGGACTAGTTAAACTGAGGAGTAAGACCGGACTTAAGAGTGTGGATTACTATCTTGTTGTTCCGATCCTGGCGCTCACCATAATCGGACTGTTTGTCCTGCAGAAGGTCTTATCCAACGGCTACGCAGCATACCCCGGAAATTATTACAGACAGATAGTTGCTACTGCGGCAGGTCTGTTTGCCGCGATAATAATCGCTGTGCTGGATAACCAGTTCCTCAAGCTCATAGGCAGGGGAATATATGTGGTGTCGGTACTGCTCCTTATGCTCGTGCCGATCGACGGTTATTCCCTGGCTTCCGTATGGGGCGCAGATTCCTGGCTCAATCTGCCTGTAATAGGCAACTTCCAGCCTTCCGAGCTTGCGAAGATAGGACTTATCCTGGTGGCATCCGAGCTATTCGAAGCGATGTCTGATAAGAAGATGACTTACCTTAAGGGCTTTGCCATGATGGGCGTGGTCTATGCGGTTCCTTTGCTGCTGATACTTACCCAGCCGGACTTTGGTACTGCGATGGTCATCATGTTTACTTTTGTATGCATGCTCTTTGTCTGGGGTATCAAGTACAGATATTTCCTTCTGGCCATATCTTCGGTAATAGTTATCTTTATTCCTGCGGTGTGGACATTCTACCTGGAGGATTATCAGAAGAACAGAATACTGTCCCTGGTATTTGAAGGATCGGATCCGAAATCCGAATATAACCTGGTCCAGTCCAAGGCCGCAATCGCATCCGGAGGTCTTGCCGGCAATACCACAGGGATCTATACTTCGGTTCCTGTTAAAGAGAGTGATTTTATCTTTGCAGCGATATCTGAACATCTGGGATTTATCGGCACCACCGTGGTAATCGCGTTGGCTTTCTTCTTTATCTGCAGATGCCTCTATGTTGCAAGCAAGGTGCCATCCAAGGCATCGGCATTTACTCTTACGGGACTTGCAGGTTATTTTGCTTTCCACTACATAGAGAATATGGGTATGGCAGTAGGGCTCTTGCCGATAACGGGGATCCCGCTGCCCTTTATCAGTCTGGGAGGCACTGCGATGCTCATTAACTTCCTGGCCTTCGGGGTCATACTTAATATCTCGATGTCGAGGTCATAGCACCTATGTCATTTAAGTGGAAGCAGTATCTCCATATGGAGCCTGTAAGAGGCTGGATGAACGATCCTAATGGCCTTGTCTTCCATAATGGCCTTTATCACGTATATTTTCAATATACTCCCGGTAATGCAACAGGCGAAGGCTTACGGTCCTGGGGACACTTTGTAAGTCCTGATCTTCTTAAGTGGAGATTTGTGGGGGAGTTTATAAAACCTGACCATATCAGTGACAGTACCGGGGCATTTTCCGGCTCTGCTGTGTCTTATAAGGATAAGATATACTATTTTTATACAGGGAATGTGGAGCATGAAGGTTTCGATCTCGTTCTTGAAGGCAGGGAAGCAAACCAGATCTTTGTGACCTCTGATGACGGGACTTGCTCCTCAGATAAAACAGTCCTCCTTACAAACAGCGACTATCCTGATTACTGCAGCTGCCATGTAAGGGATCCGAAGGTAAGTTTCGCGGACGGGATCTGGCGTATGGTACTGGGCGCGAGGACTAAAGATGATGAAGGAATGGCTCTTGTATACGAAGGCCCCGATCCTTGCAACTTCAGATTCAAAGAAGCTATAACCTGTCCCGGCATGGGATATATGTGGGAGTGTCCGGATCTGGTGGATCTTGGCGGCCGGTCTTATCTTCTCGCCTGCGTTCAGGGCATGGAAGCTGAAGAATACAAATATCAGAATCAGAACAGCAGCGGATACTTCAGATTAGTCGGCAATAAAGCTTCTTCATACGAGGAACTGGATTTTGGGTTTGATTTCTATGCGCCTCAGACTTTTGCAGCACCTGACGGCAGAAGGATCATTATCGGCTGGATGGGGCAGGGGACAACAGAATATACAAATCCCACTATAGAAATGGGAAGACAGCATTGTCTTTCGATCCCGAGAGAGATTGAAACGGATGCTGAGGGCTTTATACTGCAAAATCCTATAAGAGAGATCGATTCACTAAGGTGCAGTCTTAAGGCTATAGAGGGTGAGTCCTGGCACAGGCTGCCTCTTGATATAGTATGCAGAGCAGATACCAAAGAGGGATATATCAGCATATCAGGTGTCAAGATAAGCTTTGACGGTGATGTCCTTAAGATGGAGTTTGCTGACCAAACTGAAGGCTTTGGCAGGACATATCGCAAGATAAAGACGGGGATCGTTAAGGATATCAGGATAATTGCTGACAGATCCAGTCTTGAGGTATTTATCAATTCCGGAAGATATGTATTAAGTACCAGATTCTATCCCGCTTTCCCTGAAGTACGGATAGAGACTTCCGGCCTTGAAGTTGACGCCTATAGACTTATGAACAAGGATACCCTTGTAGCGATAGGTGAAGCGCTGATAGATTTTATACCCGACAGATCAGGAGTAAGTTTTGAAGAAGTGGGATCTTTCTCCCCCAGGACCGGTGGAGCGCCTGCAAATGTGTGTGGTGCTTTCTCTGTCTTAGGAGGCAGTTCCAGGATACTCACCGGATTAGGAGCAGATCCCTTTGGCAGGCTTATCACAGACGATCTTATCAAAGCGGGAGTGGATACCTCTGCTATCGAATATACAGATAAGGCTAATACCGCTCTTGCCTTTGTAACTTTAGGCAGGAACGGAGAGCGGGAATTCTCGTTTTACAGGAAGCCTTCTGCCGATATGTTATATGGTGCGGAGAATATCAGAAGAGAATTCTTCGACGATTGTTGGGCTCTTCATTTCTGCAGCGTGTCCCTTGGTGATTTTCCCATGAGAGATGCCCATAGAGTTGCGATCGCTCTTGCAAGGAAAGAAGGAGCCCTGATAAGTTTTGATCCTAATCTCAGGTTCATGTTATGGGATGACCTCGATAAACTTAAAGCAGCAGTTGCATGTTTTATTCCTGAAGCGGACATTCTTAAGATCTCTGACGAGGAACTTGAATTCATTACAGGCACTAGTGATCTTGACGAGGCGCTGGGTGTTCTTTTTACGGGCAATGTTAAGCTTGTTATATATACAATGGGAAGTAAGGGCTGCTATGCCATAGACAAGGACGGCAACAAGATCTATGTCCCGTCAGTCAAGACGCAGGCTGTAGATACGACTGGCGCAGGTGACGGCTTTATAGGATCTTTATTATATTATCTTAAGTCCAAGGGCATTAAGAGGGATGATCTTGAATATATATCAGAGGACATCCTGGAAGAAGCTCTTGTCTTTGCTTCAAGGTTCAGCTCCATTTCCATACGGACGGAAGGAGCGATCCAATCCTATCCGACGATGGAACAGATAAATAAGGAATTCACCACATGAAGTGAATCCCAAAAGTTGTAGGACTGGCTCCTTGTCCGGCAAGGGATCAGTCCTTTTAGTTTTGGGATGAAAATTCGCTGACAGGTTCGCTATAACAGCGAACTCTTTAGCGAACTTTATACATTGCTGTAATAATAGCAGACGATGTTCGCTGACATGTTCGCTATATTAGCGAACACCTTAGCGAACTTTATACGATGTTGTAGCTGGTGATATAAGCTTCAATACTCTTTTCCAAGATTTACCGGCTGACTTTAACAGGGCAAAACTATATGCAGAAGGCGGTTATCCAAAAAATTTAATATTTTTCGAAAAAACAGGCTAAATACTATTGCATTAAAAAAAAGTTACAGTTAAAATACAAACGTGTGGTGAATTCGGGAGGAAATGTTACAGTTGGTGAAGATTCGTGGAACTAATTATAACATATCCTGATTTCCAAAACGGATCGGCGGAGAGAAGAATTGGCACGTGATACAAAGAAAATTGATGCTAAGGGGAGATTTTTCGTTCCTACTAAGCAAAAAGCCATCCTCGGCAACGAACTGGTCGTAACGAACAGTTTGGATGTCGGGTATCTTTGTGTTTATACCAAGGAGAATTTCGAGAAGATCAAGGCTCAGATAAAGAGCTTTAATTCAATGAATAAGAATGTCCGCAAGATCCAGAGAGCTATCTTGGGCGAGTCTATCGAGGTCAGCGTAGATTCTCAGGGCAGGATCACCGTTAATTCCGAGCTTTGGGAGAATATCGGTGCAAAACCCGGAGATGAGATATGCATCTTCGCAGAAGAAGACAAACTCGACATCTGCCTCAAGACCACATATGAGAATGAGGATCACGACTTAAGCAATATCGAAGGATTGGACACTCTGTATAATGTTGAAGGACTCTGATTTTAAACATGTATCCGTAATGCCGGAGGAGGCTATAGAAGCTTTAAATATCAAGCCGGACGGAATCTACGTAGACTGCACTCTTGGCGGCGGCGGACATTCTGCGATGATCGCTTCCAGACTTAATATGAACGGTACCCTTATCTCAATAGATAAGGACGATGCGGCTCTTGCTACAAATATGCTGAACAAAGAACGCTTCGAGATGACAAACTGGATGCCGGTCAAGTCAGATTATGGTGAGATAGATAATATCCTCGATTCCATGAAGCTCGGCAAGGTTGACGGAATTCTTGCAGATGTAGGCGTATCCTCCTATCAGTTAGATAAAGCTGAAAGAGGCTTCTCATACATGAACGACGGTCCTCTCGACATGAGAATGGATCTATCTGAAGGCCTTACTGCTGCAACTGTAGTAAATACATATTCAAGAGACGAACTTGACCGCATCTTTAAGGAATATGGCGAGGAACGCCATTCCGGCAGGATCGCTGAGGGAATAGTCGCAAGAAGGAAAGTTAAGCCTTTTACTTCAACAGTAGAGCTTGCTGAAGCGATCAAGGAATACATGCCGGGACACGGAAGAGGTGAGGATCAGCATCCTGCCAAGAGATGTTTCCAGGCAATAAGGATAGAGGTAAACCACGAGTTAAGAGGTCTCGAGAGGCTGGTCTCAGACGGCGTAAGACATCTTAAGCCGGGTGGAAGATTCGTGGTGATCACATTCCACTCTTTAGAGGACAGGATAGTCAAGGAGGGTTTCAGGAAAGCTGAATTTCCCTGCACTTGTCCAAGAGATTTCCCGGTGTGCGTTTGCGGTAAGAAACCTCTTGGTACGGTGATCACTAAGAAACCCATGGAGCCGACAGAAGAAGAGGTATCTGACAATCCCAGAGCAAGGTCGGCAAAGCTGAGGATATTTGAGAGGAACAACAACGAACAATACAACTGATTGACGGGTTAGGGTTATGGCAATTAAAGAACGTAAGGACAATTTCAGAAGAGACAAGGATCTTGACGAGGCACTTAAGGCTCGTAAGACTAAGCTTGCCTTGAACGGTACAACCGTACATCCAAGGAAGAATGAAGTTATTGTTGAAGAAAAACTCGATATTGTTCCTAATCCTTATGTCACCAGTGAGGAAGTTCAGAGACAGGGTCACAATTTTGTATTAAAGTATGAGGACGATAAGATGCGCAAGGAACAGAACAAGCAGGCCAGAAAGCTTACTGCACGTAAGCTTTTTGAGACATGCATCTGTGCCGGCCTTATTATCGCCATAGGCTTTATGGCAATATTGCTCATGTATCCCCAGACTGAGATCTCTGAGATCGCAAGAGATAACTCCAATCTTAAGGACCAGATCAATGTCCTCAAGACACAGATACTTGATGCAGAAGAGAATGCACATGGCGTTACAGACATGGAGACCGTAAGAGCTCAGGCTCTCGCTCTCGGAATGCAGGATCCTAACCAGAATCAGGTAGTAAGTCTTCCTGTTCCTAATAACGATTCTCTCAAAACAGTGGTAACATACAATATGGACGGCATAAATGCTGAGGCGCTGGAGAATGCGACTAATGCTCTTGCGACTTACTATGCCGAGCATCCTTAAGTTTTGAGAGGACATATCAGATGGAGCAGTCTAACAGGAGAGCCCAGGGCTCCAGGCTTGCAGTTGCAGCCATTTTTGTAATGGTACTGATCGGATTCGGATATCTGATCTATAAGCTCTACGATATAACAGTAAATAATTATGAGGTCTATGCCCACGCGGCTGCTAACCAGCAGTGGACACTTATGACCTATTCGGCTGACAGAGGCATGATCTATGATGCCAACGGCATGCCCCTTGCATCCAATACTTACGATTATACTGTAGTCTGCTCTCCTTCTCTTGTTACATCTACCGAGCTTACAAGGGATCAGATAATCGAAGCCTGCGTATCCTATCTGGGAGTAACCTATGAGAAGATGGATGGCATTATCCCGGTTGATCCCAGTGATAAGGAAGATCCGAGAAATCAGGTAGCAGGATGTGATGTAACCAAGAATGTCCCCGCTGAGATCAAGGAGGCCTTCGAGTCTTATTGCAGGGACAACAAGATAAAGGGCTTTGGCTATGTTGCTGTACCCCAGAGATACTATAATTACGGAAGCCTGGCATCCCAGGTAATTGGTTATGCCCGTAATGACGGTGAGTCCCTTAAGGGCGTATACGGGCTTGAAGCCTACTATAACGACCTGTTGTCCGGTACTGACGGTTACAGATATTCCGAGACGGACGAGATCACGGGAGGCGTTCTTCCTTATTCGGAAGCTACTACAGAAACTGCCTCTGACGGTTATAACATTGTTACAAACATAGACCTTAACATCCAGAGAATAGCAGAGGAAGCTGCGAGGGAAGCATATCAGAAGTACAATCCTATTGACGGAGTCTGCGCTATCGTTATGGATCCTTATACAGGCGCGGTCCTTGCCATGGTATCCCTGCCGGACTACGACCTTAACGACCCCTATGCAATGCCTTACGGTATGGGAGAGCTTGAATGGCAGATGATGAGCGATGAGGACAGGGTCAACTACATAATGGCCAATTGCTGGCGAAACCGCTGCATCTCCGATACCTACGAGCCCGGTTCTACATTTAAGTCACTTACGACCTGCATGGCATTCGAAGAGAATCTGACCACAGAAGATGAGGTCTTCAGTGATGCACCCATAAACATATCCAACTATGCCATATCCTGCTGGCTCCAGAAGTCTCACAGCTATAACCACGGTTCTGAGACTCTGCTCAAAGCATTTGAGAATTCCTGCAATCCTATCTTTGCACAGCTGGCAAGACGGATCGGCATAAGCAAGTACTATTCCTATGTAAGGATGCTCGGCTTCTACGACATAACAGGTATAGATCTTCCTGCTGAAGGAAAGGGCATCTTCCATACTGATCCCCAGGAACTCGATATGGCTTGTCTGTCATTCGGAGAGTCTGCCACCGTAACTCCTATCCAGCTTCTTATGTCTTACTGCGCGATCATCAACGGCGGAGATCTTATGGTTCCTCACATTGCCCACTACATAACTGATTCTGAAGGCAATGTCGTGGATGAGATAGAGCCCGAGGTAGTAAGGACCGTATTCTCCGAGAATACCTGTGCAAGAGTAAGGACACTGATGGAAGGAGTTGTATCTGACGGTACAGGTTCAGCCGGACGAGTTGCCGGATATTCCGTTGCAGGTAAGACCTCCACATCTACGATCGAGACCGGACCTCTGCGCGGATGCCACGTGCTTTCATTCTCATGCTACGCACCCTCCAATGATCCTAAGATCGCAGTCCTCGTTGTTATAAACAAGCCTGCAGACCATTCGGTAGGTTCCTCGTCAGCAGCTTCAACAGCGGCTAAGATAGTTGAAGGAACCCTGACATATATGGGCGTTGAGAGAATATTTACAGCAGATGAATACGACCAGCTCCTGGTTCAGTACTATGTTCAGAAGGTTGACGGCATGACGGCTTCAGAAGCTGCCTCCAGGATCTCCACAAACGGCCTTTCCACTATCTACGGAACTATCGACATGGATTCAGATACTATCGTTGCAAGAACATATCCGAGCTATACTGAGACACTCTATAAAACAGGCGTCGTTATTATGTATCCCGAGGGCGTTCCTGAGGATCAGATGCTTACAACCAGAGTTCCAAATATGTCCGGAATGTCTGCCATCGAATGTATCGAAGCCTGCCTTGACCTTAACCTCAATTGCAAGATCAAGGGCGATGTCACAGGTGTCTGCACCGGCCAGAGCGTTGCTGCAGGTACCCAGGTCTTAGCAGGCGAGATAATACAGGTAACACTGGAACTTAATGCTCCCGTAAACCAGACTACTGCCGAAACTTCGGCCGAGCCTACAGGTGAGCGTGTAATGTCCGAGGACGGTGTAATGGTAGATGTCACGACCCCGCCTGAGACCACCACGGGAGAGGAAGAAGAAGGGGTAGGCTGACAGACCTTAAGCGGGTTTTACCAAATATCACCCGTCCATTCGCGAAAATTCCCTATTTTGCCCTAAATAAAATTAATGGATTTCGCATATTATATTTATAATATATGCAAAGAACTTAAGGAGAAGTATCGATGTTATTAAGCGAAGTCCTCTCAGGGGAATCATACAACACGATAACGGGTGATCCCGCAAGCTGTGATGTTACGCGTGCTGAATCAGATTCACGTAAGATCACTGACGGCTGTTTATTTGTTGCCATAGCAGGTTTTGAATTTGACGGTCACCGCTTTGTTGAAGCAGCGATACTTAGCGGAGCTAATGCTGTGATAGTGGACAGCGGGCGCGAGATACTTAGCGCTTCCGAGATAGCTGATATGGCAGAGGGCAGGGATGTTACCGTTGTTGAAGTACCTGACAGCAGGAGGGCCCTTGCAGTCGTATCTTCTGCAATACTCGGCCACCCTGAATCAAAGCTCGATATCTACGGCATTACGGGGACCAAGGGCAAGACCACGTCCACATTCATGCTCAGGCAGATATTTGATGAGGCTGGTATCAGTTCGGGTCTTATAGGTACAGTCTGCAACTACATTGGAGACAGAAAGATCCCGGCACGCCTTACTACTCCTGAATCAACAGAGATCTATAACATGATGGATGAACTGTATAGGTCCGGTTCCAGGAATCTTATAATGGAAGTTTCATCCCTTGGGGTTAAGCGTTACAGAGTTTACGGCATAAGATATAAATGCGCATGTTTTACCAATCTTTATAACGATCACATTGCTCCCCATGAACACCCTGACATGCAGGATTATTTCAGCTGCAAGCTTAAGATATTTGACGACTGCGAGACGGCCTTTATTAATATTGACAGCGATAAGGCTCCTGAAGTCATTAAATACTGCGAGGGCAAGTGTGAGATCATAACATTCGGCTTAAGTGACAAGGCGGATATCAGGGCAGTGAACCTTCGCAAGGACAGAAGGGGACATGTAATAGGTACGACCTTCGATCTGATAAGTCCTCAGTATAATGGAGAGGTATTTGTATCTCTGCCCGGTGAATTCAGCGTCCACAATGCTCTTTGTGCCATATGCTGCGCGATGAAGGCAGGAGTAAGCTTTGATGCAATAAGATCAGCTCTTGCAAAATGCAGCGTTCCAGGCAGAGTTCAGCCTGTCCCAAATAATTCCGGCATCAGCATCCTGGTTGATTATGCCCATAATGCAGCTGCACTGGGCAGCGTGCTCGATACTTTAAGAGAGTACACGGAGGGCAGACTGATAACCATGTTCGGTTGCGGCGGCGACAGACCCCGGGATAGAAGATTCGAGATGGGCGAGGTATCCGGTCTTAAATCGGACTACACCATAATAACGACAGATAATCCGAGGACAGAAGACCCGGACAAGATAATCGAAGATATCATTACCGGTATATCAAAGACCACCGGCAAATACGAAGTGGTAAGCGACAGAGCATCGGCTATTGCAAGATGCATTGAACTTGCAAAGAGTGGCGATACCGTCCTTATTGCAGGCAAGGGTCACGAGGACTATCAGATCTTCGGCAAGACCAAGATACATTTTGACGATTACGAGACTGCGGTTTCGGCCGTAGCTAAGGCAGAAGGCAGAGAATAATGGCAAAGTTTACTTTAGATGAGATAAAGAATGTTCTGGGTGCCGAGAGGATATCCAAGACCAAGGATAAGATATACGATACAAATGTTGAGATAACGGATGTATCTACGGATACCAGGACCATAGGCAAAGGGGATATCTTCTTTGCGCTCAAAGGTGAGAATTTCAACGGAGATGAATATGCGGCCATGGCCATAGAAGCAGGTGCTGCGGCTGTAGTGGTATCTAATGCTTCCTACATACCCGAAGGTGGTATCGGCATTGTGGTAGAGGATACATCTGATGCCCTGGCCAGGCTTGCCAAGCACTACAGATTAAGACTCGGACTTGGCGGATGCAAGGTTATAGGCATTACAGGTTCCGTCGGCAAGACGTCTACGAGAAATCTTATAAGGGATGTTCTTGCAACAGGATACAAGGTCCATGCAACTACAGCCAATAACAATAACGAGATAGGCATGAGCAAGGCGATACTCTCTGCTCCTGCTGATACCGAGATACTGATCCTTGAGATGGGTATGAGAGCTTTGGGTGAGATATCTTACCTTACTAATATTGCTCTCCCGGATCTTGCCGTTATAACCAATACCGGCTATTCACACATAGGCCGTCTCGGGAGCCGTGAGAATATAATCAAGGCTAAATTTGAGATCGCCGAAGGTCTTACAGATGGCGGCATCCTTGCAGTTAACGGCGACGATCCCCAGCTGTTTGAATATGCCATATCCAATCTGCCCTTAGGCAAGATGGTAGTAGGCATCACATCTAAACTCTCTGACGATAATCCTTACAGCGCCTGGTTTATGAAGAGTGATCTTGTTGTTACGGATGATGAGGGAACAACATTTGATTCCTGCATCGCAAGTCCGGAAAGCTCTTCTGACTTTATCAGCGGCATAAGGATCAGCCAGCATGGTGATGCGGCTGTAAGGAATGTCCTTTTTGCCCTGTACTGTGCTTATCACTTTGGTCTTGGAAGAGATGATGATTCCAAAGATCTCATCAGATCTGCCATCTCGGATTTTTCTCAGGGAGCAGGCAGAGGCCTTGCAACTGAGACAGATAAGTATCTGATAATCAACGACGCTTATAATGCATCACCTGAATCCATGGCGGCTGCCTTCGAGAATTTCAAATACCAGTCCAGGGGCAGACGCGGCGTTATGGCGTTAGGAGGCGTGCTCGAGCTGGGCGACTATGCTCCTGTGCTTCACGAGATGATCGGCAAGAACTGTGCCAGATACGATGTGGACAGGGTATTTGTTACCGGAGATAACGCAGATGACTTTATCAGGGGCGCTCACAGCATCAATATGAGTCTTGAGATAATCAAGTGCAGTGATACAGAAGATATGAGGAGAAGGCTTGAAGAGTATCTTAAGCCCGGAGACTGCGTGCTCTTTAAGGGATCACACTCTTTCGGTCTTGAGAAGTTGGCAGACTATTTTATCGAGAAGGGTAATGAGAGCAAATGACGGGAACTGATAAGGATATTGAGCAGCTTATAGAACCTGTAGAAGTCGATACGTCAAGGAAGCCTGACGGAAGCATTAAGGCGCCTATTCGCCGGTATCAGACGAATATCCCTATGATACTCATGATACTGGTCATGCTGTCCTTTGGTATGGTAGTGCTCTTCTCTGTTTCGGCTCCTGACGCCTATGGTCTGTTTGGAGATTCCGCACATTTTTTGAGAAGCCAGCTTATCTTTACGGTATTGGGGTTTGTAGCCTGCATACTGATATCCTTCCTGCCGCCTAAGCTCTTTGACAACCGTTTCATGATGTTCGGTGCATACGCAGTGAGCCTGGTACTTGCCATAGTGACCCTTCTGTTTGGAGCCGGCGGTGCCGAGCATGGTGCGAGCAGATGGCTTACCATCGGAAGTATCCAGTTCCAGACATCAGAAGTCATCAAGGTTGCCCTGGTAATAGCATTTGCAGGATGGCGCTCACTTATCTGCTCCATGAGAGCAAAGGGTAAGATCAAGTCCAAAACTCCCGGGCGTCAGATGCTCCTGGATGCTGCAGTTGATTTCATTATCCCTGTAGTTACGGCAGCTCTGGTTGACGTTGTTATCGTACTTCAGCCTCACGTATCCTGCTTCATAATCATCGCAGCTGTTATATTCATGTGCGCAGTAAGCTCTGAGATCCCGATCAAGTCATGGATCGTCGGAGGTCTCATCACACTGCTCCTGGCTGCCATAGTAGGAACGATAGGTATCGCAGTAGCTCCTGCTTCCACAAGAGACAGGATAATGAGAAACTACGCTCACGTTTTTAAGAGAATCGCCATCTATAATGCTGATGATGAGGAAGAAGAGGAGATCTCATCAGACGATACAAGGCAGGTAGATAATGCCATGAATGCTCTGGGTTCCGGTGGAATGTGGGGCGTAGGCATCGGTAATTCCAGAGCCAAGTACAACTATGTATCCGAGGCCCAGAATGACTACATCTTCTCCATATATGTGGAGGAGACTGGTTTTGTCGGAGGGCTTATACTGATAATCCTGTATCTGATCATATTTGCAATGTGCATGCAGGTAATATGGCGAGCGGACGGCGTATATGCTAGGACTGTAGCCACAGGGTGTACCACGCTCATATTTGTTGAGGTGTTCCTTAATCTCGCGGTTGAGCTCCAGGTCATTCCTTCAACAGGTGTAACCTTGCCCTTCATGAGCTACGGCGGTACGGCACAGATATCTCTCCTTATCGCTTACGGCTTTATCCTTCAGATATCCAGGTATAGAACAAAACCTAAGCAGATCAAGGAGGCCAAAGCTTAATGAGCGTCAGATTTATCGTTACAGGCGGCGGCACATCGGGACATATCAATCCTGCTCTTGCAATAGCGGGCATGCTCAAGGATTGCTATGGCAGCGACTGTGAGATCATATTTACCGGAAGAGCAGAGGGCCTCGAAGGGGAACTTGTGCCCAAGGCCGGATATGAATTCAGACCCATTACCGCCATGGCTATGCCGCTTAAGCCTTCACCCAGATTCTTCAAGGCTCTTATAGCTCTGCAGAAGGGTAAGAAGCAGTGCCGCAGCATCATCAAGGAATTTAAACCTGATGCGGTCATCTCTACCGGCGGATATGTAAGCGCTCCGCTTCTTTATGCGGCAAAGGCTCTTAGGGTCCCTGTGATGATACACGAGGCAAATGCCTTCCCCGGCAGGGCAAACAAGCTTCTTTCCAAGGGGGCGGCCCTTGTTATGACCGGCTTTCCCGATCAGGAAGATGTCTTCAGTAAAGCCCGCAAAGTCGTCTGCACAGGCAATCCCGTAAGGAGCATAATGTACGGCAATACTTACGAAGGCTCAAGGCAGAAGCTGGGACTTAAGGATACGGACAAAATGGTATTTACCATGGGTGGATCTCTCGGCGCCAAGACTCTTACAAACTTTATCCTGAAGACAAGCGCAGATCCTCGTTTTGCAGGCATCAGGTTTGTTCTCAGTGTAGGCAAGCATAATGCAGTCGAAATGCCTGAGACTTTGCCTTCAAATCTTGAGATAATGAGCTATATCGATGAGCCCAATGTTTATCTGTCCGGCAGTGACGTCTGCATATTAAGGGCAGGCGCTGTTACCTGCGCAGAGATCACAGCCACGGGTGCCTGCTCGATAATGGTACCTTATCCTCATGCAGCTCACGATCACCAGACCTATAATGCCAATATGGTGGCATCAGGCGGCGGCGGTATCGTGATCAGCGATAAGGATGTTGAGGACGGCAAGCTTACGGATGTGTTATTAGATCTGCTTAACGATGACAGCAGGAGGGCCGGGATAAGAAAGGTTGCACAAAGCAAAGCGGTGTATGATACTAATGAGCGCATAATAAAAGCGATCAGAGATGTAATGGATAACAGATAATGGACGATAACGAACTTGATAAACTGTTTGGCGATCTTGAAGATGATGCCAAGGAAGATGCCGAAGTAACAGAGCCTGATAAGGACTCTGCATCTTCTGATGACAAGGAAGATATCAAGGAAAAAGACTCTAAAGAAGCTGGGACAGAAGAGGAAGAATCCCAACAGGAAACCTCTGCCGAAGGAGAGAAGGAAGAAGAGAAGGCCGAAGTATCTGATGAACCTAAAAAGGTTATCAAAAAGACACCCAAGCCTGCTCCCAAGAAGGAGTTCAAGCTTCCTGAGATAGATCTCCCGGAGATCCATCTGTCAAGTCCTGCTATTCTTGCCATATCCCTGGCATCGCTCATCATCCTGATAGTCTGTCTTGTGGCATTCCTTCCGGCATTCAGGTTAAGGAATGTTAAGATCGAAGGCAATGTGGTATTAAGTGATGAAGAGATCCTGGCAATGACAGGACTCGAATACGATAAACATCTGATGAGCGGAGTCAGCGGCAATCTTTGGGATCTGATCTGTCTGAACTACGGCAATACAGAGAGAAAGATCAAGGAAACCAATCCATATGTTGAAGACATTACTATTTCCATAAGGATACCATCTACCGTTTACATCAAGGTGAAGGAGAGGAGCAAGATCGCATATATCAAGACACCTGACGGCTATGCCGCATTAGACAGGAACGGACTTGTATTGGAGCTTGAATCAAGTGATAACGCCCCTCACGTAAGACCTCTTATCTGCGGTATGCAGTTAGACAGCATCAATCTGGGAAGCGTTGTTTCCATCAAGAACAAGAATGACTACAATAAGGCGATAATCGTTCTGGGAGCGATCCTTGCAGCCGATAATGCTTCGGTAAGCGGCGATTACAATATGTTCGACCACACGGAGGAGGTGAGGATACTGCCCAGCGGCTATATCTTCCTTACCATATATTCGCCTTCGGGAAACCTCATACAGATCAAGCTCTCTGATACAGAGGATATCAACGACGATATGGCCTGGCTGCTTTATGCTATAAACGCCAATGCCTTCGATAAGGTAACCGGTGACGGGGCTCTTGATATGACAGGTGATGAATATATCTACGACGAATACTGATGGCTGCCGGGGGCGGCCATCTTTGGTTTTTGGGGGATCTTCAGGATATTTTCATAAAATATAATATTTTTTTATGGTTTTTGAGAAAAAATGCTAAAATGATTATGTGAGTTTCTTTACAATTCTGCAATAAAGATATTGCATATATTGATTGAAACTTGTGTTTAGGTTACAATTCAGAATGATTAATAGTCATTTCTTTATTACAAAGATAGGTTAGAAACAACGAATTTGATATTACGGAGGGCAAAAGAATGTCTGAGAGCAAGCATAGCTATTCAATGGACGAGTCAAATGTCGCAGCTATTAAGGTTATAGGCGTAGGCGGCGGCGGAAGCAACGCTGTAAACCGAATGGTTGAGAGCGGCGTCCAGGGCGTTACTTTTATTGCGATCAACACAGATAATCAGGCTCTTGCCAAGAACAAGGCAGAAGTTAAGATCCAGATCGGTGAGAAAGTCACCAGAGGCCTTGGATGCGGCGCAGATCCCAGCGTTGGCGAGAAGTCAGCTGAGGAGTCAAGAGACGAGATCGCAGAAGCCATCTCCAATACAGATATGTTGTTCATTACAGCCGGCATGGGCGGCGGTACAGGTACAGGAGCTGCTCCTGTCGTAGCACAGATCGCAAGAGATCTCGGCATCCTTACAGTAGCAGTTGTTACAACTCCTTTTACATTCGAAGGTGCGAAGAGAGCAGCAAATGCCGAGAGAGGTATTAGAGAGCTTCAGAAGTCAGTTGATTCACTTATCGTTGTATCCAATGACAAGCTCCTTGACGTAGTAGATGACAATACAAGCTTCGAAGAAGCATTCAATATGGCAGATCAGGTTCTTAAGTTCGGTGTAGCTGGTATCTCAGACCTCGTAGCTATCCCCGGTCTCATCAATCTCGACCTTGCAGATGTTACAAGAGTAATGAAGGATGCAGGTATCTGCCACATGGGTATCGGCCGTGCAAGCGGTGAGGACAGAGCCCAGGTTGCTATCAAGCAGGCAATCAATTCACCTCTCCTCGATACAACTATTGAAGGCGCTACAGGTGTTATCGTTAACTTTACAGGCGGACGCGGCATGAGACTCTCTGAGATCGATGCAGCGTCATCCATCGTAAGACAGGAGGCTTCTCCTGAAGCAGAGATCATTGTCGGTGCTGTTATCGACGACTCCTTAGAGGACGAGCTCATGATCACTGTTATCGCATCCGGCTTCGAGAATACTGTAAATGCTTCTGTAGGACACAGAGCAAGCACATCAGTTCTCTCCCGTGAGAATGCTACCATCATCACAAGCAGACAGCCTCAGGCTCAGCCCCCGAGAACAGAATATACACCCAGGCCCCAGGCTCAGCAGCAGGAGCAGGCTCCTGTTCAGCCTCAGGTAAGACCTCAGCCCGGTTTCAGATTCGGAGATGAGTCAGTTAATAACAGACCTGTTCAGCCTCAGCCTCAGGTTCAGCCCCAGGCTCCTGTACAGCCGGTTCAGCCTATAAATGTTCAGCCTCAGCCTCAGGCAGCTGAACCTATGCAGCAGCCGGTTCAGCCTCAGCAGCCTGTTCAGCCCCAGGTAGGCGGAAGACCTCAGCCCAACGTTACACCTAACGTTGAGGAGAGACCTCAGCAGAAGTCTGCTAAGCCCTGGTTTATGTTTGGTAAGGATGGTCAGTAATTAATGATCTGTCCCGCCTGTGGTTCCAGTAACGACAGAGTATTAGATTCACGCGCCTCTTCTGACGGCTTTGAGATTAGAAGAAGGCGTGAATGCACTGAATGCAATTACCGTTTCTCCACTATTGAGAGAATCGAGGGACTTGTTCCCAAGGTCGTTAAGAAGGACGGCACAAAGCAGGCATACAACGAGACTAAGATATTAAACAGCCTTATGGTTGCTTGTTCAAAGAGACCCGTCACCGAGGAGGAGATGCAAGCCATCGTCTCTGCCATTACTGACGAAGTCAATAACAATCCCAAGAGGGAGATAAGCAGCCACAAGATCGGTGAGTACATAATGGAGCAACTTTATGTCAAGGATAAAGTTGCTTATGTGCGTTTTGCATCGGTTTACAAAGACTTTACCAACCCGGAGTCTTTTGCAGAGGAAGTCAAGAAGATATCCGGTGAGACGTTATAAGATTAATTACAGCTAGATTAGGGGTGATCAAATGGCAGCAGTTAAAGTTTTACTTGTTGATGATGATGCGAGTATTATCGAGGTCCTGAAGCTCTATTTTGAGAAAGAAGGTTATCAGGTATTTACATGTATGCAGGGTGACAAGGCAGTTCCTACTTTTGAATCCTGCAATCCTGATATCGTGATCCTCGATCTGATGCTCCCCGGAATGGACGGTAATGATATCTGCCGTGAGATCCGTAAGACATCTGATACACCGATCATCATGCTCACTGCCAGAACAGACACTCTTGATAAGATCATCGGCCTTGAACTTGGAGCTGACGATTATGTTCCCAAGCCCTTTGAGCCTAAGGAAGTCCTTGCCAGGGTCAAGGCTGTCTTAAGACGTACAGAGAAGCGCGATTCCAATACAAGTTCATCTCAGCCCCAGAGCCAGGATGTGATCACATATCCCGGGTTCTCCGTCGATAAGGTACGTTATGTTGTAACCGTTGACGGCAAAGAGATCTATATGCCTCCCAAGGAGCTTGAACTCCTTTTCTTCCTGGCGTCAAATCCCAACAGAGTATTCACAAGAGAGCAGCTCCTTGAGAATGTTTGGGGTTATGATTTCTATGGTGAATCCAGGACTGTTGATGTACATATCAAGAGGATCAGGGAGAAGATCGAGAACCCTGACAGAGAAGATAACTGGTGCATCAAGACTGTCTGGAGCAAGGGCTACAAGTTCGAGACAAAATAATTCATGGCTCCCAAAGTAGAAGGCAAGAGATTCTCATCTAATTTTGCCGTGTTTATCATCTCTTTCCTGGTATTCACGACGATCGTTGTCTTTGCTGTTCTGCTGTTCCTGTCATATGAGAATATGTATAACCGCCTTGTCACTTCCGTAGCGACCGGAACCGATAAGACGGCTTTTTCCATAGCTGAGGACATTAGGGCCGTAATATCCCCGGAGCCCAAGAGCTTTGTCTATACCATGGATAATGACGGGTCTGATAATTTCTCCAATTCCCGTATCGTGGACCGTCTTATCAATTCCCAGATGTACCGTGATTACGGTTCTATCTATCTGGTAGACAGTGAGGGCAGGGTATACTGCAGGAGCTATTATCTTGAATCTACAGACGACATCCTCCCCACGGTTACACTTGACGGCGGCAAGACCTACATCACCGACGAAGCTGCCCTGGAATTGATCAGCGCAACGGGCAGGGATGACGGCAACCTGGTTCAGACCAAGAATGCGCAGGTGGTGACTGCCATGTCCTGTTATCCTGTGCAGGATACTCCTTATTACTGCATCGTCCATAACTACGAGACCACATACGGCACGAGAGAGGAATACCTCTATGTTATCTTCCTTCCTGCCATGATAGCGATGGTCATTGCGATAGTCTTATATGCTGTATTTGTTTATATGAGCCTTGTACCCATCAAGGCGATCTCCAACGCCATATCAAGGGTCGCAGAGGGCGATCTTACGGTAAGGGTTCCCAGGCGTTATGCCGAGCCGGAGGACTATACCAATTTCTCAGTCTCCTCTGAGTTTAACGACATGGGCAAGACCGTTAATAATATGATCGAATCCCTGGAGCATCAGGAGAGGGACAGGGAGATGTTCATATCATCCATAGCCCACGATATAAGGACGCCGCTTACATCCATCAACGGCTTTGTCACAGCCATGTTAGACGGCACCATCCCGCCCGAAAAGACGGACCATTACTTAGAGCTCATCAAGCAGCAGGTCGGCCGTATCCGCACACTGGTAACCCAGATGACGGAGGCTTCGTCACTGTCTCATGTGGATACCTCCATGATGGAGTCATTCAATATCAGCGACATGATAAATGATATCGTGGATAATCTTGAAGCTCAGCTCACTGATAAGAATATACAGGTGATAAGATCTCTTGATCCGGGACCTGATATAGATGCATATGGTGAAGCCCAGCAGCTCTGCAGGGTCATCATCAATATCGTGACCAATGCTATCAAGTTCACTCCCCAGGGAGGCATCATCAAGATCTCCACATTGAGTGACAAAAAGCAGCGTAAGATCTGGATCTCCGTTGAGGATTCCGGAGCCGGCGTTGAAGAGAGCAAGAGGACCAGGATCTTCGAGAGTTTCTTTAAGGCCGATCCATCGCGTAAGGTGGAGGGCTTCGGACTTGGTCTTTATATCTGCAAGCAGATCCTGGCAGGTCATGGTCAGACCATAACCTGTGAGGAGGGCACTGAGCTTGGCGGAGCCAAGTTCCTGTTCTCGTTCCCGTTCCCTCCCGAAGAGGAATAATATGCCCCGTATATCCAAACAGACACTTTCAAGGCGGACATGGGATGCTCTTAATGAGGCATTCCCGGATTCAGCCTGCTCTCTTGATTTCGATGAGCCATATAGACTTGCGATAAGAGGTATCTTATCTGCCCAGTGCACCGATGTCAGGGTCAATATTACGGCAAGTGAGCTCTTTGCCGAATTTGATGATCCGGATAAGCTTGACGGTGCCGATATAAAAAGGATAGAAGAGATCATCAGGCCATGCGGTCTTTATAAGGCCAAGGCCAATTCCATCAAGATCTTTATAACCAGATTTACTCATGAATGGGGATATGAGATCCCTCATGATACAGATGAACTCATGAAGGTTCCAGGCATAGGCAGAAAGATCGCAAACCTCATAGTAGGGGAGGTCTATTCCATACCTGCAATAGTAGTGGACACCCATTGCAAGCGTGTAATGAAGCGCATAGGCATCACGGCATCAGATAACCCTGTTAACGTTGAACGTGATATGATGAAGGTATTTAAAGAGGATGAATGGATCGCAATAGGACATCTTGCTGTAGATCTCGGCAGGGAATACTGCACGGCAAGGGCGCCTAAGTGTGACAGTTGTCCTCTTAATTCTTTCTGTCTTAGGAGGATCTGATGGCTAGAGTTACTTTATCAAGTCCGGTAACGAGTATTGCAGGCATAGGTCCTGCTGCCGCAGATAAGCTTGCAAGACTTGATATAACCACTGTCTACGATCTTATCAGCTTCCTGCCGTTCAGGTATAACGACTGGAGCAATATAAGCAATGTTTACGAGGCTTGCGAGGGAGATGAGATATCCTTTGCCTGCGTTGTCATGACCAGCCCAAATACAAATATCAGGAGCAAGGCAAGGCCAACCACCTTCTATGTGGGAGACGGGTATAAGCGTATCCTGCTCACATTCTTTAATTCGCCTTATATAACGCGCAAGTTTGCCGTAGGTGATGAGTGCTTTGTCCATGGCAAGGTTACCATATTCAGCGGCAGGCTTCAGCTTGTAAACCCTTATATAGAGAAGAAGAGTAAGGTCAATTCAGACGAACTGGTAAAACCTGTTTATCATCTCACCGAGGGACTTAAGCCGAACTTTCTTCCTAAATGGATCAAGACAGCCCTTGAGCTTTGCGGTGATCAGCTCGTTAATGTGATCCCTCAGGAGATAATGCTGAAGGAGGGGTTTTCAGATCCTGCCACGGCCTACTATAATGTGCATTTCCCTAAGTCACTGGAGGAATCGGAGAAGGCCAGAAGGCAGATAGCTTACGAAGAACTCATACTCCTTGGCATCGGCATGAAGCTTGCAGCCCAGGGACAGACAGAGGGAGAGATCGCGGAGCGGGTTATCCCTTCAGGCTCTGATTCTCTAAGCGAATCTGTTAAGACAAGATGGAAGGGGATAATATCCCATCTCGGTTTTAAACTGACCGAAGATCAGATAAAGGCCGTTAGGGAGATCCAGGCAGACCTTCAGAAGAGCACTCCTATGAACAGACTTGTCCAGGGCGATGTCGGTTCAGGCAAGACAGCAGTTGCGATACTTACCATGGCAATGACCGCTCTTATGGGCAAGCAGTCAGTCCTTCTGGCACCGACATCGGTACTTGCCAAGCAGCATTACGATACCGCTGTAAAGCTTCTTGATGGCAGCGGCATTAATGTGGTATTGCTCCTCGGCAAGACCAAGAGTACGGTCAAATCAGAGATCAAGGAGCAGCTTGAGGACGGCCAGGCTTCGGTAATAATCGGAACACATGCCCTTCTTACTGATGACATAAGGTTCAAGGATCTTGCTCTCGTAATAGCTGACGAGCAGCACAGATTCGGTGTTAAACAGAGAGAGAAACTGCTTATAAAGCATGATGATGTAACCGGTGTAAACAGCGTCCACAATCTGGTAATGACAGCTACCCCTATCCCCAGGACACTTGCTCTTGTCTTATATGGTGATATGGCGACTTCCATCATAAGGCAGAAACCTAAGGGCAGGCAGAAGATAACTACCTGGTTCGTACCCTCCAAGGACTCTGCAGATATACAGGATATAATCCGCAGCAAGCTTGAAGCAGGGGAGCAGGCTTATGTGGTCTGCGCCAAGATAGACGACGAACAGTTAGACCCCAACAGCGTAACCCGGTATTCGGACATACCTGATTCAGGGATCACCAGCATATTCCAGATGAAGGAGAAGCTGGATAAGACAGGCATTACTTCCCAATACAGGACCGAGGTATTATACGGCTCCATGAACGAGCAGCAGAAGCTCAGTGTAATGGAGCGCTTTATAAGTGGTGAGATCAAGATCCTGGTATCCACCACGGTCATAGAGGTTGGTGTAGATAATCCCAATGCCAATGTCATGGTCATCATGGATGCAGACAGGTTCGGCCTGTCTACTCTTCACCAATTAAGAGGCCGTATAGGCAGAGGCAGCTCAAAAGCTTTCTGCGTTCTCGTATCCGAGTCAAGGTCAGAGCTTGCTCTTACCCGAATGAAGATGATGTGCGAATCTGATGACGGATTTGAGCTTGCATCCAAGGATCTTGAATTAAGAGGCCCGGGAGACTTCTTCGGGACCAGGCAGCATGGTATCCCCCAGCTTAGAGCTGCCAACCTTTATACTGATATGAGTCTGGCCCAGGAAGCATGCGATGCGGTAAACCGTGTTTTCGATAAGGGCGGGGAAGAAGCCAGCAGTCTTAAGACTGCTATAAATACTTTGTATGAACTGAGATTTGCACATAAGATGGAGGCTATGTGATATGCCGAGAGTAGTTACGGGTATGTTTAGAGGAACTATCCTTGAAGCTCCCAAAGGGGAGAAGACACGCCCCACCACAGACAAGGTTAAGGAAGCCTTGTTCTCCATAATCCAGGCAAGGGTCCCGGATTCTGATTTTTTAGATCTTTGTGCAGGGTCAGGCCAGATAGGTATAGAAGCCATATCCAGAGGAGCAAACAGCGCCATCCTCGTAGATAAGAGCCAGGATGCCGTCCGGATAATGAAGAACAATATAAGCAAGATCCGTATGGAAGACTCTGACAGTTTAAGGGTCATAAAGGGCAGCATTATCCCAACTCTTGAAATGCTTGCAACAAATGGCTCGAAATTTGATATTATATTTATGGACCCGCCGTACAGGTTAGTTCCTGACCTTGCGCATCAGGCTTCGGAGGTTATCCTCCAGGGAGGGCTTCTTAAGGAGGATGGTATACTTATTGTCGAACACTCTAAGGATATGCCGCCAAGAGAGTCCGAGATGGCGCTTGAACAGTTTCGTTCTTGTAGTTACGGGCTTACAGTGATAACATTCTTTAAGAATAAAGATTAAGAGGGGTTTAGGCTTTTGAAGGTAATGCTATTCCCGGGAACATTCGACCCGTTTACCAGAGGTCACCGTGATATTGCAAGGCGTGCATCCAGGCTTTGCGATAAGCTTGTCATTGCCGTTATGGAGAATGCCAACAAGAACCCCATGTTTACTCCCGATGAGAGAGTCGATCTGATCGAACGCTCGATAGCAGGTGAGGACCTGCAGAATGTGGAGGTCATGCATTGGGATGGCCTTTTGGTCGAGCTATACAGGCAGCTCGGGTGCTGCGCCTGCGTAAGAGGCATCAGATCAGAGTCTGATTTCCGCTACGAGGCAGAGCTCGCCCTGGCAAACAGGCTTCTCTATCCGGACTACGATGCGATCCTCCTGCCCTGCAGGGACGATCTCTCGCTAATCAGTTCATCCATTGTTAAGGAAGTTGGATATTACGGCGGTGACATCTCTAAGATGGTTCCGGCCGAGATCATTGATACAGTAAATGCAAAATTAATGAAAGGAAGGCAACAATAATGGAGAACAGCAATATAGGTCAGGGAGGGCAGCGTTACGACGCTATCAAGCACATTGATTATCTTATTGACACTATAAGAGATGCATCAAGTGTTCCTTTTTCTGATAAGTGCTCGATCGAGAGAACCGAGACGATCAATTCCCTTCAGATCCTGAAGAATAATCTTCCGGGAGCTGTAGCACAGTCCAACGATATAGTTGCCAGAGCTCAGGACATTATCTCAACTGCAAGGGACAAGAATAAGAAGATCATTGACGATGCTAACAGAATGTATGCAATGAAGGTCAACGATCATGAGATCACCCGCGGTGCGAGAGAAGAGGCTGCCAAGATCATTGCCAATGCTGAGGAGCAGGCAGAGGAACTCAGGAAGAATGCTCATCTCTACGTAAAGCAGCTGCTTGAGGGTGTTAACGATATGTTGGGCGAGAGCCTCACCAAGATCCAGACAAATCTCAAGGAGATCGACACGACAATAGACGGTGATTGATCTTAAACCGGTAAGAGCTGAAAGACCTTGTGTTATCTGATCTGATACCGCAAGGTCTTTGTTTTAGATTAGGGAGGATATGGGTATGCTTCTCGGATGCGAGATAACCAACTTTGATGTATTTGACAAAGATAAAGCAGGTATCCTTATAGAAGAGAGTACCGAGGCTGCCAAGACCGGAGACAGGACACTTTTAAAGCTCCGCAATCTTAATGCTCTCATAGGGCGTAATTCCACCGGCAAGACTTCCTTTATGGGATGCCTGGCATATCTCAAGGACTGTCTCATGCGCAACTGCGCAGATGCTTCGATAATACAGGGCAGGCCCGGATATCTTAATCTCATAATAGAGGACGGCAAACCCTGCATATTTAAGCTCTTTTTTAAGCTGGCAGATTCTAAGACAGGCAGGTCCAAGTATATCCAGTATGAACTGACTCTTGATGCCAGCACCTACGGAAGCCCCTACATAAAAGAAGAGAAGGTTCTCCTGTCTTACAAGGGTGATGATGGTAATTATAAGATCATCCCTATA
Organism: Mageeibacillus sp. UBA6976; assembly: GCA_002450155.1. Lineage (GTDB taxonomy): Bacteria > Bacillota > Clostridia > Saccharofermentanales > Saccharofermentanaceae > Saccharofermentans. Next base: position 122,685 of record DJYO01000013.1, on the reverse strand, counting down.
CTATCCCGCGAGGAGGGAAGTGGCTTTACTGCAGATCCTCAGAATATAGAAAACAAGATGCCCTTTGACGTAAACGACGAGCACCTTCCCGCTCTGTCCCTCTACGGCAAGATCACTCAGTTTACTGACCTCTGCGATCTTTACAGAGAGATAAGCACCTGGTTTTTCTGTACATTCAGCTCAGATGAGCAGAGTTCATACTTCAATGAGGGCAACGCTCCGGGCGGCCATAAGCATCTTAATTCATCCGGATCCAATGCCATTAATGTCCTTGAATACCTTAAGCTGTCTGATCCTGCAGGTTATGATAGCATGATCGAGGAGATAAAGAGCAGGATCCCTGCCATGAAGAAGAAAAAGAACCTTCCTTCAGATCTTGCAGAGTCCCCGAATAAGCTCTTTCTCTATCTGCTTCTGCTAAGAGATAAAGATCCCCGTTCCACCATATTCATCGAGACACCGGATATGGGTCTGTACCACGATATGGTTGATGTCCTGTCTGATGAGATGAGGGATTATTCCATAAGAAACCACTACAGCCAGATAATCTTCTCGACCCATAATCCTTATATAATCGAGACTCTGTCACCTAAGGAAATCTGGATCTTTGAGAGATCCTTCGAGCAGGAGCAGGGCGATGTAACGATAAGGTGTGCGGCCGAAGATCCTCTTGTAAACGAACTGTTTGATCAGGGCGTCGGAATGGGTGCCATCTGGTATTCAGGACATTTGGATAAAGAAGACGGCAATTGATATGTTGATCGAGATCCTGTGTGAAGATAAATCCGGCGCCGTTGTAGTAAAGCGCTCAGTAGAGAAGATCTGCAGATCCATGAGCCTTACGCCTGAGATAAATGTCAGACCTCACCGGGGGTGTGGCAGTTTCCCCAAGGATATGTCTGCAAGGCCGCCCAAGTTTGCAAGCTCCCTTCTGGACCTATTGCCTGCAAAACTCCGGGCCTACAATAATTGCTACAGGGGAACACCTGTGATACTTGTGGTCGTAATGGATTCAGACAACAACGATCCTGCCGAACTAAGGAACAGTATCTATGCCTGCGCAAGTGAATTTGCACCTGATCTGAGGAGTGTTGTAGGGCTTTGCACCGAAGAGGTCGAGGCATGGCTTCTTGGTGACCGCAAGGCAGTCCTTGAGGCCTATCCTGAAGCCGATACAAGGATCCTGGATTCCTATGAACAGGACAGCGTATGCGGTACCTGGGAGGTCCTCTGCCGTGCGATAACACCTGAAGGAAGCAGGATCATAGACATCGGTTATCCTGCCATAGGCCACTATAAGGCCCAGTGGGCAGAGAGGATATCTCTTTATATGCAGCCTAAGAGAAATGTATCTCCAAGCTTTATCACATTCAGATATGCTCTTGAAACAGCGCTCAAGAATCCGGTCCCCATATACAGAAAGAGATCCTTCTGATGGGAAGACATGTATATGTTCATAATCCCTTTTGCATAAGCAAGTGTCCGTATTGTGATTTCTATTCCTTGCCTTGCGTAAGCGGGGATAAGATAAGGGCTTTCTACAAGACATGCCTTAAAGAAACTGAATACCTCGCATCAGAATATAAGGCCTTAGAGGATGACTATCCCGATACCGTCTATTTTGGAGGCGGCACTCCCTCTTATCCTGAAGAGTCATATATAACTGAGCTCCTTAAGACCATAACTGACAGCTTTGGGATAGGTGACTGCGAGAAGACCATTGAAGTCAACCCTTCGTCTCTTACAATGGAGAAGGCCGAATCTTACCTTAGAGCAGGCTTTAACAGAGCGTCAGTAGGGATACAGTCTTTAGATGACAATGTGCTCAGACTTCTTGGCAGACGCCATGATTCAGGAGGCGCCTTAAGAGCTCTGGATATCCTTAAAAAGGCCGGTTTTACCAATATATCTGCGGACCTTATAACCGGAGTTCCCGGCGAGAGTATCGGGGGGATAAGAACTGACTGCATAAAGCTTGCCAGAGCAGGTGTAAAACACATAAGCACATATTCTCTCATGATCTGTGAGGGCACTTCATTCTACAGTATCTATAAAGACACGTTAGAAGATATTGTATCTCCTGATCAGGAGCGGGCAATGTATCATGAGACCATGTCATGTTTAAGTGACTTGGGATTTGTAAGATACGAGATATCCAACAGCTGCCTTCCGGGCTATGAGAGCAGGCATAACAGCTCCTACTGGGAAGGCTTTGAGTACTACGGGATAGGCGCAGGGGCCCATGGCTATCTTGATTCCGTCAGATACGGGCATAAAGATGACATTGATGACTATATAAGAGATTTCAAGGCGAATGTTTATATCGAAGAGCAGATGACACCTGAAGACAAGATGAGAGAATACCCATTCCTTAAGTTAAGAACGCTTAAGGGCATAGACAGGGCAAGGTTCAGTTCGCGCTTTGGCGCTGATATATATGACGTCTTCGGAGATGCCATTAAGGAGAATATGACACAAGACCTTCTTGAAGAAAGTGATGGCTTTATCAGGCTTACAAAGAAGGGGCTTGATCTTGCGGATCTTGTGGCTGAGAGTTTCCTTTAAAAAGAGCCTCGAACATTCCTATATTGTTCTTATAGCTGTTGCTTATTACCAGCTGCAGCATCTTATCTTCAGAACTTATCTTGATAAAGCGCTTGAGCTGCTCTACTGATGCAGGCTTATGAGAAGACAGCAGGTCTTCCAGGCACATATCCTCGTATTTGAAGCGGCGTTTTACTATGAGCCTGTGATCTGTCCCTTTTATAACAAGCCATATGGCGCCTCTCTTCTTTACGCCCCTTACTCCGTATAAGACAAATACCGGGAGGGCAAGATCGATATTCTCATAGTCCTTCCTGATCTTTCGGGGGAGTTTCTTATGGACCAGGGGTATCTCTTTATTATGTCTGAAGATAAAGTGGGCAACAGGATTTACATAGACTTCCTTGTAGTAGAAGGAGATACGCATAAGCACCCTTACCAGGGATACGCCTGCTATTGCAATGGCAATGCTTATTACAAAGCTTACCGCAGGGGCAAATATCTGAAGGAGTATAAGGCCTGCATGCAGGATCGCCTTTACTATCTGCTCTATTATGTTAAGTCCCTTTACCGGGATCGCAGCGCAGATAAAACCCAGATTATCCACGCAGTCGTAGACGCATGAATAGACGATACTTGTTATTACTATGGTAACTATAGCGATCACCCAGAAGTATCCCGGCAGGAGAGCGCCCGCCTTGACAAGGAATTTGCCGTGCCTTTTGTAATCGAAGTTGTCATTGGTTACAAGGGGCATAAGGGAGATCATGACGGTTCCGAGCCAGCCTACTACCTTGTCCACCTTGTCGATCGAATAGTTGCTTACGAGTTTGCACTCGCCTATGGAATGCAGGACTATCATGGTGGCTGCGACAAGAGTCAGGAATACGGCAGCATACGGATTTGATATAGGAAGATTTGCCGCTTCTCTTACTACGGGGACATTGTTAAGGAATGAGGCGATGCTCATAAAGAATTCATTGTCAGGTGAATAATAAGAAGCCTTCTCAATGGCGCCAATGATAGACAGTACGGCAAGGGTTGCCGTCGGGTTTACTGATGTGGTGACTGCAGTGGAGAAAACGCCTGAATAGTAGGCAAGCCCCTCTCCCAAAGCTGCAATAGGTGAGTATGTCAGCACTTTGATCCTCCTTATCCCTAGTTGTCCCCAATATATCACATTTGCAAAAGCTTGCCTATGAAATGCCACAATTCCCCGAAAGCCCTGTAAATAAGGGTCTTACGATGTGACAGTAATATGCAGGTCAAAACTTTGGTCAAAACTTCTTTGACTTTTGTTGACTTTTGAGAGATTTACGAGTAGTATTCTTTTAGCACTCATAAGAGCTGAGTGCTAATCTGACGAAAGGGGAATTTAAGATGCCACTTGATGACCGCAAGAAGCAGGTGCTTCACGCTATAGTAGACGATTACGTCTCGACCAACGATCCGGTAGGCTCCAAGGCCTTGATCGAGCGCCACAACTTTAAAGTCAGTTCTGCAACCTTGAGGAATGACATGGCTGAGCTCGAGAAGCTCGGTTATATCGAGAAGCCACATACATCAGCAGGCAGGATCCCCTCAGACAGAGGATATAGAGAATATGTTGATTCTCTCATGACAGTAGAGCGTCTGTCTGAAGAAGAGCAGGAGGAGATCAGATCCCATATCGACACGAGCATAGACGAGGTTACGGATCTTATCAAGAACGCAACCCAGACTCTGTCAGAGACAACGGGATTTGTATCACTCTCTATGAGTCCGAGACTGCGCAAGAGTTTCCTTACCCAGCTTAAGATCCTCATGATCGAGCCCGGCAAGGCTCTGGTGCTGATGGTCTTATCCGCGGGAGTCGTCAAGGATAAGGTGGTCAGGATCCCTAACTTCATTACCGACGAGCAGATCTTTAAGATCTCCAACAGTGTTGAGAAGCATCTTACAGGCAAGCCCCTCGATGAGATAACTCTTATTACCGTAGAGTCATCTGTCGATAATGTGGAGATCCCTCAGCCTCTGCTCAAGCAGGTATTATACGAGGCATACTCTGCGATCAAGCAGGCAGATGAGCTTAATATCTATCTTGAGGGTGAGCACAGGATGCTTCAGCTGCCGGATTTCTCTACCATGGGCAGGGCAAGAGAGCTCTTAGGTACTTTGTCAGATTCCAGCATGGTGGCAGGCTATGTCAACGAGATGGCAGGCGAAGATAATGCAAACGACGGTTCTTACATGATCAGGATCGGACAGGAGATCACCCTGAACGGATTGGAGGATTGTTCCTTCATAACTGCCACATATAACCTGACGGATTCCATATCCGGCAATATCGGCATCATTGGCCCCAAGAGGATGGAATACTCCAAGGTCATCTCGCAGATAGATTTTGTAACCACTACTCTTAACGAGAATATAAAGAAGCTTAATTAATAAGGGAGGTAATAGAAAATGGCTGAAGACAGCAGCGAAGAGATCATCTTCGGGCAGGACGACGAACCTGTTAAGGCGCAGGGAGCCCAGTCCGCCGAAGAGGATGCGGCACAAGCTGATATGAAGCAGGCCCAGGGCAGCGAGGCTGAGACAGAAGAACCTGCTGAAGCTGATACTGAAGAGGAGGTTCAAGACCCGGTAGCCAAGGAGCTCGAAGAGACCAAGACGCGCTACATGTACCTTTATGCGGAATATGACAATTACCGCAAGCGTACTGCCAAGGAGAAGGATAACCTTTATTCAGACGCAGTTGCGAAGGTTACGGGCGAATTCCTTGCAGTAATAGATAACATCGACAGGGCTATCGCTGCAACAAACGGCGCGGGCCAGGATTCAGTAGACAAGATCGTGCAGGGCATAGAGCTCGTAGGCAAGCAGTCTTATGAGATCCTTGCCAAGATCGGAGTTGAGGAGATCCCGGTGGAAAGAGGCACCAAGTTCGATCCCAATCTCCACGAGGCAGTAATGCATATCGAGGATGAGGAATTAGGTGAGAACGAAGTTGCCCAGGTATTCCAGAAGGGATATCAGTACAAGGACAGAGTGATAAGACATGCAGTAGTGCAGGTCGCTAACTAAGCAATAATTACAAAGGAGATAAAGCTATGGATAACTTAAGATCAAGTTTGGTACCCACAGTAATCGAGACAACAAACCGCGGTGAGCGTGCATATGATATCTATTCACGTCTCCTCAAGGAGAGGATCGTTATACTGTCCGAAGAAGTAAACTCGGTAACAGCAAGCCTTATTACGGCTCAGCTCCTGTTCCTCGAGGCAGAGGATCCGGATAAGGACATCCAGTTCTACATCAACAGCCCCGGAGGATCTGTATCTGACGGTCTTATGATCTACGATACTATGAAACTCATTAAGCCTGACGTTCAGACTATCTGCATGGGTATGGCAGCTTCAATGGGTTCAGTGCTCCTCTCAGCAGGTACTAAGGGTAAGCGCTGCATACTTCCCAACGCAGAGGTTATGATCCACCAGCCTTTGGGCGGAGCTCAGGGTCAGGCAACTGAGATCCTCATCGCAGCAGACCACATCAAGGATACAAGAGTAAGACTCAACCAGATCCTGGCAGATAACTGCGGCAAAGATCTGGAGACTCTTATGAAGGATACAGACAGAGATCATTGGATGACAGCTCAGGAAGCTCTTGAATACGGCATCGTAGACAAGATCCTTGAGAGCAAGAAATAATCGAAATAAGGAGGAAACAAAAATGTCCAAGATAATAGGTATCGATCTCGGTACAACAAATTCATGTGTAGCAGTAATGGAAGGTTCGGAGACAGTAGTCATCCCGAATCCTGAGGGTAACAGAACAACACCTTCAGTCGTTGGTTTTACCAAGGACGGTGAGCGTCTTGTAGGCCAGGTTGCCAAGAGACAGGCAGTTACAAATCCTGACCGCACGATCCAGTCCATCAAGCGTGAGATGGGTTCCAGCTACAAGGTAACCATTGACGATAAGGCTTATACTCCTCAGGAGATTTCAGCCATGATCCTCGCAAAGCTCAAGAGCGATGCAGAGGCATACCTTGGCCAGCCCGTTACAGAAGCTGTTATTACAGTTCCTGCTTATTTTACGGACTCACAGCGTCAGGCTACAAAGGACGCAGGCCGTATCGCAGGTCTTGACGTAAAGCGTATCATCAACGAGCCTACAGCAGCATCTCTTGCTTACGGTCTCGATAAGGACGGAGATCAGAAGATCCTGGTATTCGACTTAGGCGGCGGCACATTCGATGTATCCATAATCGATATCGGTGACGGTGTATTTGAGGTAGTTGCTACTGCAGGTAATAACAGACTTGGCGGTGATGACTTCGATAACAAGATCGTTGACTATCTTGTTGAGTCATTCAAGCAGTCTGACGGAGTTGACCTCAGAAACGACCGTATGGCTATGCAGAGATTGAGAGAGGCAGCAGAGAAGGCTAAGATCGAACTCTCCGGCGTTACTACTTCAAACATCAATCTCCCTTACATCACAGCTGATGCTACAGGCCCTAAGCATATGGATGTTACACTCACACGTGCTAAGTTCGACGAGCTTACAGCAGATCTCGTAAAAAACACAATGGACCCTGTAAAGAGAGCAATGAGTGATGCCGGCATAACTGCTTCAGATATCGACAAGGTAATCCTCGTAGGCGGTTCCACAAGAATCCCTGCAGTTCAGGATGCTGTTAAGAACTACTTCGGCAAGGATCCCTTCAAGGGCATCAACCCTGACGAGTGCGTAGCTATGGGTGCTGCCATCCAGGGCGCAGTCCTCTCAGGTGAATCCACTTCAGGTCTCGTTCTCGTTGACGTTACACCTCTGTCCCTTGGTATCGAGACAATGGGCGGTGTCTGCACAAAGATCATCGAGAGAAATACCTCTATCCCTGCTAAGAAGAGCCAGGTTTTCTCAACAGCTGCTGACGGTCAGACACAGGTAGATATTCACGTACTCCAGGGTGAGCGTGAGATGGCGGCTCAGAATAAGACATTAGGCAACTTTATCCTTGACGGTATTGCACCTGCACCGAGAGGCGTACCTCAGATCGAAGTTACATTCGATATCGATGCCAACGGTATTGTTAACGTATCTGCCAAGGATAAGGGAACAGGCCGTGAGCAGAAGATCACTATCCAGTCTTCTTCAAACATGAGCGAAGAGGATATCCAGAAGGCTGTTAAGGAAGCTGAGATGCATGCAGCAGAAGATAAGGCCATGAAGGAGAAGATCGAGACAAAGAACCAGGCTGAGTCAACTGTTTATCAGGCAGAGAAGACTCTCAAGGATGCAGGAGATAAGATCTCCGATGCAGACAAGGAGCCTGTAAATGCAGAGATCGCCAAGCTCAAGGATGCGATCGCAAAAGACGATCAGGAAGCAATGAAGAAGGGTACAGACGATGTTCTCCAGGCTCTCTATAAGGTTTCCGAGAAGCTCTATCAGCAGGCAGGCGGAGACGCAGCAGGTGCTCAGGCTCAGGGCCAGGGTCAGCCCACAGGTGAGGATTTTGCAGGCTACGGCACTGAGAATCCTGACGGAACAACAAATAATGACGGATTTAAGAACGCAGGCGGAGACTTCTGATGTCAGCAGATTATTACGACATATTAGGCGTTGGCAAGGAAGCTTCAGACGATGAGCTTAAGAAAGCCTTCAGACAGAAAGTAAAGCAGTACCACCCGGATCTTCATCCGGGTGATACCGAGGCTGAAGCTAAGTTTAAGGAAGTCAACGAAGCATATTCTGTCTTGTCCGATAAGGAGAAGAGAGCCAAGTACGACAGATTCGGTAAGGCCGGCGTTGACGGCCAGGGCTTCGGTGGCGGCTATGGTGGTGCCTATGGTGCAGGCTTTGAAGACATCGATCTGGGTGATATATTCAACTCCTTCTTCGGAGGCGGAACTTCTTCAAGACGGAGAAGGAACGGTCCTTCCCAGGGTGCCAACCTTAAGTACGGCATGACCCTTGAGTTTATGGAAGCTGCCTTTGGCTGTGAGAAGGATATTCAGATCACCAAGCAGGATAAGTGCACCAGCTGTAACGGTTCAGGTGCCCAGCCGGGTACGACTCCTGAAACATGTCCCACATGTAAAGGTGCGGGCAGGATACAGGAGCAGACACAGGCTTTGTTCGGTATGACCATGTATTCGAGAACCTGCCCCACATGTCAGGGTAAAGGTACTGTGGTAAAGACTCCCTGTCAGGCATGCCGCGGAAGAGGCAATACAACAGTTACAAAGAAGCTGCATGTTAAGATACCTGCCGGTGTGGATGCCGGTGATATGCTCCCTATAAGAGGTGAGGGCGAGCCCGGAACCAACGGAGGTCCTTACGGCGACCTTTATATCCAGTTCAGGGTCAAGAAGCACGATCTCTTTACAAGGGACGGCATGAATACATTCTGCGATGTTCCTATTACATATGCTCAGGCTGCTCTTGGAGATGCCATCAAGATACCTACGATCTACGGTGATGTCGACTATAAGTTAAGAGAGGGAACCCAGCCGGGTGAGACCTATACAGTAAAGAACAAGGGTATTCCTAATAAGAATAATCCCAACATTAAGGGAGACCACATATGCAGGTTCATTATCGAGGTCCCCACAGGTCTTACCAAGCAGCAGAAGGATAAGCTTAAGGACTTTAATGCTACCCTTACCGACCGCAATTATTCCAAGGTAAGCAAGTTCATGCAAAAGTTCAAGAACAAGTTTATGTAACTGTAATTAGCAGTAAAGCTCTTAAGAGGCACTTCGGCGAAGTGCCTTTTTTATTGTTAATAATTTGGTAATAATTTCATTGAAGCGGCAGCCTGCCACTTGATATAATCAATGGAAATAATATGGGATCAGAGGTGGGTTATGTTTAAGAAGGTGCCTAATACCAAGAAGTCTAAGATCATTTTAGGTTTTCAGATAGCGGCAGGTATAGTCATTACCACTGCTTTGATACTGTGCGCTGTGATGAACAGGGTTACGGCAGCAAGCAACCTTCGTCCCACCACTGTATCGACACCTTCGAGCAACTGCGTATTGGTTGAGCTTGATGGTTCTTTTGATACCAGCACCAAGGATGCGATACTGAAACGGATCAATGAGATCCGTCTTGAGGCCTATAACAGGGGGTGGGTAACCAAATATGTACCTATCAAATGGTCTAATGATCTTGAGCAGATCGCTATGACAAGAGCTGCGGAAGGCGCTCTTGGAGGTGTAACCCTTGCCCACACAAGACCTAATGGCGGTTCCAGTTTCAGCTGCCGTTATTCGGGAATGTATGCGAACGGAGGAGAAGTTCTTTCCTGGGGTTGTGCGAATATTATCGGTGATATCAACAACTGGTATGGAGAGAAAGTTGAATATGAGAAATTCAAGAACGGCGAAGAGCATAAGGAGATCGGTCACTATGTTGCCATGATATCTGAAACTAATACTTATGTCGGTATGGCTAATTTTGCCGGCTGCGGCGCAGGTGAGTTTAGCAGGAGCACATCTTCGCTTGATGAGACCAAAGAAGACGTCAGCAGATTCACCGGTCAGATAGTAGAGGTCGCCAAGAGCAATATTGCTGCAGATTCGGCCAAGATCGTCGGAGCTTCGTCCTGCGAATTCAAGGGCGCAACAGAAGCGTACTACACAACTGTTGATATGGGTTATACCAATAGTTGGTGTTATTTTCACGATGGTGTCAGACTGTACGAGCCGGGAGCTACATGGTCTTCTTCCAATACTGCGGCTGCAACGGTTAACAGCAGCGGTGTTATCACCGGCGGCAACAGTACTGGTACGGTTACGCTTACATATAATTCGAGCTATGTAACGCTGACAAAAACTATAACAATAACCAAGAAACAATTGTCAAAAGCGACCGTTACGTTGTCCCGGACTGATTTTACCTATAATGGCTCAGCCTGTACGCCGGCCGTAAGCAAGGTCGTTTACGGCAGTACGACTTTGTCTTCAGGCTCGTATACGGTCTCATATTCGAATAACATCAATGCGGGTACTGCAACGGTTACTGTCACGGCGAAGAGTACGGACGCCAATTATACAGGATCCAAATCGGTTACATTTACGATTGGAAAGGCAGATCCGTCTTATACTGTTGATCCTCAGGTCTTGACATATAGCGGCAGAGCCCAGAGTGCTGCTTTTGTTACAGTTGCCGATACTAATGCAGCATATGTCTCTTATAAGCTTAGCGGCACTTCGTATTACACATCCGGACCTTCAGTAACTAATGCCGGAACCTATACCGTCGACTATACTGTTTATCCCAAAGGTGATGCGACGAGTAATTACAAAGCAGCTTCGGGTACATATACCGTAACTGTAAATAAGGGGACACAGGCAGCTCCTACGATAAGGAATGCGGATCTTACTTATACAGGAAGTGCCCAGAGCCTCGGAAGCGTTACTCCCAAGATAAGCTCAACAGTAACTTACTGCCTTACTCAGACCGGAACATATTCAAGTACGGTTCCCACCAAGGTAAATGCCGGAACATATACCGTGTACTACAAGATAGCAGGTAACTCCAATTATAACGAGTATGTTGGTTCCTATCAGATCACTATTAACAATAAAACTCAGACTGCTCCGACGATTAATAACACAGCCCTTACTTATAACGGAAGCGCTCAGTCGCTCGGATCTGTTGCAAAGAGCACAGGCGGAAGTGTCGTAACTTACAGTCTTGATGAGAACGGTTCCTATTCTTCTACTGTGCCCAAGAGGACGAATGCAGGCACTTACACAGTTTACTATAAGATCTCACCGCTTGCCAATTACAGCGAGTACAAAGGTTCTTACAGGATCACGATCAACAAGGCAAACCAGCCTAATCCTACTTTCAATACCAATCCTCTGACATATACCGGTTCTTCCCAAAGTCTTGGCGGTGTAACTTCTGCCATAGGAACGGAAGTAACTTACAGTATGTATGAGTATGGCTCATATTCAGCAACAGTGCCCGCGCGTGCAGCCGTAAGCGAATATACCGTTTACTTCAAGATTGCAGGAAACGATAATTACAACCAGCTGACAGGCACATATAAGGTCAATATTATCAAGGCAGATCAGCCTGCGCCTACGATCAGCAACACGACACTTGTTTACACAGGCAATGCCTTAAGTCTCGGAAAGGTAACGCCAAAGTATTCAGCGAGTGTTACATACTGCAGAACTCAAAACGGTGAATACTTGGCCGCCATACCTACAGAAACAGAGATCGGAACTTACATCGTTTATTATAAGATAGCCGCAACAAGTTCTTACAATGAGTATTCAGGGTATTACTATGCAACTATCGGCAAGGGAGTCCAGCCTAATCCTGTGATCAGCAATGGGGCATTGACTTATAACGGCAATCCTCAAAGTCTAGGAAGTGTAACTTCGGCAATTGGAACCACTGTAACTTACAGTCTCTCTCAGAATGGCACATATTCGGCAACGGTACCGACTAAGACTGATGCAGGAACATATACTGTTTATTACAAGATAGCAGGGAATGATATCTATAGTGAGCGCACGGGTAATTATAAAATCACGATCAATCCCAAAGCCCAGCAAGGACCTACAATAAACAGTCCTTATCTGACCTATAACGGAACCGCCCAGTCTTTGGTTACGATTACTCCGGGAGAGGGCGGAGGTGCTGTCACATACAGTCTTGACGGAACTAACTACTCTTCATCGGTACCAACAGCAACTGAGGTCGGTTCGTACTGTGTCTATTATAAGATTGCGGGACTTAAGAATTACAAGGATCATACAAGCAGATACTATACCCAGATCCATGGAATGAGCCAGGGTATGCCTGCTATTGATAACACTGCCCGTCCTTATAGCGGAAGTGCGCAGACGTTAGGTTCTGTAACTCCGGGAGAGGGCGGAGGTGCTGTTACATACAGTCTTGATGGAACAGATTATTCTTCAGGCATACCTACGGCGACGGAGATCGGTTCTTATCGTGTTTACTACAGGATCGCCGGTCTTGAGAATTACACCGGTTACAGTTCCGCCTATACTATCAGGATCACTAAGCTAAACCAGCCTGAACCTGAGATCATGGGAACAGTTCTTTCTTACACAGGCAGTGAGCAGGCTCTTGGACATGTTACCTCTGCTATAGGAACCGGTGTAACGTACTGTTTATCCAGATATGGCACTTACACTGATGCGGTTCCGACAAAGACAGCAGCAGGAACATATACCGTATACTTTAAAGTGGCCGGCAACGATTACTATAACGAGTATTCCGGTTCTTACAGTGTATCGATCAGCAAGCTTGCCCAGCCGTCTCCGGCGATCAGTAATGGTAATCTGACTTATACCGGAAGCGCTCAGACGCTGGGCAGCGTAACATCTGCAATAGGCACGACTGTTTACTACAGCTTGTCTTCAAATGGCACATATTATTCAACCGTACCTAAGGGAACAAACGCAGGTGAATATACTGTTTACTTTAGAGTCAGCGGCAATGCGAATTATGCTGATGTTACCGGTTCGTACAAGGTGAACATAGTAAAAGCTGCTCAGTCTGCGCCTTCATTCGGAAGCATTTCTGCAACTTATACGGGTCAGGCAATTACGCTTGGCAGGGTATATCCGGCTAATTCAGGAACAACGGTTCTTTACAGATTAGGTACGACAGGCGACTATTCGACAACGGTTCCTGCCGCGGTCAACGCAGGTACATATACTGTTTACTACAAGATCACCGGTTCAAATTATGTTGAACGTACAGGTTCTTATAGTTTTACGATAAATAAGAAATCGCAGTCAGCTCCTGCAGTAACCCGTCCCACACTTACATATAACGGTAATCCTCAGGCTTTAGGTTCTGTTACTAAGTCTGCAGGCGGGAATGCTGTTACTTACTGCTTAGATGAGAACGGTACTTATACTTCAACGGTTCCTTCCCGTACCAATGCCGGAACATATACCGTTTACTACAAGATTTCAGGTCTTGCCAACTATCAGGACTACAGCGGTCAGTACAGTGTAACCATAAGCAAGGCCGATCAGCCCGCTCCGACTATCAGCAACGCTGATATGAACTATAACGGACAGGCTAGGCAGTTAGGAAGCGTCACGCCGAAGATCAGTTCAACCGTAACATACTCACTCAGCAGATACGGAACTTATACAGCTTCACTTACTGCAACTGTTTGCGGTGAGTATACGGTTTACTACCGCATTGCAGGAAACAATAACTACAATGCTTATGAAGGCAGTTACAAGATCAGGATATTAGGCTCTGAGCAGGGCGCGCCTGTTGTCAATGCGCCTTCCGCCCTGACATATACCGGCGCTTCGCAGAGTTTAGGTTCGGTTACGGGCGGCAGCGGAAGCAGCACCGTCACATACTCTCTTACAGGTCAGGAGGGTTCTTTCTCATCAGTGCTTCCTGCTGCAGTAAATGCGGGAAACTATACCGTATATTACACAGTTAACGGCGCAGCCGGATATAACCCCTATAGCGGCAGTTATAACGTAACCATAGCTAAGGCTTCACAGTCTTCGCCTTATATCAGCAATGCATCCGTTCCGTTTAACGTCAGCGGCGTATCGCTCGGAAGGGTTACACCTTCCAATACCGGAACGTCTGTAAGCTACAGCCTTAACGGAAGCACTTATTCAGCAAGTGTTCCTACGGCAACTTCTGCCGGAACATATAAGGTCTACTACAAGATCACAGGTGCAAACTATTACGATTACACAGGTTCGTACGATGTGACTGTCCTTGCCGGCAGCTATTCGCTTTCAGGTGTAGCTCACGTTCAGGACTATGGTGACAGGAATGGCGTATTCACTGCAAGCACGGGTACGTTGAGGCTCGGCACTCGTGGACAGAGCAAGAGGCTTGAGAGGATAACGATCAACTTCGTAAATGACACCGGCTATTCAGGTGGAATGGAATACCGTGTTCACGTGCAGAATATCGGATGGATGCCCTGGGTTTCTGCAGGTCAGATGGCCGGCACTTCAGGCAGGGGATTGAGGCTTGAAGGTATAGAGATAAGACTTACCGGTGAGCTGGCTCAGCATTACAGCGTACAGTACTGTGCCCATATCCAGGACTACGGCGATAATCAGGGCTGGGTAAGAGACGGAGCTTTGGCAGGAACTACCGGCGAATCCAAGCGGGTAGAAGAGATCAATGTTAAGCTCGTTCCTCTTGATGCTTCATCTTCCATGAGCGTATGCTACAGAGTTCACAGACAGGATTACGGATGGGAATCTAACTGGGCGGTAAACGGAGCCGAGTCAGGAACCGTAGGGCAGTCCAAGAGGCTCGAAGGCATTGAGATCCATCTTTCAGGAAATCAGTATTCCGGCGGCATCATGTACAGAACTCACGTACAGGATTACGGCTGGCAGGGTTATGTCGGCAACGAAGAGATGAGCGGAACTTCAGGCGAATCCAAGAGGCTCGAGGGTATACAGATCTATCTTACGGGCGAGATGGCAGAGCACTACGATATCTACTACAGAGTCCACTGTCAGGACTTCGGATGGCTCGGCTGGGCAAGGAATGGTGAGATGAGCGGAACTTCGGGTATGTCTAAGAGACTCGAGGCTATCCAGATCGTTCTTGTGCCTAAAGGAGGACCTGCGCCTTCGTCCACATACATGGGTGTAACCCAGCAATACTCACAGCATTGTCTTGTAGGATGATTTTGTAATGTATAATGTCAATGCTTATTAAAGACAAAAGCAGGTGATTATTTATGAGATGGGCAGAGATTACTATAAGGACAACTGAAGATGCGGCAGATGCCATAAGTGAGATGTTAGCTCAGGTCGGAGCCGACGGTATCGCTCAGACTGATCCTTATGAGTTCAGGAGAACGATCGAGGAGGACCCCTTAAGTTACTGCGATGACGGTACTATTGAGTCCTACGGCACCGACGTCATAATCAAGGCTTATTTTGCAGAGTTAGATGACGGCTTTATCCGCATGGGACCTAAGAGTGAGGAATTCATCGATCCAAACGGTGTCGGCATGATATACGGCGGTATAACCGATAAGACTCTTACAACTGATGAGGCTCTGGAGTATATCAGATCACGTCTTAAGGACATTTCCGAATACCTGCCGGTAGGCAAGGGTATTGACGGATTCACCTATGTCAAGGACGAAGACTGGGCCAATAACTGGAAGAAATACTATAAGGCATTCAAGATCTCTGACAGAGTAACAGTATGTCCCTCCTGGCTTGATCAGGAAAACATCGATACTGAATTTAAGATAATCCTTGATCCGGGCTCTGCCTTTGGAACCGGCACTCATGAGACTACTTCAATGTGTGCGAAAATACTGGATGAGATAATAAAGCCTGACTGCAAGGTATTAGACCTCGGCACAGGTTCCGGCATCCTGGCGATAATAGCCAAGCTTCTTGGAGCAGGTGAGGTCGATGCTGTCGATATCGATAAGCTGGCAGTAGATGTTGCCGAAGAGAACAGCAAGGTCAATAACTGTGAGATCGACTGCTATCCCGGAGAGCTTGCGACAGTTAAGAGCTCAGACTATGACATCATTGTCGCAAACATTATTGCAGACATAATAGCTGCAATAGCAGCAGATGTTCCGTCAAGGCTTGCAGACGGTGGATTCTTCGTATGTTCAGGCATTATAAACACCAAGAAGGACAGGGTTCTTGAAGCTCTGGATAAGGCAGGGCTGGAGGTCATCTCCTCCCGTACTAAGAACGATTGGTGTGCATATGTATGCAAGAAGAAATAAACAATTTGTTAAATTCACCAAATTTAACTGATAAAAATGTTTTTTTTGGTCTGTGGAAATCGAATGCTTAACATGAGATTATCTACATATGCAGATACTTGCCATATCAGATTCGATCGAGAACACACGTTATGATGTGAAGCGTAAGGCCATGACTTTCAAGGCCTATAATGCTACGCCTGTATTTGCTATTCCTGAATTTGTAACAAATGATTCCTGCGAGAAGACTGATGTCAGTGAGTGTCTGGACTATTGTTTTACTGAATGTCCGCCTGAATGCATCGCCATAAGTCTCGTAAGAGATCCTGATAACATTAAGCTTATCGCTGATAAACTGGCAAGTTATGATCACAGCACTGTAATATCCGAGATATCACTTATATCCGGAAGCGGCGATGTTCTGGTAAGCGCAGATACCTACAATGCGATCATGCAGTATCTGATCCCCCATGTTCAGTTCCTGTCTCTCAATATTTACGAGGCAGAATTACTGTCCCAGCAGAGATGTACAAACAGCAGGGAGATAGAGGAGTCTGCAAGGATGATCGCAAATCAGTACAACGTTATCGTCTTTATCTGCGGCTCTGACAGAAGTGAGTGGAAGGAACTCCTTTATTTCGGATCCAAGGCCGTATGGATGGATCCACAAGATACCGTGCGTGACTATAAACCGGACAGGTCGCTCCTTATCTCAATTGCCTGCGAGCTTGCATCGGATAAGAGTATCGTTGATGCGGTTAAGTGTGCAAGGAGATTCGTATCAGGCAGAGCGCAAGAGGTCAAGAATGAGATAGTTTCTGCTCCCAAGACAGAGGCCCATCCCAGGAAGCCTGCTGTATCACCTGCGATGTATAAGCAGCCTCAGTTCTCATTTACTGCAAGAGCTGCCCAAAGAAGAGCTGAGCTTGAGAAACATGATGCAGAGGAGAAGGCAAAGACAGAGCCGGCCCCCGTTCAAAGCCTGGTATCTCCTGCCAAGAGTCTAAGAGATATCGCAAGGAACATAGAGAGTGCTGAAGCTACAGGAGAGGCTAAGCCTGCCGTAACTTCCGTTATCGAGGAGCCTGCTCCGGGTCCGAAGGGGACTGTCTCTGAGATCAAGGAACGGGAGATAAGGTCTTCTGCAGATTCCATATCCGAACTCTCTGCTATGCTCGAGCGCATGAAGAAGCTGTCCGAGTCCTGATCCAAATACCGTCTGAGGTTGTTTAAATCGTCAATCTGCTCTATAATTACGCGTGTTCTTATTTATTAAAGGAGATTTACGCGATGAAGTATAGTGCGCAGAAGGGGACAGGAGACATTTTGCCTGCTGACATATATAAGTGGCAAAAGGTCGAGAAGATGTATGCTGATGTTTGTCACAGCTTTGGCTACGAGGAGATAAGGATCCCCACTTTCGAGCAGACGGATCTTTTCGCAAGAGGCGTCGGCGATACCACGGATGTAGTTACCAAAGAGATGTATACCTTCGACGATAAGGGTGGAAGGAGCATTACCTTAAGACCTGAGGGCACCGCAGGTGTTGTCAGATCTTATATTGAGAACGGCATGTCATCTTTGCCGAGTCCCGTAAGGCTTTACTATAACATTACAGCTTTCAGATATGAGAAGATGGCTAAGGGCAGGAGGAGAGAGTTCCATCAGTTGGGTCTTGAATCCTTTGGAAGCACGGGGCCCGAGATCGATGCTGAGATCATCAGCGTTGTAGACGTATTCTTTAAGAGGATGGGTCTTAGGAATATATCACTCCATATCAATTCCATAGGCTGTCCGTCCTGCAGGAGCAAGTATAACGAGATCCTTAAGGATTACTTCAGACCTCATGTTTCTTCTATGTGTGAGGACTGTCAGGCAAGATTCGAGAAGAATCCTCTCAGGATGATAGACTGTAAGATAGACGGGGAGAAAGAAGTAGTTCAGTCTGCCCCCAGGCTCATAGACTATCTGTGTGACGAGTGTAAGGCCCACTTTGAAGGCCTTAAGAGTAATCTTGACGCAGTAGGGATCAAATACGAGATAGACCCTAATATCGTAAGAGGTCTGGACTATTACACAAGGACGGTATTTGAATTCGTATCAGAGAATGTCGGTACCCAGGGCACTATATGTGGTGGCGGAAGATACGACGGATTAGTTGAGAACTGCGGCGGTGCGCCTACTCCCGGTATTGGTTTTGCCATGGGCATCGAGAGATTCCTTATGGAAGCTGAAGCTCAGGGTGTTGAGTTTACCAAGGACGATAACGTTAAGGTGTACCTTGTTGGTATGAGCGATACGGCAAATGCCAGGATCTCTCAGATCTGCTATCAGTTAAGACTTAATGGCATCGGATGCGAAAGAGACCTGATGAAGAGGTCGTTTAAGTCTCAGATGAAGTATGCAGGCAAGCAGAATATCCCTTACCTGATCGTTATTGGAGATGATGAGCTCTCTTCCGGCAAGGTCAAGTGCAAGTGCATGGCAGACGGAAGCGAGACCGAGGTCGGGCTCGAGGGATTAACCGATTACTGCATAGAGCATATGGCATAAGGTTTATTAGAATATTCGGAGGTTTAAGATGCAATCAAGAACACATACATGTGGAGAATTAAGGATCACGGATGCCGGCAAGAAGGTAAAGCTCTCCGGCTGGCTGGAGAATTTCCGTGAGGTAGGTGCGGAGTTAGGCTTTGTAGTCATCCGCGATTTCTATGGTATTACACAGGTGGTTATCGAGACTCCTGACATGATGAACATAGTCAAGGGTATAAACAAGGAATCAACCATCTCAGTTGAGGGCGTAGTAAGGGAGAGAAGCTCCAAGAACTCCAAGATCCCCACAGGTGAGATCGAGGTCGTTCCCGAGAGCATTGTAGTTCTGGGACGCTGCCGTTATAACGAGCTCCCATTCGAGATTAACCGCAGCCGCGAAGCAGATGAGACCACAAGACTTAAGTACAGATATCTGGATATACGTAATCCTGAGGTCAAGAAGAACCTTATCCTGAGGAGCAACGTAATATCAGCATTAAGGACTTCCATGATAGAGCATGACTTCATGGAGATCACAACACCTATACTTACCGTGTCTTCTCCTGAGGGTGCAAGAGACTATCTTGTACCTGCACGTAAGCATCCGGGTAAGTTCTATGCTCTCCCTCAGGCACCTCAGCAGTTTAAGCAGCTCCTGATGGTTTCCGGTATCGACAGATACTTCCAGATCGCACCCTGCTTCAGAGATGAGGATGCAAGAGGTGACAGATGCCCCGGTGAGTTCTATCAGTTGGATATGGAGATGGCTTTTGCAAGCCAGGATGATGTATTTGAGATAATAGAGGATGTACTCCCCCCTGTATTTGCCAAGTACGGTAAGTATAACAGGGCTTCAGGTTCTCCTTTTATGCGCATTCCTTATCTTGAAGCTATGGAGAAGTACGGTACAGATAAGCCGGACCTTCGTATAGACCTTACGGTTACTGACGTAACAGACCTCCTTAGGACAGAGGAATTTGCACCCTTTGCCGAAGGTGAGATCAAGGCTGTAGTTATCTCCGATTTCCATGAGAGCCGCAAGTTTATCGATAAGACTATGTCTGACTGCGAGATACAGTCCGGCAGTAAGGGCTACTGGTTCAGGGTAGATGAGAGCGGCGAGATCGTAGGCGGCATCTCCAAGTTTGTTACGCCCAGAAAGGATGAAGTAATATCCAGGCTCGGACTCAAGCCTGATACTCTCGTAGTCCTCTCAGCAGGAACCAGAGGTCAGGCACAGAAGATGGCAGGCGTGCTCATTAAGACATTCGGCGCTCAGGTTCCGGGTCATATGGACAAGGAACAGTATGCATTCTGCTGGATCGTAGACTTCCCGATGTATGAGATCGGCGAGGAGTCCGGTCAGCTTGAATTCTGCCACAACCCCTTCTCAATGCCTTCCGGCGGGCTTGAAGTCCTTCTTAAGGCTGAAAGGGGAGAGATCGATCCGCTCACGATCATGGCTGATCAGTACGACCTGGTAGTAAACGGGATCGAGCTCTCATCCGGAGCTGTCCGTAATCATGATCCTGAGATAATGATCAAGGCATTTGAGCTGGTAAGACTTGGTGAGGAAGACGTTAAGAAGAAGTTCCCTGCCATGTACAATGCTTTCTGCTATGGTGCACCGCCCCATGCAGGTATCGCCCCCGGAGTTGACCGTATGGTCATGCTGTTATCCGGTGAGGAGACCATCCGCGAGGTAATACCGTTCCCTATGAACAAGAATGCTCAGGATGTCATGATGGATGCTCCGGGCTACGTAACAGACAAGCAGCTTGCAGAACTTAATATCAGAATTGTCTCACCCAGTGAAACAGCAGCGCCCGCGGAGGAATAACAGATAATGGAGAACCGCTCCGACAACACCATATCGCAGCAAGAGAAGGAAGCTCTTGAGGAGATGCGCAAAAACAGCAGTGCTCAGCGCGAATCCATAGAACGAAATGTTAAGACCAGATCCAATGCCGAAGAGCTCTTGGACTGGCTCCGTACCATTTGCATCGGCGTTATAGTCGGCGTTCTGATCGTCGTATTTGTTATCCAGCGTGACAACGTCTATGGTGAGTCAATGATGCCGACCCTTAATTCAGGTGACATCATCTTCACCCAGAAGATCTCCACTTATTTCAACAGTTACGACAGGGGAGATATCGTCGTATTAAACGGCAAGGATATGCCGGGATACACCCACTCCGAATACCTCATTAAGAGGATCGTAGGCCTCCCGGGCGAGACTGTCAGGATAGCTGACGGATCTGTTTACATCAAACCCAAGGATGGGGATGAATTCTACCTTCTCGAGGAGAATTATCTTCCCGAAGGCCTTGCAACAACTGTAATGGAGTACGGTTTATCCAAGGGATACGATGAGATCACTCTGGCTGACAATGAGTATTTCTGCTTAGGCGATAACAGGCCGGTATCAAATGACTCCAGAACACTGGGACCCTTTACCGAGGACCGCATCGTAGCGGTGGCTGTAATAAGGGTCTACCCCTTCAATTCGATAAGGACACTTTGATCACATGAATAAAGAAGACCAGAAGTATATCCGTAATTTCTGCATAATCGCCCACATAGACCATGGTAAGTCGACTCTGGCTGACAGGCTTATCGAGCATACCGGTGTCAAAGAGAAGCGTGAGATGCAGTCCCAGATCCTGGACAATATGGATATCGAGCGTGAGCGCGGCATAACCATCAAGTCTCAGGCTACAAGGCTTCCTTACAAGGCTAAGGACGGACATGTCTATATGCTCAACCTTATAGACACTCCCGGTCACGTTGACTTTAATTACGAGGTCTCAAGGAGCCTTGCCGCATGTGACGGAGCCATACTGGTGGTCGATTCATCCCAGGGTGTTGAAGCCCAGACACTGGCTAATGTCTATCTTGCTGTAGATGCAGACCTTGAGGTCCTGCCTGTTATAAACAAGATAGATCTGCCTTCAGCCCGTCCCGAGGAAGTCAGGCGCGAGATCGAGGACGATATAGGCATAGATGCATCCTATGCACCTCTCATATCTGCCAAGAGCGACATCAACATAGACGAAGTGTTGGATAAGATAATAGAGTATCTGCCTGCTCCTTCAGGTGATCTGGATAAGCCTTTAAGGGCTTTAGTCTTTGACTCTAAATACGATTCTTACAAGGGCGTTATCGTCTCTGTAAGAGTCAGGGAGGGCAGCCTCAAGCTCGGTGACAAGATAAGGACCATGCACACCGGCAAGGAATTCACTGTAACGGATCTTGGTTATTTCCATCCGGGTGAGCTCATTCCTGCCAAGACTCTTGAAGCAGGTGAAGTAGGCTATATCTGCGCGTCTATTAAGAACGTTGGCGACACGGCCCCGGGAGACACCATAACCCTTGCAGACGATCCTGCAACAGAACCTCTCATAGGATACAAAGGCATCCAACAGATGGTATTCTGCGGAATATATCCCGTTGACGGCGCAAGATACGGCGACCTTAAGGACGCTCTTGAGAAACTCAGGCTCAACGATGCGGCCCTGTCCTTCGATGCAGAGACCTCTGCGGCTTTGGGATTTGGTTTCAGATGCGGCTTTTTGGGCTTGCTCCACTATGAAGTTATCCAGGAGAGACTTGAGAGGGAGTTTAACCTTGATCTCATAAGTACTGCTCCTTCGGTTATCTATAAGATCCACCTTACCAATGGCGATACGGTGGACTGTTCAAATCCGACCAATATGCCTTCTCCTGACACCATAGACTATATGGAGGAGCCCATCGTTAAAGCAACGATCATGCTCCCCAAGGAATATGTGGGCAATATAATGGAGCTTTGCCAGGACAGAAGAGGCGAGTATGTGGATATGAAGTATCTCGACGAGAAGAGGGTCATGCTCCACTACAACATGCCTCTTAATGAGATAATCTACGATTTCTTCGATGCTCTTAAGTCCAGGACAAGAGGATATGCCTCCTTAGACTACGAGCCTCAGGGTTATGTCAGATCCAAGCTCGTAAAACTGGATATCCTCTTAAACGGCGACCCCGTTGACGCCCTGTCCTTTATAGTTCATCAGGATAAAGCCTATGCAAGGGGCAGGAAAATGTGCGAGAAGCTTAAGGAGAATATCCCGAGGCAGCAGTTCGAGATCCCTGTTCAGGCTGCAATTGGCGGCAAGATAATAGCAAGAGAAACTATAAAAGCATACCGCAAAGACGTTACTTCCAAGTGTTACGGCGGTGACATCTCCCGTAAGAAGAAGCTCCTTGAGAAGCAGAAGGAAGGTAAGAAACGTATGCGTCAGGTAGGATCTGTTGAAGTCCCCCAGGAAGCTTTCATGAGCGTGCTCAAGCTTGATGAGGAATAATGACAGAGCTTCCCTTCAAGACAATAGAAGATATCAATGCGCCGGAGCTGGATCTTTTCCTGCGGGCTACCGAGAACGAGCTTCGCACATATGGCGGGGACGGACTCTTTATCGCAGAGAGTGCATATGTTGCCCTGAGGGCTCTGGAATCAGGCTATGAGCCTGTATCTGTTCTTGCCGAGACTGAGAGGATAGATGCTGAGGCAAGGCCCGTCCTGGAATATATCAAAGACAAAGATCTGAATGTCTCTATGTATGCTGCAGAACGCGGGGTAATAAGCTCTGTTACCGGGCATAAGCTGGTCCGGGGGCTCTGGACTCTTTTTAGACGAAAGCCCGGAATAAGCGCTGCGGATTTTTGCAGGGACAAAAGAAGGATCGCCGTCCTGGTAGATGTAGTTAATGCCGCAAATGTCGGAGCAATAATTAGATCTGCGGCAGCTCTTGGAATGGACGGCGTTCTCATGACGCATTCTTCGGTAGATCCCTTTACCAGGAGAGTACTTAGGGTCAGCATGGGTACTGTATTTCAGATCCCCGTAGCAAGAGGCTCTTATGAAGAATCTGTCAAAATGGGTCTTATGGATATCCTTAAGGATAACGGCTTTAAGACCATAGCTCTTGCCCTGACAGAAGACTCAATACCCGGGATAAACGATGAGATACGCTCCATGGATAAAGTTGCCCTGGTCCTTGGGACTGAGGGAACAGGCCTTCCTTCAAGTGTGATCTCATTCTGCGATCAGAGGATAATGATTCCAATGATGAGGGGCGTTGATTCTTTAAACGTCGCCTGCGCGGCATCTATAAGTATCTGGGATCTTATGAGATCCTAAGCAAGGAGGTCATTATGCAATATAGAAAAGGTCTTTCTATCCTTGGCTACGGCTGCATGAGATTTACCATGTCGGGCGGCAAGCCCGACTTTGAGAAAGCGGAGAATGAAGTGCTCAGAGCACTGGAACTTGGAGTCAACTATTTCGATACTGCCTATATCTACCCGGGAAGCGAGGAAGTACTTGGCAGGATAATAGAGAAGAATAATATCCGTGACAGGATAACTCTTACGACCAAACTGCCCCAGTATATGGTCAGAAACCGTGCGGGTCTTGATAAGTATCTTGAAGAGGAACTTAAGCGTCTGAGGACTGATCATCTCGATTACTATCTTATGCATCACATGACTGACTATTCCCAGTGGGAAAGACTTGTATCCATCGGTATCCTTGACTGGATGAAGGAGAAGAAGGAAGCAGGCATCGTAAAGCACTTCGGTTTCTCTTTCCACGGCAATACCGAGATGTTCCTTAAGATCCTTAATGCCCACGACTGGGAACTTTGCCTTGTTCAGTATAACTACATGGACGAGCATTCACAGGCCGGAAGGCGCGGCGTTGAAGCAGCTGCTGCCAAGGGGATCCCTGTACTTATAATGGAGCCTTTGCGCGGAGGCAAGTTAGTTGACCTTTTGCCTGACAAGGCAAAGAAGGAGATCGCCGAGGATAAGAATGGCTGGACCCCTGCAGCCTGGGCTTTCCGCTGGCTCTGGAATCAGGAGGGAGTTACCTGCGTCCTATCCGGAATGAATTCGATAGAGATGATAGAGGAGAACTGCAGGACCGCATCTGATGCCAGGGCAGATTCCTTTGGTGAGCATGAACTGGAGATGATAGACAGGATCAGATCCATTATCAACGAGAATACTAAGGTGGGCTGCACCGGTTGCCGTTACTGTATGCCTTGCCCCAAGGGTATAGATATTCCCGGCATATTCTCCTGCTATAACCATATGTACTCCGAGAATAAGGGAGCAGGGCGCAAGGAATACTTTCAGACCATAGCTCTGCGTGCCGACAGTGCCGCGGCAACCCAGTGCATCAAGTGTGGCAAATGCGAGCAGCATTGCCCCCAGTCCATCCCCATAAGAGAGAAACTGCAGGAAGCAAACAAGGCTCTCCTGCCCCTTCCTTACAAGATCGCAGGTGCGGTCGCAAGAAAGTACATGCTTAAAAAATAACAGCAGCTTCCACAATAAACGTATTTAGTCTATAGCGTATAAGATATGCTATAATACTTAAGCTCGCGCCTGTGGTGGAATTGGCAGACACGCCAGATTTAGGTTCTGGTGGGAGACCGTGCAGGTTCAAGTCCTGTCAGGCGCACCAAAGATTCACAAAACCTCTTCTTGCTTCAGTCCTCGGAAGCTAATTCAACAGTCTGCTAACCGTCAGACACGTTGACGCTTCCTGCGGAAGTCCGCAAGGAGAGGTTCTGTTCACTTACGGGGAGTTGACGCACGCGGTCTGCGGTATGGTTTCCGAGAAGTACTTATTCGCTTGCAGAAGTTCATGGATGTATTAGGCTATTAGCTGAGCAGACCGGCATGTACGTACGACAACTCCTGTGTCGAGAGTTTCTTTGCAACTCTGAAAAAGGAACAGATTTACAAGAGAAAATACGATACAATGGAAGAGGTACGGCGAGGCATGTTTCTATCAGAATCTGTTTAATTGATAAGGAACGGGAAATGAAGTTACGTCACAGGCTCTTTGCATCAAAAGATCCATATGACAGCGGAAAAGAAGGGCTGTTCCTCGATGCATGCAAAGAGAACTTTGACCATCTCATTACCCATTGCGACGACTATAAGAAGATCTGCACCGGTCTTAAGATCGGATCGTCAGATGACATAAAAAGTCCGGCTGATCTCCCGGTCCTGCCCACGATGCTCTTCAAGCAGCATGACTTCAAGTCAGGACCTCATTTCGTTACGGCAACGTCCTCTGGAACCTCAGGCGGTCACAAGAGCGTGATAGGGTTTGAGTTCTCATCCCTCATGGAGGCTCTGCGCATGTCTCTCAAGGTCACGAAATACCACGGGGTGATCTCACTTAGACCGTGCAGATACATCATCATGGGTTTTAAGCCAACCAGGACCAACAAGGTAGCTGCAGCAAGGACTGCCTATCTCACTACTTTTCTGGCACCTGCGCTGAGCAGGAAGTTCATCCTGAAACCTGCACCCGATGGCGGCCTTAAGCCTGACTTCGACAGCATAGTCGAGGCTCTGCGCAAATACGAGAAGGGCAAGGCTCCCGTGAGGTTCATGGGCTTCCCATCATATACTTTTTTTCTGTTCCGCGTGCTCGAAGAAAGGAACATCATGTTCAAGCTCCCAAAAGGATCGAAGATAATGCTTGGCGGCGGATGGAAACAGTTCTATCAGGAAGCCGCCGACAAAGAGACTTTCTACAGGCTTGCGGAAAAGACTCTCGGCATCAGTGAAGAGAACATCTGCGAATTCTTCGGCGCGGTCGAACATCCGATCCTTTACTGCGACTGCAGTTCGCACCACTTTCATGTGCCCGTATACAGCAACATCATCATAAGGGATCCCGACACTCTGGAGCCCGTTCCGAACGGTGTTACAGGCCTCGTAAACCTCATTTCGCCCCTGACGGGATCAACGCCGATCCTCTCTGTCATGACCGATGATCTTGGTGTCCTTCACGACGGTTCAGAGTGCCCCTGCGGTGTCAGATCACCTTATCTGGAGATCATCGGACGTGTGGCTCCGGAAGATATCAAGACCTGCGCTGCCGGGGCGGCTGACATCCTTGAGGGGGTGAAAGTATGATCCTCTTTGACGGAAAGATATATGAGAGCATAGAGCAAAGCCGCCTCCTGGATGAGCTTAAGGAAAGGATCCCCGGAATACTTCAGAGGGAACCCCTGTCGCCGGAGATAACAATCGACGCGGTCGACAAGCTCCGCGTTGATACTCTCGCAGGCAGGTTCGACCAGCTCCTTACGTCTTTCCCCGCGGATACCGTCGCAACCTACAAGAAACAGGCGGAGACGCTCCTGTCCAAAGAGCATCTCCGGATGAAGGTCAGGACCGAGCTTGGTAATGCGGAAGAGTATGTAACTGACAGGCTGGATGGCTTTTCCAGGATCAGGGTAAAGAAAGTCCCGCTCGGTGTCATCTTCCACATCGCCGCCGGGAACATGGATTTCCTGCCTGCATATTCGCTCGCGGAAGGGCTTCTGGCGGGCAACATAAACATTATCAAGCTCCCTTCGGCAGACAACGGCCTGTCGGTCAAACTGATAATGCAGTTTATCGAATACCAGCCTTTGCTGAAGGACTACATATATGTTTTCGACACCCCATCGACGGATATTCAGGGAATGCGCCAGATGGCCGGGCTTTGCAACGCGATCAGCATCTGGGGGTCAGATATGGCCATCGAGGCTGTAAGAGGACTTGCGCCACCGGGAGTAAAGCTCATCGAATGGGGCCAGAAGCTCGGTTTCTGCTATATATCTGACATTGACAACGTTGAGTCGGCAGACATGCAGCTGGAGGGCCTTGCAGATCACATCGCCACAACGAAGCAGCTCCTGTGCAGCAGCTGTCAGGTCATATATGTCGACACGGATGACATGGATAAGGTAAGGTCCTTTGCCGGGCGGTTTATGCCGTACCTGAAGAAGGCCGTGGAAGCTAATTCCCCGCAGGATGTCGGCATCAGGGCAAGAGATACCCTTGTGGCTTACACGGGGCGTCTTAAGAGCTATCTGGGCGATAAGGAGGTGTCTGACGACGTTATCCGCGGGAAAGGCATGAGCCTCATCATCAAGAGCGACAGCAGGCTCGAGCTGTCTCCGATGATGTGCAATGTCCTGGTAAAGCCTCTGCCCAGGGAGAACATCTCCAAGGTCCTTTACGAAGACAGAAACCACCTTCAGACAGCGGGTCTGATATGCCCGTCCTCCGAGCGCAAAGAACTCACGGATATCTTCGTGCGCTGCGGACTTGTTAGGGTAACTGGTCCTTCCGATATGAGTTCCTACTTCCCTGGGGAAGCACATGACGGCGATTATGCATTGGACAGATATGTGAGGATAGTAAACATCCAGGAAGAGGTAAAGTGATGAGAACACTTTTATTCATTCTGACACAGTGCACCTGGGGGATCCTTCAAACGCTTGTTGGCTTCGTCATCTTTATGATCAACGTCCGCAGAAAGCACTATCTATATCACGGTGCGATCGTCACCGAATGGAAGCTCAGGTCGAGCCTGTCGATGGGACTTTTCCTGTTCGTGGCTTCAGAAACCGGTGCCTGCGGGCAATATTCCAAAGAAGAAGTCGCCCAAAGACTCGTGGTCCATGAATACGGTCACTCTGTCCAGTCGCTGATCCTGGGTCCCATGTACATGTTTGCCATGGCCTTTCCGTCGATGATCTGGGCGGGCCTGCCGCTTTTTGAAAAGATGAGGCGCAAAAAGAACATCAAATACCACTGGCTCTATACCGAGCGGTGGGCAAATCACTTAGGTGAGAAAGTCTTAAAGGCAGATTCGCTGAGGGATTTTTACTGATATGAGAATAAATCAGCTATCGTCTAATCAGATCCGAGTCGCTGCTGGATTTAGCGGGGCCCGGATCTTTTTAATGGTATGTTTATTCATAGCCTGTCTTCAGGGTGTTGGGTATTTTTATTTTATGATGTAGAATCAATCTACCGGAGGTGGAGATAATATGTTAGTAGCACTCATTATTTGCGTACTTGCTACCGCTCCTGCTATTGCGCTTTTTGCAATGACCAGGAAACTTGATAAGAAGGAGAAGGAATCACCCTCGCTCCTTATAAAGATAGCTTTGATGGAACTCCCTTTCCTTATAGCAACCATAATAGCTGAAGGAGTGATGCAGGGGATAATGACAGGCGTATCCGGAGCTGATATGAACAATATAGGCTATGTAATAATCTTCTGTTTCCTGGTAGTAGGGCCTGCAGAGGAATTGTTCAAGTTCCTTGGTGCCAGGATCCCCACATGGAAGAGCCCGGAATTCAACTGCAAGTTTGACGGTATCGTTTACTGTACTACATCTGCGCTGGTATTTGCCTTTGTAGAGAATCTGATCTATGTGGTAGGCTCCGGAACTCCTCTTGTAACCGGAATAATGAGAGCTGTCTGCTGCTTCCCGGGACACTTTATGTACGGTGTTTTGATGGGAGTATTCTACAGCAAGTCAAAGATCGCAGACCGCTTCGGCAATAAGAAAAAGAAGCACCTTAATACTTTCCTTGCCATTCTCGTACCGGCACTGGTCCACGGATTATACGATTCTATCGTATTCAGCATAACTCCGATATTAGCTGAGCTTGATGGTGCCAGGGGCGCATATGAGACACAGCTCATCATAGAGCTCCTTATCCTGGTGGGTCTTCTGATACTGGTTCTGGCAGGTACATATATATGTCTGTTTGTAACTGTGATCAAGCAGTCCAAGACGGATTTCTTCTTTGCACCCAAATACAGCAAAAAGAAGAAAGCACCGGCCCCTCAGGAATAATATTAAGGGGAGATTAACAAACGGTATACTTTTAGATAAGATTTGCGCTGCCCATTATCCTGAACATTATTGCGTGTTAATATTACAGAATAAACAATGCTCTACAAGGACCAAAGGAGTCACGCAATATGAGACAGTTTCAGTTTAATGTACAAAGTGACTCAGAATTCAGGAGTGAACTACTTAAGCTCAAGCAATGGCTCAGTTCGCGTGTAGTAAAACATGTTCTCTTTCAGGTCTATACCGAGATACTGGATATCGAACCCTTCGAGGCTGTGTGCAGGATAATCGATGAAGAGATGCCTGACAGTGAATGCGTAGGGTGTTCTTCCAACGGATGCATATTTAACGGCGATTTCTGCACCGGTTCCATTGTAGTTGTATGTACTGTTTTCGAATACCAGACAACGGGGCTCAGAGTCCTGGCCTGTGAGCTTACGGAGCAGACTCAAAAGGAGGTTGCAGCCCGCTTTAAGGCATTTACAGAAGAAAACCCGTGGATCAAGGCTTGCAGCCTTATGCTCACCATCAGGGGAATGTCCATGACCGGATTTTGTGACGAGCTCAGTAAGGTCAGGTCTGATGTAAGTATCTTCGGCGGGGGCGCATTTAACCTTGATATAAACGAGGACAGGGCCTTTGTTTATTCCAAAGAGAGCGGATTCCTTGAGCATGGTGTTGTATTCATACTCATGGGCGGAGAGGATTTCTATATCGAGACTACTTATATCACAGGCTGGAAACCTCTGGGCAGGGAGCTCCTGGTAACAGATGCCAAGGGAGATGTCCTTAAGGAACTTAACCATCAGCCGGCCTTTGATATCTATTACCGCTATCTGCACATACATAACGATGAGAGTTTCTTCAATAACACATTGGAATTTCCGTTCCTGTATGAGACCAACGGTATAGAGATCTTAAGAGCTCCTATAGCCGGCAATAAGGACGGATCCCTCACGATGACTGCCGATATCGAGATGGATGTTAAGGTCAGGATCGCTTATGGTGACCCTTGGACCATACTCTCATCAGTTCGTAACTGCTGCAAGGATATATACGGGTTTGCGCCCGAAGCTATATCCGTATTCTCCTGTGCTGCCAGAAGGACTTTCTGGGGCAATGAAGAGATAGGCAAGGAGACATTGCCGTTCCAGCAAGTTGCATCCACTTCGGGTTTTTATACATCAGGAGAATTCTTAAGGACCGGCAGGTTTGTAAATCAGCATAATGTTACTTTGGTCGTAGCAGCTATGCGCGAGGGGCCAAAACGCGAGATGCCGCCTCTGGAAGAGTGCACCGAGGAGCTGTCAGGCAGAGTATCCATGATCAACAGGCTAGCCACCTTTATCAAGGCAACTACGGATGAGCTTATGGAGTCAACTGACAGGCTGGCGGCAATGGCAATAACTGACGGCCTTACAGGTCTTTATAACCGTGTTGAGATCCAGCGCAGGATCATACACAATATGGAGAAGTATGATACAAGCGGCATCTTCCTTATCATGATCGACATAGACAACTTTAAGAAGGTCAATGACACATATGGTCATGACGAAGGAGATAAGGTTATCATCGCTCTCAGCAACATAATGCTGGAGATAGCCCGTAGAGACGGCATTGATATCGGCAGATGGGGCGGCGAAGAATTCATGGTCCTAATAAAGAACAGGGATATTGAATATGCTAGGTCCATAGCCGAGGAGATAAGGTCAGGGTTTGCCGCCAGGACATTTGATCTGGCGCCATCTCAGACTGTCAGCGTAGGCATAACCCGGGCAATCTCCGGCGAGACGCCTGATGCTATCTGCTCACGTGTCGATAAGGCTCTTTATTCAGCCAAGAATACAGGTAAGAACAAGATAATAATCCTGTGATTGGTGTTATAAACTTGTATAAAAACGGCTGGTGTTAATACTGTTAATATCAGCCGTTTTGTAGTATGATAATCAAGATTTTTACATATTATATTTTATATTTCAGGAGATCTAATAATGAAGGAACTTATGCTGGGTAACAAGGCTGTCGCAAGGGGTCTTTACGAGGCCGGTGTATGTGTTGCAAGCTCATATCCCGGAACACCTAGTACCGAAACTACTGAAGAGGCAGCAAAGTTTGATGAGATCTATTGCGAGTGGGCACCTAATGAGAAGGTAGCCATGGAGACCGCTTTTGGTGCATCAAGGGCAGGTAAGAGATCTTACTGCGCAATGAAGCACGTTGGACTTAATGTAGCTGCAGATCCGCTCTTTACCATCAGCTATACGGGTGTAAATGCCGGTATGGTCATCCTGGTCGCAGACGATCCGGGTATGCATTCATCACAGAATGAGCAGGACTCAAGACACTATGCCATTGCGGCAAAGATGCCTATGCTCGAGCCCTCGGATTCACAGGAAGCCAAGGACTTTGTCAAGGAGGCATACGATATCTCAGAGAGATTCGATACCCCTGTACTTATCAAGATGTGCACGAGAGTTGCTCACTCCCAGTCTGTAGTAGAGCTTGGCGAGCGTGCCGATATCCCGGTAAAGCCTTATGTTAAGGATGCAGGCAAATATGTTATGGTCCCTGCAAATGCCAAGAAGCGTCACCCTGTTGTTGAGCAGAGAACATTAGACCTTATCGCCTTTGCCGAAGAGTCTCCTCTTAACAGGATAGAAGAGGGCAGCGATAAGTCTATGGGTATAATCACTTCTTCTACAAGCTATCAGTATGTTAAGGAAGTATACGGTGATAAGTATCCTGTCCTCAAGATCGGTCTTATCAATCCTCTTCCTGTAGACAAGATCAGGAGCTTTGCAGCATCTGTAGATAAGCTCGTTGTAGTTGAGGAACTGGATCCCATTATCGAGAATCATGTCAGATCTCTTGGCCTTGAGGTTACGGGCAAGGATGTATTCCCGCTTACAGATGAATTCTCACAGGGCCTTATCGCCTCCAAGTTAGGTGAGAGCGAGGCTCCTTCCTGCAAGCCTATCGAGGGACTCCCCGGAAGACCTCCGGCAATGTGTGCAGGCTGCCCCCACAGAGGAATGTTCTATGTATTATCCAAGAACAAGATCCGCGTAATGGGCGATATCGGATGCTATACATTAGGCGCAACTCCGCCGCTCTCATCCATCGATACAACAGAGTGCATGGGTGCGTCCATCAGCTCGCTCCACGGCTTTAATAAGGCTCTTGGCGCTGAATCCGAGAAGAATACAGTAGCAGTCATCGGTGATTCTACATTTATGCATTCCGGTATGACAGGTCTTGCAAATATCGCATATAACCAGACGAATTCCACTGTCATAATCCTCGATAACTCTATCACCGGTATGACAGGTCACCAGCAGAACCCTACAACTGGATACAACCTGAGAGGTGACCCGGCAGGCAAGATCGATCTTGAAGCTCTGTGCCGCGCCATGGGATTTAACCGTGTAAGAGTTGTAGATCCTTATAACCTTGCCGAGACTGAGAAGGCCGTTAAGGAAGAATTAGAGGCTGAGGAGCCTTCTGTCATTATAAGCAGAAGACCATGTGCACTCCTTAAGTATGTTAAGCGCGAACCTGCTATCAAGGTCAATCCTGACAAGTGCAGATCTTGCAAAGCCTGCATGAAGCTCGGCTGTCCTGCCATCTCATTCAAGGATGGACATGCTCATGTCGATGCAACACAGTGCTTCGGATGTAAGGTCTGCAGCGAGCTTTGTAAGTTCGATGCTTTCGAGACGATGGAAGGAGAGACGATCAAATGGTAACAAGTGTAATGATAGTAGGCGTAGGCGGACAGGGTTCGCTCCTCGCCAGTAAGATACTCGGCAGAGCTGCTATGGACAAGGGATACGATGTTAAGGTATCCGAGGTTCACGGCATGAGCCAGAGAGGCGGCAGTGTTGTTACATATGTAAGATTCGGAGACAAGGTTAATTCTCCCATAATAGACAAGGGCGGGGCTGATTATATCCTCTCCTTCGAGCTCCTCGAAGCAGCAAGATATGTTCAGTTCTTAAAACCCGGCGGACAGATCATCACCAATACCCAGCAGATAGATCCTATGCCGGTTATCGCAGGAACAGCCGAGTATCCCCAGGGCCTTATAGAGAAGATGGAAGAGTCCGGCGCCAAGGTAGACGCCATCGATGCTCTCACACTCGCAGAGCAGGCAGGTTCTGCCAAGGCATCCAATATCGTTCTCATGGGCAGATTTGCAAATTATCTTACTGATATTAGCAAAGACGAGTGGATCAAGGTTATCGAGGCCTGCGTACCTCCCAAGTTCCTTGAGATGAATAAGAAAGCTTTTGAGTTAGGTGTTAATGCTTAATATGATCGATATTGATAAGGTTAGGGAATTCTTCGCGGGGGATAAGTACGCAACGGAATGCACAGGTATCGTTATCGAGAGCTGCACTAAGGGACACAGCGTTGTCAGCCTTGAACCGGACTCGCGCCATCTTAATGCCGTAGGCGGTCTGATGGGTGCTGTCTATTACACTCTGGCAGATTTTGCTTTTGCCGTAGCCGAGAATTGTGACCTTGAGTCTGAAACTGTTACTGTGTCTCAGACTGCATCCATGAACTTTCTCCGTGCATGGACGGGGGGCAAGGTCACCTGCACGGCTGATATCGTAAAGGACGGCAGAAGTATTAATGTGTACGAGATAAAGGCCTTTGACAAGGATGGTAAAGAGCTTGCTCTCATTATAATCAACGGTTTCAAAACAAAGAGACAATAAAATACAAGGAGACAATTTATGATCTGGAACGAGTCAAAAGAATGCATGTCAAGAGACGAGATAACTGCGCTCCAGAGCGCCAGGCTTGTTAAGATGGTAAACAGGGTATACCACAATGTTGAGTATTACCGTAAGAAGATGCAGGAGGCAGGTCTTGAGCCCGGAGATATCAGGGGCATCGAAGACATCGAGAAACTGCCTTTTACCACATATGAAGATCTTAACAAGGCATATCCCTTCGGGCTTTCGGCAGTTCCCAGATCAGAGCTGGTCAGGGTTCATGCTTCTTCAGGAACAACAGGCAAGCCCAAGATCGGTGTTTATACAAGAAGAGATATCGAAATCTGGTCCGAGTGCGTCGCAAGATGTCTCTCGATGGCAGGTATCACAAGGGATGATATCATCCAGATCGGATACGGCTACGGACTCTTTACCGGTGGACTCGGAGCTCACTACGGAGCTGAGTATCTCGGTGCCATGGTACTGCCTATGTCAACTGGTAATACCAAGAAGCTCATCGATATGATGATCGACTGCGACGTTACCGCGATTGCCTGCACACCTTCCTATCTGCTCCATGTTGCAGAGGATCTTGAGAAGGCCGGTCTTATCGATAAGATCAAGCTCAAGGCTGCTATCTGCGGCGCTGAGCCCTGGACCGATGAGATGCGCGATCAGATGGAATCAAGACTCCATATCAAGGCTTACGATATCTATGGCCTTACAGAGATGATGGGTCCGGGTGTTGCCTGTGACTGCGAATACCACAAGGGCCTCCATATCTGGGAAGACCATTTCCTCCCTGAGATCATAGATCCTGCTACATTTAAGCAGGTACCTGCCGGTTCAGACGGTGAGCTTGTTATAACTAATCTTACAAAGGAAGGAATGCCTCTTATCCGCTACAGGACAAAAGATCTTACTTCACTTGAATACGGTAAGTGCGAGTGCGGCAGAACAATGGCCAGGATCCAGCGTTTCAGAGGCAGAACAGATGATATGCTCATCATCAAGGGTGTTAACGTATTCCCGTCTCAGGTCGAGGCTGCGCTCCTTACTGTCGAAGGTACGACCCCTCATTACATGCTGGTTGTTGACCGTGTTAACAACTCGGATACTCTTGAAGTTCAGGTCGAGGTTGCAGAGAGTGCATTCACAGACGAGATGCAGAGTTTGGACAGACTCTCCAAGGCTGTCCACGACAAGCTCAAGGCTGCTATCGGCCTTAATGCCAAGGTCAAGCTTGTTGAACCCAATGGTCTCGAGCACTTTGACGGCAAGTCCAAGCATGTTATAGACAAGCGTAAGCTCTATCAGTAAAAGGAGGTCATTTGTATGCTTATCAAACAGTTAACAGTATTTATGGAGAACAGAGAGGGCAGACTTGATGAGGTCCTTAAGACTCTTGCTAACGGCAATATAGACATACTTTCTGTAAGTATCGCTGATACTACGGATTACGGTGTCTTAAGAGCTATCACAAGAGATCCTGATAAGGCTAAGCAGATACTTACAGATGCTTCCTTTACTGCAAGGCTTAACGATATTATCGCCGTTGTAGTTCCTGACGCGGTAGGCAGTCTTGCAAAAGTAGTTGCCATGATCCATGCGGCAGGTATTAATATCAAGTATGTTTACGGTCTTTCTATCGATGGCGACGGCGCTCCTATCGCGATCAAGACTGATGACGATGCCAAGGCTGCTGCGATCCTTGAAGCAGCAGGCGTTAAGACTCTGTCTGACAGCGAGATCTAAGATCCAAAAGATTACTTCCCGGGGTCATTGCTTTATCGCAATGGCCCTTTTTAAGTGGGATATATGTATAATTATTAGTAATGATGGTTAATCTCTTAACAGAAAGATCCGGTGCATGAGTATTCTATTAACAGCTCTGACGATTATTGCAGCAATGGGAGCATATTCCTTCTATACTAATGAGCTTAAGAAGGAGTCAGCTTTTTTCCCGGTCACATATATATCTGCAGTTGTCCTGATAATGTATATGTCAGGGCTGTCAGGTTCTCTTAAGACAGGTCAGATCCTTGTCTATGCATTTGGCTTTATATGCATTGCAAAGCGTAAGGACTACATACTTCAAGATATTAAGACTATGCTTACAGACCCCGTTATATGGATCTTCATTGCAGGGAGCATCTGGTCTTTCGTTATCACCCGGGGTGTCAGTCCTTCGCATCCTGACGACTTCAGTCACTGGTTTAGGATCTGTAAGGCAATGAATGCTGACGGCATGTTGCCTAGGACCCCTGACATCAGTTATGTAACCTATGCTCCGGGCACTGCGCTCTGGATCTACTATTTTACAAGGATGACGGTCTTTGCCCCGGAGAATTGTTTCTGGGCCCAGTCTGTACTTAACCTTGCCTGCTGCTTAAGCCTTACAGGCGTTGTCAGGAAGGAGAAGGGAAAGAAGATCTATATCCTGAGCCTGGCATTTGTTTGTCTTATGTCGGCATTGCTGTGCTCAGCTAATATAACAACATATGCTCTCCTGGTAGACGGCGTTCTCGGGCTTGTTTCCTCAAGTGCTGCGGTCATGGTATTAAGTGGCCGTTTTGAACCTGATAAGACAGACATCATATCGATAGTCTTGGTACTGTCCTTTTTAGGTCTTATCAAGTTATCGGGGCTTTTGCTCGCTCTGTTTGTTGCAGCCCTTTACCTGCTGAAGTCTTCTTATAAGAAGAGATTTCTCGTCTTTAGCATTATGGTGATACTCCCGGTCTTGCTCTATGCCATATATTCGGTAAGAGCCTCATTCATCTATCCTGACATATCAGGAAGCGCACAGGCGGCAAGTATAAGCAGATGGAGCAGTATCATAGAGGATAAGTCCTTAGACCTTACCGGCGCTGTCATCGGCAGCGTGATACTTAATTCTATTGATCTGATATCTGGCCCTTCGGAAGTAAGAGCGATATGGATCTGCTTTATTACCATTGGGGCTCTGGCGTTCTTTTGCAAGGACAGGAAGCTATGGAAGCTCCTGGCTTACCTTGCGGTTGTTTACGCAGTCTATCAGATCATGCTGACGGCAACTTATCTGTTCTCCATGACGCCTTACGAAGCTATCCATCTGGGAGAATTTGATCGTTATGTCGGGACTGTTTCTATTTACTTTATGGGGATCACAGGTGCAGTCTGCGTAATGAAGCTGTCTGATCTTGAAGGCATGAAGCTTACAGTATCAGCTTGTGTATTATGTATATCAGTGCTCCTTTTACTGGTATTTAATTTCGGCATAACTTATCTTCTTGGCTTCGAGAGATATAAGAGCTCATACGGGTTTTCTCCCTGCATATGGAATGCCCTGGAGGACGCTTCAGACGCTAATTCTGACTATACTGAAGATAGCTACGCGGTGATAATGGATGACAGCTTGTTTGAGGAGAGCGGTCTATACAGTTATTTCCAGGTGGCTGATATAGTAGAGACCTACTTTAGGAGCAATGACGTTGTCTGGATCCCGATTAGCTACATAGATGAGAACCCTGATGAAACAGAAAGCATCATGAACAAAGTAGACCATGTTGTCATCCTTGGAGATCTTAAGATAGACTACTGATACTGTTGTAATTCTTTAGACAAAAAAAGCCCATAATCTTGGTAATTACCAGACTATGGGCGTTTTTGGTTTACAGAAACAGTTTAGTTGGATTCATCAGCATCCTCCGGGAGACTGTAGCGCTTCTCAATTGTGACCGTCTCGTTGTAGCAGGCAAAGATGCTTTCGGTCTTATCTTTATCAGGCTTGGGTGAGATAAGGCTTACCACGGGAACGATGATCAGGCTTAAGAGCATTGTTACCGCACCTGCATTGATAGGTGACTGAATGAAATGCAGGAACATATTTGATACCGTGATGCCGACACCTGCAATAAAGCTTACCCATACAGACAGCTTTGTTGTTCTCTTCCAATAAAGACCATAGAGGAAGGGGGCAAGGAATGAACCTGCCAGAGCGCCCCATGAATAGCCCATGAGCTGAGCTATGAACGTAGGCGGATTGAGTGAGAGGGCAACGGATACGATAATGAAGAATACAAGGAGAAGTCTCATTATGAAGAGATTGCGCTTCTCAAGCTGCTTCTTGTCATTGTCCTTCTTGTTTCCGATCAGTGCAATAAGGTCAAGTGTGAATGTTGAGCTTGATGTAAGTACCAGCGAGGACAGGGTAGACATAGAAGCTGACAGTACCAGGACGATGACTACACCTACTAACACAGTATTAAGGTTCTCAAGCATTGTAGGGATGATGGAATCGTATTTGACTGAGCCATCCTCAGCATAGATATTTGCATCCTTGTAGAGTCTGGCAAATCCGCCTAAGAAATAGCAGCCGCCGGCAACTACTATTGCAAATAACGTGGAGATCACTGTGCCTGCCTTGATGGATTTCTCATCCTTGATCGCATAGAACTTGCCGACCATCTGAGGGAGACCCCATGTACCAAGAGAGGTCAGGATGACTACACCTACAAGGTTAAGAGGGTCAGGGCCGAAGAAGGATACAAATGCCCCCTGCAATCCGGGTGAGGCGGGGTTATCTGATACCTGCTGTGAAAGCGTGGTAAGAGCAGTGATAAAGCCGCCGTTTGAATTAATTACCGATACGATGACAGCCGTTATGCCGAAT
The DNA here is from genome assembly GCA_002450155.1 of Mageeibacillus sp. UBA6976. Classification (GTDB taxonomy): domain Bacteria; phylum Bacillota; class Clostridia; order Saccharofermentanales; family Saccharofermentanaceae; genus Saccharofermentans. Next base: position 83,787 of record DJYO01000013.1, on the reverse strand, counting down.
AGCATTATTATGCCCTGGACAAAGTCGTTTACGACTGTAGCCATATAACCGCCGAGGACTACATAGATACAGGTAAGAGCTGCCATTATGATGATGCAGATCTTGTAATCTATGTTGAAAGCCATATTAAACAGTCTCGACAGACCGTTATATACGGAAGAAGTGTAGGGGATAAGGAATACAAATGAGATGAGAGCAGCAGCGATCCTTAAGGGCGTGCTGTCAAATCTCTTGCCGAAGAAGTCCGGCATCGTCTTGGAGTCAAGATGCTTGGTCATGACTCTTGTCCTTCTGCCCAGGACTATCCAGGCCAGGAGAGAACCGATAACCGCATTGCCGATACCGATCCATGTGGATGCGATACCGTACTTCCAGCCGAACTGACCGGCATAGCCGATAAAGACAACGGCTGAGAAATAACTTGTACCGAATCCAAAGGCTGTAAGCCAGGGACCTGCTGACCTTCCGCCCAGGACGAATCCATCTACACTCTTTGCATTATTGCGTGTCTTGACTCCGATAAGGATCATGACAGCAAAGAAGACAACAAGAAAAACTATCTTGATAACCATACTTCAAACCACCCTTTTATATTTATTGCTTTATGATCTGTTCTCTTGCTCTACGAGCCTGTCAGCACCATATCTCTTGCGGAGCAGCGGCTTCTCGATCTTGCCTGTGGCATTTCTCGGAACGTCTGCCAATATGATCTTCTTAGGTCTCTTATAACGGGGGAGCTGTGAGCAGAACTTCTCCAGTTCCTCTTCTGTGCAGTTGCTGCCGGGGAGAGCCTCTACGATAGCACCTGTAATCTCTCCGAGCCTCTTGTCAGGAAGACCGATAACAGCAACGTCCTTTACCTTGGGGTATTCCTGGAGGAAGTTCTCGATCTCGACAGGATAGATATTCTCACCGCCTGAGACGATAACATCCTTTTTGCGGTCTACCAGGAAGTAGAATCCGTCCTCGTCCTTCATGGCCATATCGCCGGTAAAGAGCCAGCCGTCACGAAGGGTCTCAGCTGTAGCTTCGGGATTATGGTAATATTCCAGCATTACGCCGGGGCCCTTGACGCAGAGCTCTCCGACTTCGCCGTCAGGAACGGTATTACCGTTCTCATCTACGATCTTACACTCCCAGCGGTATCCGGGGACACCGATCGCGCCGACCTTATGGGTATTGGCAAGTCCGAGATGCACGCAGCCGGGGCCGGTTGATTCTGACAGGCCATAGTTCGTGTCGTACTGATGGTTAGGGAAGTATTCCTTCCAATGGCGGATCAGTGACGGGGGGACAGGCTGTGCACCGATATGCATAAGTCTCCACTGGGAGAGATCGTAATCAGAGAGCTTTATCTCGCCGCTGTCCAATGCATCGAGGATATCCTGAGCCCACGGTACCAGGAGCCATACGATAGTGCAGTGCTCATCTGATACAGCCTTAAGGATAACTTCAGGCTTGGTGCCCTTGAGCAGGACTGCCTTGCTCTTTGTCCAAAGAGAACCCATCCAGTGGAACTTAGCTCCGGTATGGTAGAGGGGAGGAATGCAGAGGAAGCAGTCGTCTTTTGTGGTTTCATGGTGTACAGCTTCCATCTCGGCAGCCTGTGTAAGGCTTCTGTGAGGGTGCAGGATCGCCTTGGGGAAACCTGTTGTTCCGGAGGAGAAATAGATCGCAGCCAGGTCTTCTTCGGTAAGCTTGATGCCGGGAGTTGTGCTGGGGTAGTCTGCGACCATATCCCAGTAGGATTCTGCAAACTGTGGACAGGCGCCGTCACCTACATAGATGAGCAGACGGTTTAAAGATATGGCATCCGCATTAGTGTTGATGCGGTCTATGAATTCCGGTCCGAAAAGAAGCACCGATACATCCGCCAGGTCTGCGCAATAAGCGATCTCATTAGCCGTATATCTGAAGTTGAAGGGGACTGCTATAGCTCCGGTCTTTAAGATACCAAAGTAGATAGGGAGCCACTCGAGACAATTAAACATTAATATTGCAACACGGTCTCCCTTGACGATACCTCTGTCAAGAAGCATGTTTGCAACTCGGTTTGCTTTCTCGTCGAAGACCTGCCATGTGATCTGTCTCCTGTAAGGTCTGTGAGTTGTCTGCTGAACGAGGTCAAATTCCTTGAATGAATACTTACGGGTGTCCTCAGTATCGGGATTGAGCTCTACCAGGGCGACTTCGTTTCCGCATTCACGGGCGTTACGCTCTAATAATTCTGTAACGGGCATATCTTGCCTCCTTATTATTTATAGCTAAAAAATAATATCACCTATAGCACAAATGGTCAAAATAATTATAGATAGTAATGATATAATTACGCATATCTGTCCAAGGAGCCCATAAGGATAATGCGAAGCAGTCTGAGATCAAACGATAAGCTTAAGGCATTTATCGCCTACACAGCAATGTTTGCGGTCTTATTTGCCGTCTGCTTTTTTGTATGGATCCTTAAGGCCCGTGTATCTCCCATAAGAAGGACAGACGGGCTTGAGCAGCACTTTATAAGCTACCTCCTTACGGGGAGGATCCTGAGGAACGGATTCCTTGATTTCTTTAGGACGGGCAGGCTTCATTTCCAGAGCTATATAACAAGTTACGGCATTGGTCAGGAGTATCTTATCGCAACAGACCCCATGTATATGCTGTCCATGTTTATTCCCGAAAGATTCGCAGAGTACGGCTTCGATATCATGATCGTCCTTAAGTGCTATCTGTCAGGTCTTGTCTTTATGGTTTTTGCAGGCTACCGCAAAAGACCTCTTTGGGCCTGCCTTGCAGGTGCAGCCGTATATACCTTCTCAGGTTCTATGTACATGGTGTTTCAGGAATCCTCGTGTGTTGAATTCATGTATGTATTCCCGCTTATCATGCTTGGGACTATTAAGCTCTGGGAGGAGAATAAACACGGCTTCCTGGTATTCTCGCTTACCATAGCTTTCCTTACCCAGTTTTACTTTGCCTATATGGCAAGTGTCGCGGTCCTTGTCTATTGCATAGTCCGTTTCCTTATTGAGCTTAAAGAACGCAGGATCACCATAAGACAGGGCTTTGGCAAGGCAGGCAGGTTTGCTCTTTGTGCGATCTTCTCCATTGGCATGGCATCTGTTGCCTACGTTCCTACACTTGCCAAGATCCTGACATCCGAGAGGATGTCTGCTGATTACGTAATAGGATTCGCCTATGAGCCTGATTTTTATCAGGGTTTTGTATCGGGATTCACCAGTTTCTTCAACATGCTCGGCAGAGACTGTTATGTCGGTTTTGCTGCGATTGCAGTCCCTCTTATAGCGCTTATGTATCTTACGAAGGGACATAGGATGCTTAAGACCGGATTTATCCTGTCACTTCTGGGGCTGCTTAATCCTTACTTCGGACATATAATGAACGGCATGAGCTATCCGTCCAACAGATGGGTCTGGATCTTTGATCTTTGTGTAGGGATGATAGTAACTGATATGCTGATAGAACTTAAAGAAATTTCCAGGGACAAGAAGATTATAGCTCTTGCCGTATCCTGTCTGTACAGCTTTACCGTGGTAGCGCTGAATCACTTTAACGATATAGGTTTTGATAAGCCTCTTTACTATTCCTCCGCTATCCTTACGGTCCTCTCCGGCCTTGCAGTATATCTGGGATCAGTTTCCGGACTAAAGAAGGCATATCCTGCTATTCTGGCATCAGTCCTTTGCCTTGGGATAGTAACACCGTCTTTTATCGCCTTCAATCCTGATATGAGCGTCGGACTGCTTAACGGACTTATCCCCAGAAAGACTGCCCTGCATAAGATCTACGAGGGCGGCCTCGGACCTGTCAAAGACAGATTCGATCTTGGAGACGGTGAGAGGGTAGAGACATATAATCTTTACAGGGTGCGCAATGCCACCTCTGTTGTAGGCGTCAATTCCTTCGATATGTACAACAATATGTGTAACTCCGATGTGGAGACCATGATGAGACAGATCGCTCTGCATAAGCAGCCCTGGAACGGCGGCTACAGGCATCTTGATCAGAGAACTGAACTCCTTGCCCTGTTTGGAGTAAACCATGTCTTTATCAAATCCGATGAGCAGGTAAGCCGCCCTTATGGCTACGATATAGAGGGACAGACCTTCAATATAGATGCGGATAAGGTCACCGAGTACAGCTCAGACAGGACTTATTCCATAGCATACTTTATGGACAGAGCCATATCTTACGATGACTATCTTACGTTATCTCCCGAGGAGCGCCAGCAAGTTATGCTCCAGGCAGTTATATTAGACAGCGAATATGCTACAGACAGCCTTGCAGATCTTATTATCGATGATGATGAACTCGAATATGAGATAGTTGATACAGAGGGGATCGAGATCACAGATGACTTGACATTCAATGTTACATCTGACGGCGGAACAGTTACACTTATGATCCCGGAGGTAAATAACTGCCAGATCTATACTTACTTTGAAGGGCTCGAGTTTGACAGGGGCAGCGAGGGCGAGGCCGAGCTCTTTGTTGATACCTATGATACCTCAGGCGAGCGCTTTACCTCTGAGAATCTGTATTTCCTCAATGGCAATCTCCATATGTACAGCGGCATAAAGGACTGGATCGTAAATAACAATTCCATAACCGTTCCTGTAAACATGATCAGGATATGCTTCGCTCATGAAGGTGTTTATAAGCTTACAGATCTCAGGATCTATGCCAGGACCTTTGATGAGATAGACAGGAATATTGCACGACTTGATATTGCAGCCGGACCGGACGATATCATTTTTGACAGCAGAACAGATTCTTACAGTCTTGATATCGATGCGCCAAGGGATTGTTATCTTATGCTCGCTTTGCCTTATTCTGTATCCTGGCACGCCGAGATCGATGGCGAAGATGCCAAGGTCTATAAGTCAGCAACAGGCCTTACTGCCCTTTACGTTACAGCAGGAGAGCATTCTGTTAAGATCACATCTTCGATATTTGCCCTTAAGGAATCAGCAATAGTATCTATAGCAGTGACAGCTGTCTATATTACAGTTAATCTCTTATCAGGTGAGAGAATAAGGAAGCTTCTCAAATTCTTCAAGCGGAACAGGCTTTGAGAAATAGTAACCCTGGAATAGATTACATCCCATAGCCTTGAGCATGCGGAGCTGTTCTTCGGTCTCGACACCCTCTGTTATCTGGTCCAGCTTAAGATCTTTGGCCATGTTGATTATGCTCTTCAGGATGATAGTGGACTTATCGTAATTGCTGGTCTTCTGGAGGAATACCATATCGATCTTAAGAACATCCACAGGCATATCCTTGAGCATGTTAAGTGATGAGAAGCCGCTGCCGAAATCGTCCATCTCTACCAGGAAACCATCATCTCTCAGTCTGTTAAGAGTCGTTATGTTCTCATTTGCATTGTTCATGACTGAAGACTCTGTGATCTCAAGGTGAAGCATCGAAGGCTCGAGCTCGTATTTGGTGATGAGGTTGGTTATGACCTGATAGATATCAACAAAGTAGAAATCCTTAGGGGAGATGTTTATGGACAGATACATATTCCGTCCTTCCTTCTTCCACTTGCTCAGGATCTTGCAGGTGCTCTCCCAGATATGGCAGTCAACCTGGGATATAAGTCCGTTGTTCTCAAGGATCGGAATGAACCTGTCTGGAGGGAGCAGACCTTCCTTGGGGTGATTCCATCTGACTAAGACCTCGCCGCCTTCGAGAACACCCTTGCTGTTATACTGCGGCTGCAGATAAGGGATGATCTCGTCATATCTTATGGCATCGTATATCTCAGTTATGATCTGCTGTTCCCAGAGCCTGTCTTCTCGTAGCTTATCGTCGTATACCACAAGTCTGTGGTTCATATCCTGCTTGATGCTGGATATGGCCAGCTTGCAGCGGTCGACCATGGAAGTTACAGACATCTTGGTATCGCCCTTAATCTCCAATACGCCAACATGAATGACGATAGGACGGCTGATATTGCTGGTAGCATCCGTTCTATGACGGATGACATATTCGAGTTTCTCCAGATCCACATCTTCCTTCCTGGCAAGGGTAGCAAAGATATCCGCATTCCATCTGCAGTATATAGAATTACTGTGGGCGAGCTCGACGATGTTATTGGCAATGATGACAAGCAGCTGATCCGCATTGTTTCTGCCGTAGATCTCGTTAATGAACTTAAAGTCATTGATATCGGACAGGATCATGTAATAGGAACCGTTAGGGTGGGCGTCAAGCTCTTCTTTGACAAGATCTATAAAGTTTATCTTGTTATTGAGCTTGGTTAGCTCATCGTGGGTAGCAGCCCAGCGGCGTTCCTTGTTCCTGTTGAACTCCTCAGTATTGTCATGAATATTGAAGAAAGAACCGATGCTCAGCCCTTTGCTGTCGTTCATGATACGGTGGGTGATATTAAGATATCTCGGATTGTTATCCTTATCGAAGAATTTGGCAGAGATCAAGAAGTCTTCACTTATATCACAGCCTCCTGTGATATCGAGGAGCTTATCGGTACAGCTGTCCGGAGTAGTGTTCTCGATCTCTAAGATCTTATATGTGGCATCATTTGCATAGATGGCATTTACATATGAATCATAGAAGATGATCCCGTCATCATGGTGTTCTACTACGGCGTCAGCTAAGTATCGCCTTACAAATTTGGGTTTGTAGATATTAGTCAGGAAGTAGACTATGTAGCAGCAGACAACATATCCCATTAAGGATCTGTCCACTGTATGTCTCCTCGATATAAGGAAGTAGAAGCCGGATATAACGCAGATGCCGTAAGCGACAGCTACAGTCCAGTATTTTGCCCTGTAGGCTGCAGAGATCTTTAAGCACTTGTTGATTATCAGTCCTATAGACAGGCAGAGGATAACAACGAGCACAGCAAACATTACATACCGGCCCATCTTTGGAGCCATGGCATATGAGGTCCTGGCGGGTGCGATCCTTCCCGGATGGATCTCGCTTCCCGGAGGGACACGATTGTCTGAATTTAAGACGAGATCAAATACATGCCCTAAGATGGGGTTTAGCAGTATCGATATGGTGGACAGGGCAAGGAGGCAATTAATGAGAGTCTGCAGGAATGTTCCTCTGAATCTGTATTCACAATAATCCATCGTGAATATAAAGATACTGTAGGTCAGGATATTGAGACCGATGAGGAAGATGTAATAACCGACATAGGCAACGGTGATATTATCGGTCATGATAGCGATCAGGTTACCACCAATCGGTATAAGACCTGACAATAAGAGTTTTATAACGCTTATATAAACATGACCGACATGCTTACTGCCCTGTGTGTAAGCATAAACGATCAGCACTAACTGTACAAACAGAAAGAAAGTAAGCTCTATCTCAGGTCGTGCCATAATTTACCGCCTTGTCGTAGTTAATACGATTTTATCATCTAATAACATTTAATGCTTTGAAATAACGATTTGTTTTTGTTTCGTTATTATTTTGTTAACAACTAGACTTATTAGTTTATAATAAGCAGGAAGCATTCCCTTAAGGAGGACAGGATCAATGGATATCATTTTCGATACTATCCCTTCAACTTTAGATGAGTTTAAAGCTCTGCCTTACGCAAGCCTCAGTGAGCCTGAATACGGCAGTGCACTGTTTGTCATAGCCATGATGAACTACAGGGATAACAAGGAGACGGCTTTATCCATGCTGGAATATCTCAAGGGACCTTCGGGAGTATCCGAATTTGAGAGGCAGTTCCTATCTGACAGATTAAACGGCAAGGATTATGTTGTCCGTTCTTTCTTTGCCGGAACAAGCCCGGATAACGACTATACTCCTTCAATGCCTTATACAATATCACTTGCAAGAAGGGACGATACAGCAGCTTCAGGGAGGATCAGTGTCTTTATGAGATCTTCCGGAGCAGACAGCGCGAGATATATAAGAATGCGTCTTAAACCCTCTGCAAACCAGTGGTTTATAGAGGAACAGTTTATCTTATCTGATATCAGGATCCCTAAGTCTCAGGATGAGTGGGCATGAAGAGCATAAGACCATATCCCAAGGTTCAGATAAGCCATAAGGCTGCGCTTGCAGTGAAGGGGGGACACCCCTGGGTATTTGCAGGCGAGGTTCGAGCAGAAGGCATCACCCCCGGCGAGATAGTCGATTGTTTTGAAGGCAATTCCTGGCAGGGCAGTGCTTTCTATAACCCTAATTCCAAGATCGTCTTAAGGATATTCTCAAGGAACAGCAACGATAAGTTTGACGAAGCCTTCTGGATGCGGAGGATCTCATATGCCGTGAACTACCGCAGGACAGTAATGCCCGGCGATGATTTTAAGTGCACTAGACTGGTCCATGGCGAGGCTGACCAGATGCCGGGTCTGACGGTTGACCGGTATGGGGATATATTATCTGTTGAGATCGCCTGTTTAGGTATGGAGCTTGTCAAAGAACAGGTCTATAAGGCTTTGCTCCGGACTTTTGAGGATATGGGCGAGCCTATAAGCGGCATATATGAGAGGAATGAACTTGCTTTAAGGACCAAGGAGGGACTTGAGCTTTATAAGGGCTGGTACAAGGACGCCGGGATCCCATCTTCTCCCAATACCGAGATAGTTGAGAACGGTATAAGATACAAGGTGGATGTGGAGTCAGGGCAGAAGACCGGATTCTTCCTTGACCAGAAGTATAACCGCCTTGCAGCCTCAAGGATCGCAGAGGGCAAGACGGTATTGGACTGCTTTACCCACACGGGTTCATTCGGACTTAACTGCGCTTACCGGGGTGCCAGGCACGTAACCTGCGTGGATATCTCTGAGAGTGCCATTGCTATGGCAAGGGAGAATTGCAGGCTTAATGGTCTTGAAGACAAAATGGACTTTATGGCAAGAGATGTTTTTGAGCTCCTTACCGAGCTATACGATAAGGGCGACAGGAGATATGACTATATTATCCTGGATCCACCGGCATTTACCAAGTCAAGAGATACGGTCGAATCTGCCGGGAGAGGCTATAAGGAGATCAATCTCAAGGCTATGAAGCTCCTGCCCCGGGGCGGATATCTTGCCACCTGTTCCTGCTCCCACTTTATGCCGGACGAGCTGTTCTGTAAGATGCTCAGATCAGCAGCAAGGGATGCAGGCGTATCGCTGAGACAGATAGAAGCAAGACAACAGGCGCCCGACCATCCCATCCTTTGGGGAGTCCCCGAGACATCCTATCTTAAGTTCTATATCTTCCAGGTGGTTTAGTTCGATCTAAGCTTATAAAGGTATATGGGTTCCACCAGAACATCTCCCGTATAGTCCCTGAAGGTAAACTCAGTCTGATCTGCGATCTCGTATTTATCCCAGACTTCAAGGTAGTCGTTGTGGTATGCAATTATAAAGTCAAATTCACCGTTTGCGATCATGCGGCCCTGTTCCTGTAATATGACAGGCCAGGTCTCCTCGATGTTCAGATAGCAGAAGTAGGGTGTATTAGGTAGCGTCCCTGAAGCAAGATAGTAACCGGAATCCATTACATCGAAGGTAAGGATCTTGGCATCAGGTACCTGATCTATCTGAGCGGCAAATCTGTACTGGGGGTAGTCCTCTTTTTTATACTTGAGCATATACATATTCTTGCCCGTAATGAGGAATACCATAGTAAATATCACGAATACGGTGATCATAAGGATCGAGGCAAATCTCTTGCGGTCCTTGAACGTCTTATCCACAAACATTACGAGCCTGATTATCAGTATCAGGGCAAAGGGAGCAAGATACATGGTGATATAGCCGTAGTAATAGACTATGTGAGGTTTGGTGAACACGCCTGCAAGACAGCAGATAAGGCTTATGAAGGTTAAGGCAAGCACATTGTCCCTGGACTTGTCCCTGACAAGGAAGGGGCCTATTACGATAAGGAGCATTATCCAGCCGTAGGAGTGGAACAGCAATATAGATCCCAGCATATCAAAGACTATGGATACGAATGTCCCGATTACCGGAACATCGAAGATGCCGGTGCCGTAGATCTCCTTCCAGTCGTAGTCACCGTACAGGAAGATATTATTGTAGAAGTAAGCTGTCCAAAGATCTCCGAGAGCGCCTGTTGCTGCAAAGTAGATAAGGACAGGGATGCTTACGATAGCGATGCCTGCGATAAACATGCCGATCCTCTTAAGGAGTCTGATCCATGACTTGGGCTTAATGGTAAACAGCACCATGTATATGCAAAGCCCGATCACGGCACCCAGAAAAGTATACTTGATCCAGAATAAAATGCCTGTGAGAACCCCTATTATCAGACTGTCGCGTTCGCCGGGAAGCTTATCTGATTCGCCTTTTTGCGAAGCCTCTTTGGCTGACCTTAAGGCTATGTACATTATCACGGTCAGGATAGGGAAGCAGAGCTCTTCAGCGCAGTCTCCGTAATTGATCATCTTGACTGTATAGATAGCGGCAAGGAGCGCGGGGACAGCAGCTACTGCGTACTTCGGAGGATCCAGATAGAGCTTGACCGTCTTATAGCAGAAGAAGGCAAATACAGTTGCCATAGCTAGCTCTAAGAACCAGACTCCGATAAAGCTCTTTGAGGATATGAGAGCGCAGATGGCATGGGCAAAATACAGGATAGGGCCCTTTTGTTCATATAGATCCCGGTAGGGTACGAGCCCGTTTATAATGCCTCTTCCCATTGTAAAGAAAACATTGGCGTCATCCCAGTAGTTAAAGGCAAAAAGAGGCGAGGAACATGTAATAAACAGCATTATGAATGCCGTTGATACAAACAGTATTATCTTCTCTTGCAAGGTCAGTTTGTAATTCATGTGAATAATTATACAATCAATATTATCAATGCTCAAATCTTCTTAAATAATGCTATACTCTACACATACTGATCATACGGGAGGACTAACATGAAGATCTATAAGACCAAGAATGGAAGCATTGTAGTTAAACCATATGACATCCCCTGTCAGGGCGGACATATGGAGGAACTCATCCCCAATACCACAGATGCTGCAGGTGAGAAGCATGTGCCTGTAGTTACTGTTGACGGTTCCAAGGTTACTGTCGCAGTAGGTGAGGTGGAACACCCCATGCTGGATAATCATTTTATTACATTTGTCCTTCTTGAAACTAACCTGGGTTATACCGTAAGGGAGCTTAAGCCCGGAGTTAAGCCGGAAGCTGTATTTACCCTTGCTGAGGGTGAGAATGCCGTTGCAGCTTACGAATACTGCAATCTCCACGGGCTCTGGAAGGCTGACATCTGACAGTGACCGGACAAAGCCCCAAGCCGAGTTACAGAGTTCCATTCTCCATTAAGGCTCTTAAGAGAAATGCGAGGAAGAATCTTAAAGAACACTATCTGCTCTTTGTAGTGGTATGTCTTATTGCGGTCCTGATATCTGCGGAATTTGTTACTACTGACAATGTTATCGGTATCTCGACGGGTTCTCTTAGATCAAACTACAGTGATGTTAATATATTGGCAGAGAGTACATCGAAGAATTTTATCGGTACTGTCTATTCATGGTTTGACAGGACAACACAGGCTAATGACAGTGACAGTGCGGTATTCGGCAGGACCAAAGGGACTCTTAATGCAATATTTGACTATGTGGGCAACAACTCCTTCCTGACTCATACCTATAACACCTTTAATCTGATATTCGGTTCTGATCATGTAACTGAGATCGTCATGAGCATCCTGGGAGCTCTTGTAGCGGTCGTATTCTGGTTTCTGATACAGAATACCTATATTGTTATAAGCAGGCGTATTTTTCTTGAGGGAAGGATATATAAGAAAGTTCCTTTCAGCAGATATCTCTATCTTCTGAGAGTAAAAAGACTCCTGAGTACTGCCGTGACACTTGCCATATGGACAGCGTCAATTGTCTTGTCATCTGTGACTATCGTTTTGGGACCTGTTGTCTTTTACGGGTTCTTTATTGTGCCGTATATAGTTGCAGAGAATCCGGATATCGGAACTTTTGAGGCTCTGAGGCTCTCCTGGCGCCTTATGCGTGGCAATAAGATGAGAGCATTCCTTCTGGATCTGAGCCTGGTCGGATGGTATATCCTCGGCGTCCTCACACTCGGAATGACCAATATCTTCTATGCAAATCCTTATAGAGTTGCGATCTATTCCGAGTTGTATGCAACTATAAGAAACAATGCGGTAGAGAAGAAGATACCGGGATACGGCTTCTTGTCAGATGCATTTCTGTTTGCCAGATGTTCTCCCAACAAGCTCCTGGATACCTATTCGGACGTATATTCAGAGCTCAGCAAGCCGGAATATAAGCTGGAAGGCCTCTCCGGCAGGAACAGGTTTATGGCAGATCATTTTGGCGTTGTCTTATGGAATACCAAAGATGAGATGGAATACGAGGAGCATGAAGGCAAGAGAGTAAGGCTCCTGGCATATAAGGATGAAGCAGAAGGAAGAGCCTATCCTTCAAGGCTCTTTGCTATCCCGGATAAGCGCAAGAGACGCTCGCTTGAGTATGTACACTATATGCGTCACTACTCTTTACTGTCTCTTGTTGTCATGTTCTTTACATTCTCAGGTTTTGGCTGGGTATGGGAGCTTATCTATTACTATATCCAGCAGGGACGTGTGATAAACAGGGGCGTGCTCCACGGACCCTGGCTTCCCATATACGGAGCAGGCGGCCTGGCAGTGCTTATCTTCCTGCACCCTGTCCGCAAGAAGCCTCTTATCCATTTCTGGGCTACCGTTATACTGTGCGGTACTGTCGAATACTTTACCGGATGGTTTTTAGAGGCAATCTATGGGCAGAAGTGGTGGGATTACTCCGGTTATTTCTTTAATATCCACGGCAGGGTGTGCGCAGAAGGACTCTTTGTCTTTGGCGTGGCGGGCATGGCTTTTATCTATGTTTTAGCGCCCCTCTTAGATGACCGGGTCCGCAAGTGGAACAAAGCTGTCCTGACCCCCATAGCGGTCGTACTTGTTGCCGTATTTGTTTTGGATATGGTCTGCTCGAGATTTATTCCCAATACGGGCTCGGGAATTACCGGGGATTTCGATAACGCAGTGCCCCGGGTAACAGAAGAACCTGTTGATCCTGAGACAGCCCCCTAGCTTCTTGTAATTGATAAAGCGCTGTGTTAACTTTAGCAATTAAAAACATTACTCAGGCAGGTTTAATATGGAGAAGAAGCCTTTTATTACACTTGAAAAAGCAGAGGAGATCGCCAGGGTTTATCCCACTCCTTTCCACATCTACGATGAAGCGGGCATCAGGAGAAACTGCGAAGCCGTAAAGAAGGCGTTCGCATGGAACAAAGGTTTCCGCGAATATTTTGCAGTTAAGGCTACACCGAACCCTTATATCCTGCGGATCATGAATGACTACGATTTCGGATTTGACTGCTCTTCTGAAGCTGAATTAGTCTTAGCTGACAGCGTGGGCGCTGACGGCATGCACATAATGTTCTCCAGTAACGAGACTCCGGCAAGAGAATATGCCCTTGCTGCAAATCTTGGTGCGATCATCAATCTTGACGATATTACCCACATAGATTTTCTTGAAGGCATAATCGGTGATAAGTTCCCTGAGACCATGTCCTGCAGATATAATCCGGGCGGAGTCATCAAGATGAGCAACGGCATAATGGACAATCCGGGAGATGCCAAGTTCGGCATGACGAAAGAGCAGCTCTTCGAGGCATATGCAAGACTTAAGGAACATGGGGTAAAGCATTTTGGCATCCATGCCTTTATCGCGAGCAATACGGTTACAAACGAATACTATCCCATGCTTGCAGGTCAGCTGTTTGAGCTGGTCTGCGAGATCAAGGCTAAGCTTGATATAGATTTTACTTTTATCAATCTGTCAGGCGGGGTAGGCGTCGACTATAGGCCGGATCAGACTGCCAATGACATCTTTGCCATAGGTGAGGGCGTAAGGCAGAAGTTTGAGGAGATAATGGTACCTGCCGGACTGGCTGATGCTGCGATCTACTGTGAGATGGGCAGGTTCATGCTGGCACCCTATGGAGCACTTGTTACGAGAGCCATACATGAGAAGCACACTTACAAGGAATACATAGGTGTCGATGCCTGCGCGGCAAATCTCATGCGTCCGGCAATATACGGAGCATATCATCATGTGACAGTCCTCGGCAAAGAGAATGAGCCTTGTGATCATAAGTACGATATCGTTGGAGCTCTTTGTGAGAACAACGATAAATTTGCAATAGACAGAATGCTTCCTGAGATCTTGATGGGAGATTATATCTACATCCACGATACAGGTGCCCACGGCTATGCCATGGGATACAATTACAACGGCAGACTTAAGTCTGCTGAGATCCTCCTCAAAGAAGACGGGAGCTTTATGCTGATAAGAAGGGCAGAGACTCTTAATGATTACTTTGCCACCTTTGATTGTACGGAGTATGGCTGCAAGCTTATAAGGTAATCTCATTCACCTTGCTTATCAACTATGTTTCTGACCCATTTATACTTCCTGTAGTGAATATACACTGCAGGAAGTTTTACTATCTCATCAAGATTCAGGATAAAGTAGACCACCATGACAGGCCACTTAAAGACAAAAGCCGCAAGGGCTCCCACAGGAACTATAAATGCCCACATGGTAAGGGTGTCGCAGATAAACCCGAACCTGGTATCTCCGCCTGCAGCAAATATGCCGGCTATTACCGTCGAGTTGACCGACCTTCCTGCAATATAATAGCTGCACATCATGAGCATAAGGAACATATAATGCTCAGCTTCAGGGGAAAGATCCGTTATGGAGAGTACAACAGGGCTTAGAGCTGCGGCGATGATACCCAGGATAAGTCCTGACAGGATAGTGAGATGGCATAGCTTAGATCCGTATTCTCTGGCGGTATCAAGTCTTCCTGCTCCGAGCTCGTTGCCGATCACGATAGCGCCTCCGGAGCCTAGGGCATAGCAGAAACAGGATACCAGATCCTTGATAACGGTCACTATCGAGTTGGCAGCTACCACATCGCTTCCCAGATGCCCGAGTATTACGGTGATCATCGTAAATCCGATCCCCCAGAACAGCTGGTTAAGAAGGTATGGAGATACGTGTTTGCTGAACAGTCTGCGTCTTTCGATAGATGAGTTAAGTATGTTTTTTACCTTAAGCTTTACTATCTTATATTTCTGTGAGTAGAAAAGGCACATTGCAAAACCCGTAACATTGGATATGGATGTTGCAAGAGCGGCTCCGCTGGCTCCCATCTGCGGCAGTCCAAAGAGACCGAAGATGAATACACCGTTGAGCAAGATGTTCAATATGACCATTATCCCGCTGGCAATGGTGCATTGCTTTACGAGTCCCACATTCTTGAGTACGGATTCATAGACCATGGCAAATGCCATGAATATATAAGATATCGAAGCGATCCTGAGATAAGGTATGCCTTCTTCTATAAGTTCAGGTACATCGGTATAGATCCTCATTACTCCCTGAGGAAGAACAAGGGCGCAGAAAGCAAATGTCAGGACTATTGGGATGGTGAGCCTTACGGTATAGCCAAAGAGCTTCTCGATGGAATCCCTGTCGCCTTTGCCCCAATACTGGGCAGCGAACATGGAGCATCCGGATGTAAGAGCAAATATAAAAAGATTAAGGACAAACATTACCTGGGTTGCAAGGGATACTGCAGACATGGCATTCTGGCTCAAGGCTGCAAGCATTACCGTATCTGACAGAGGGACGAGCGCGAACATAAAGTTCTGCAGCGTCATGGGCAGGATCAGGGAAATAAGCTTATTTGTAAAAGTTTTATCCTTTGTTATATTCATAGAAAGATATTAACATGCATAATGATATAATTATCTGTGATTTATGTTCAATATTGGAGGATTTGACCGTGAAAAAGATTACTTTAGGCATTGCCCTGATAATCGCTATGACAGCTCTTGCAGGCTGCGGAAATAAGACGGAGAGTGACGAGACAGACGTAGGAACAGAGCCTTCTGATGCCGCTTTATCAGCTCCTTCGGTCACAAGTGATACCGGAATAACAGGAACTTCTGCCCTGACAGCAGATTTTGGTCTGACACAGGATGAACAGCTCAGTATATTCTTCGATAATAAGGACGTGTGGTTTGTACCCGACGGGTTCTTTTATTATGCAATAACTGATATAAACAACGATTCAAGACTTGAGCTTATAGCATCAGCCTGTGAAGGCTCGGGATTCTACTCAACAACTTACTGGTACGAAGTAAGTGCTGACGGCTCTTCTGTGGTCGAGATACCCATGGAGGGCGCAGTAAGTAACGATGATCTCACTCAGCCTGACATAGTAGAGACTGATCTCGAGATAAGGTACGACAGTGAAGGCAACCCTTATTTACTGGGTTGTGATACGGCCAGATCCGGTTTCTCCTATGCTTCATTCTGGTATTACACCCTCGTATTTAAGACAGGTGAAGACGGCAATAACTATTTTGATACTGCACTTGTCGGATATCAGACATTCGAGGTAACGGATGAGGGAGAAGAGATAAATACCTATTGCCAGGCTGACGGGACATCTATTACCGAGGCGCAGTTTGATGAGCTGATCGCATCCTATGGTCCTGTTAACACTTCACTGGTAATGGACTGGGGCGAGACGGCAGAGGTGGCAAACTTCCAGAACGCCCAGGATCTTGCCGGCATAATGGCGGTAGTAGCAGAGGTATAAAGTGCCGGGAGACTATCTTACAAGGTTTAAACAGATACTCAGCACTCTTCCTGATGATAAGAAGAAGGCTTTGTATGCCAAGCTCAAGGGCCTTTCTGCTGACAGCAGGAATGACTTTATCAAAGAGTTTGTAATAAGCTACGACAATAGGCATAAGAAACAGCCTGAGGTTAAGGCGGAGCCCAAGGCTAAGCCTGAACAGACCCCACAAAAATCTGAACCTAAAGTAAAGGCTAAACCAAAGACTAAACCTGAGCCTAAGAAGGCAGATCTCCCCAAAAATGAGATGGGGCAGCAGGGAACTTATGTTATCCTTGCAGCTGTATCTATAATCTGTGTTGCGATCCTGATAGCTGTTGCCATTAAGAACAGACAGGGAATCGCAGATCTTGCAAGAGCCGTCGGTGGTGAGAGTCAGATCTCGTCAGAAGAGTCAGCTGTCATATCGGGTGATGAGAGCAGGGCGGCCCAAGCTGCTTTAGCCATACAGGCCTCTGCTTCAAGTGAGGAGACTACTCCGCCTGCAACTCCGACACCTACGCCGGTGCCTCTTGCAGAAGACGCGCCAGATCTTACAGGTCTTGTAGTAGTCTTAGACCCGGGACATCAGGCAGAGACCGACTATGGTATGGAGCTCCTTGATCCCGATACCACCATTACCAAATTAAGATGTACATCAGGCGCCACAGGCGTTGCGGCAAATGTTAAAGAATATGAGCTCACTCTGCAGATAGCTCTCATAACCAAGTCTTATCTCGAAGGCTGCGGCGCAAGCGTAGTCATAACCAGGGATACCAATGACGTTTATCTGTCCAATCAGGAGAGAGCAAATCTTGCCATAGCCTCATCACCGGATGTGTTTATCAGGATCCATTGTGACGGAGCGCCGGATTCATCGATAAGCGGAGTCAGGGTATATGTTCCCGAGAGCGGTTCATATACAAACTCATCTATCAGGATGGCAGATACATTAGGTCAGCTCGTAGCTGATAGCAGGGGTACGGAATATCTGGGTTCTGTAGCCACGGGGCTATATACAGGCCTTAATTATGCTGATTCCATCAGATCTTTTCAGCTCGTCTGCGGATATATATCCAACAGCGAAGACGAGAAGGCCCTAACAGAAGAAGATACGCAGTATGCGATAGCAGATGCCATCGCAAGATTCTGCGACACGATCAAATAACAGGAGGAACTGACAATGGCAGAGTTTACAAGCAATGACATCAAAGACCTATCAAAGCTTAAGAGCGTAGAAGAGTTCGATGCCAAGCAGGCAGCATCTGAAGAGATCAAGAACGAGTTTAAGGCTCTTAAAGAAGTCGAAGAGATGAAGAGCAGGGTAGAGACCATGTCTATGGTCCTTCATGCTATGTGGCTTCTTCTTAAGGAGAAGGGTATTACGAACGAAGATCTCGATGAATCTATCAAGACTGTAATAGAGCTTGATAAGCGCAAGAATTTCAAGACACAGATCCAGTGTCCCGACTGTGGTAAGCAGATGCAGAAGATGGAGAATAACAGATTCCTCTACAGATGTGTCTATTGCGGCGCTGAGGATTTTGCAAACCCTTATAAGAAATACGACGCCATTGATCTTTCAGCTCCTGTACCTGAACCGGAGGTTACCGAGGAAGAGAAGGAACAGGACGAGATGAAGCAGGCAGAAGAGATCATCAACAGCTCCTATGAACCTTACGATGTAACTAAGGACTTGAAATTTGACGAAGAGGACTTATAATACACTACTACCTGTTGCATGGGAGCCCTATTTGGGGATGTACCGGTTTCGACGGGGTCGAAGAAACCGGGGAAGCGGGTGGAGGATCCTCGTTGGCCTCCTAAATAAACGAGGACTAGCAAGTAATTGCTGACACAACAGAGCTCGTAGCAGCCTAAGGCTACCGTAACTCCGACGATCTGTAATCGGGGATTACGTACAACGCAGACCTTGCCCGGGAGAGGTTAAAAGGGATGTCCCTCCGTCAAAGCTTTGAGACGGATGCGCGACATTAATTCATGAAGCTACCGGAACCGACACCTGTCAGCAGGTTACGCGGGAATGGAAATAATCCAAATACTGACTGCACCCGGAGAAGCCCGATGGATTTGATTTCGGACATGGGTTCAACTCCCATCATCTCCACCATTTGCTCCCTAAGCAAAGGTATATGATACTTTATAGAACTTTAGACCGTCCCACTCATTCAATCGGGGACGGTCTTTGCTTGATATTAAATGTAACACGGCTGAAACTTTTGCTGTGGCTTTCAATGGTAAAATAGACAATAGCTTATTGTCTAAAAAGGGGGCGCGCTTTGGAATTCACATATTCGAATGACGGTTTTTTGCCGTACGATTCTTTTGACTACATATTCAGCGAACGTGAACTGCCGGAGTTCGGCAAGGTCAGATCGCCTTACGTTAAGCCTCTTACCACATGGAAGTTCTTCCTTGCGGGAGGTCCGTCGGAAGTTCCTTTTGGCTCGACCAAGATATCTTTCGACGATTCCTTTTGGGGACTTATAGATACACCTTCGACCTGGCAGACAGAGGGCTACGGCCTTCCGCAGAATCTTATATATAACTACCCGGAGATAATCAGGAACGGTACAGACAAGAAGGATCTGACCATAAGTGACAGATACATGCTTCAGTCTACAACGCCTGAAGATGACGAGACGGGTATATACAGGACAACATTTATCCTTGAGCCCAAAGACATAGAGAGGGCTATATATCTTGAGGCATCCGGTATCTGCGGAAGCTTCGAGGTCTATGTAAATGACACACTGGTAACGAAGTCGCATGCCATATATACCCGTAAGAGGCTGCTTCTGTCAGATTACGTAAAGACGGGTATCAACCATATCGTTATCATCGTTAACAGATATGACAGAGATGACAGCGGACACATAATCCTTGATTCTATGAATTATGGCTTTGCCGGCATCTTCAGGCCCATTATGCTGGTTGCAGATTCCCTGCTCGAGATCTCCAATCTGCATCTTAAAGTCGAATACGTTCCTGCCGCTTATGTAACCGAAGTTGCCAAGCTTGACGGACTTGCAGAAGCCGGCAAGGTGGCAAGGGTGCCTCACGGCGACTTTATGATCAAGGTGGATCTCAAGATCAAGAACCATACGAATTACATGATACCTTATTCCGTCAGGATCTCTCTTCTTGAGGCCTGCGCTGAATATGATCCCTATAAGCTCCCCTTTGTCGATATCAAGAACCAGAGCAAACCTATCGTGGGCGTTATCGACAGCGGCAAGGAAGTAAGGGGACAGACGGACTTTGTTGCCCTCAATGTGGCACAGTGGTCTGACTGTACACCTGTTCAGTATGACATTGTTTTCGAGGTTCTTAATTCTGACGGCAATGTGCTCTGTGCAAAAAAGAAGAGATTCGGCTTCAGGACCACAGAAGTGGTACACGATAAGCTCAATGTCAATGACAGAAGAGTTACCCTTAACCTGACTCATTACTATGAATTTGATCCTGTAGGCGGTATAAGTGTTCCCCAGGACCGTATGCGTCAGGATATTATCCTGATGAAGAGAATAGGCATCAACGGCGTAATCGCAGACGGATTCCCTCTGTCTGACGATTTCCTTAATCTGGCTGACCAGTATGGTATGTATGTTGTCGCCACATCTCACTATTCATTTATGAAGGATTATATCGAATCCGCTATGAACCACCCTTCGATAGTTATGTGGGGTGTTCAGGATGCAGGATTCGATCATGATAAGGCCCTAAGCGTTAAGCATCAGTGCCTCATGATAGATGACACAAGGCCCTGGTACTGCAGCAGTGAAGGCCACAGGGTCGCAAGGTCAAGACAGTCCAAGACCATAGAGGCCGTATCGGATATGAGGCCGCTTCCTAGTGAGGCCGGCGCCATATATGGTCCCTGGGTGGACCTGTGTCTTGACAGGGCTTCTGTTTTCGGCAAGAACAAGACAGGCAGAAACCTCTTTAATACCATTGCCGGAAGAACAAGGTTTACCGATGATGACACTATGTATAAGTGGATCCATCACGCAGATCTTGTTGGCGGCAAGAATAAAGAAGAGTCATGTATTGGTCAGGGTATTGTTGACAGTGAACGTAATCCCCATCCTTCTTATCTTGATATCAAGAAGCAGTGCCAGACTGTTAACATCTTTGCAAATGTATCAGATCCGGCAACGCTTACCATGCGTAATACCAACCCCTTTGCCTACACACCGGAACTGGATCTTGAGTGGAAGATCCTGTTGGGCGGACAGCCTATCGTATCCGGAAGAGGCGCTATAAATGAGATCGAACCCTTCGGCTCAAGGACGCTTAAATTCCCCTTCGATGTGGATGTGTTCAAGAGTCCGGGATGGGCACAGGGTAAGGCTGAGTTTGTTGAGATGTATGCAACAGCTATCTCTCACGAACTGGTCTTTGACATAACGCTCAAGCTCCATAAGGATACATACTATGCCAAGGCAGGGTATGAGATCGCCTTCTATCAGGATGTTCTTTCTGATAATGTGGCTTCACCTTCAGGCGCCGATAACGAGGCCTCAGGCATCGGGGCAGGGCAGAAGGAAGATGTATTGGGCATAGAGGCAGGAAGCGCTCCTGATAACGATGAGCTACCGGCTCTTAAGGATGCCGGCAGCGACGATCAGATGCCTGAGGTAATGGATGATCTTCCTGAAGGAGAGATCATCAAGGCAGGCGACATCGTATCTCCCGATGTTCCGGCAGAGGATCTCCCCGGCGAAGAGTCCATCACAGATGTTATCAACGAGACAGATATCATGGCTAATTCCGAAGGACTCAGCATCGGCAACCAGGAGATGAGGATCGGATTCTCCAGGTCTGAAGGAAGCCTTACAAGGCTCGACATTGCAGGCTTTAATTTCCTCATGGGTACTGTTAAGCCGAGTTTCTACAGATGTCCTTCTAATATCGACAGAACAGACAAGAGCTTTATCCTTGCCAAGACTATCTTCTCCAAGGAGTCTGACTACGAACACATCCAGAAGAGCCTTAAGTACGTAGGATGCAACTACGGAGTAAAGGACGGGGTATTCTCACTCATATCAAGGTATAAGTCTTTTGCAATGTCAGGTGACGTTATCCTCTATTACGAAGTGCCCTCATCAGACACTCTTAATATCACACTTGATTTCACACCGAAGTATGACATGGTAAGATACGGCATCAGATTCCCCATCGTAAAGGATGATATTCTCTGTTCCTGGTACGGAAGAGGCCCCGGTGAGTCTTATGTTGACCGTAAGAATGCCGCAAGACTCGGCATGTTTGCAGCAGGTGCAGATAAGATCTATCACCCTTACGCAAGACCTGCCGAGAACAGCTCCCATGCCGATACCCAGATAGTAAACATCAGCAATTCAAGAGGGGATAAGATCTCCATCAAGCGTATAACAAATACACCGAAGTTTGATTTCACTGTTCTCCCTTATACGCCGGAGCAGATGAATGAATACCTCCACGAGGAGCAGCTCATGAACAATGACTTCTGCGAATTCTTCTGTGATTTTGCCTCCAAAGAGATCGAGCGTACGAGAGATAATATCTCATCCCAGCCCATCAAGAAGGGTGTTCACTACCGTGAAACATTCCAGTTCAAATTGGAGAGCAAAGGCTGATCAGTTAAGATCAGGTTTGTAGACAGTTGCCTTACCTTCACCGGCGATCCCGAATACGGGATCGCTTAATTTTCCTGCCGCAAGAGTGGACTGACTCTCCTCGTACATGTACATGCGGGAATCGATCATGTCTATGTTGTGGAGCGTCATGGCTTCCGGAATAGCGGGAACCTGTATGGCGCCCCATTCCTGAATACCGTGGTGTGAGGCTATAAGGTGCTTAAGGAGTCTTACCTCTTCTCTGTTATATGTCTCATGACCTGCCAGGGTATCAGCTCTTATAACCTCGCTGTCTATCATCTCGATCCCTATGAGGCTGTGCCCGAAAAGCCTGCCGTCAACAGTATATGAGGCTCCACCGTTAGGGCTTGTCTCAAGTTCCCTGATCTTACCGATATCATGGAGAGCCGTACCGCAGATAAGAAGTTCCTTGTTAAGGGCAGGGTATACCGAGCAGGCTGCCTCTGCCATATCGACCATACGGGATGTGTGATATACAAGACCACCGTACAGATTGTGATGCATTG
The DNA here is from genome assembly GCA_002450155.1 of Mageeibacillus sp. UBA6976. GTDB lineage: Bacteria > Bacillota > Clostridia > Saccharofermentanales > Saccharofermentanaceae > Saccharofermentans. The sequence goes on along the minus strand of DJYO01000013.1, from coordinate 60,927 downwards.
CCTTGGCCGCTGATGACATGATGATCGCTTTGGAATTAGCCATAAGAAGACGCATGGTGAGCGCTATGAGGGAGTAGTCATCATCAGGCACCCTCATATTTGTCATGTCGTATGTTCTTGAAGATGCCGACTTAACCTTGCGGCATATGTTGATGAACAGGTCCTCAGGCTTTTTTGGCGGCATCTTGATGAGTTTTGACATCTCGTCTTGATTAAGAGTTGCCGGGTCTATGGCATCTACCGTATAGTTCTTCTGCTCGTTATAAAGGGAGACCCGCAGGTTGCAGTCAACGGCGGAATAAACGATGATACCCCTCTCTTCAAGGTCCTCCTTAGTTGTGTTATTAAAAAGATTTGCCGTAGCTTCTACCTTGCCGTCAGATAATGTGAGTCTTACATAAGGATCGCCCTTCTTGGTCTGGCGCTGCTCGATAGCTGTTATAAGGAGCGTCATCCAATAGGAGTTATTGACCTCAGTATCATTGAATCTAACTGTGTACATAGAATTACCTCTTCCTATCATTCTGAAATAATCCTATCACATAGAAGTTCCATTGTGTATAATGCCATGGGAGGAATGATATGCGATATAAAGCTGTTATATTTGATCTTGACGGTACTCTTCTTAATACCATCGATGACCTGGCTAGGTCGGTAAATGCCGCAAGGCAGATGAACGGCCTTAACGGTCAGGACACTGAACTTATCAAAACCTTTGTGGGTAATGGCAGGGTAAAGCTCATAAAGAGATCTCTTGATGCCGACCCCGGGGTCTATGACGATCAACTGCTCCAAAAAATGCTGGAGGATAATGCCTCTTATTACAACAGTCACTGCATTGGTGTGACAAAGCCTTACGACGGAATATCAGAGCTTCTGTTAAGGCTTAAGGGGGCAGGTATTATACTTGCATGTATATCCAACAAAGATGATGAACCTTCTAGTGAGCTCATAGAACACTTCTTTCCCGGCTTATTTGACTACGTGGCGGGGAGCAGGCCCGGTGTTCCGCGTAAGCCTGAAGCAGATGCTGTTATAACCTGTATGGATAGTCTCGGTTTATCTCCCGAAGAATGTGTTTATATTGGAGATTCCGATGTGGATATAAAGACGGCCATTAATGCGGGCATGGATTCCATATCCTGCGACTGGGGCTTTAAGACAAGGGAATTCCTTATTAGTTCAGGTGCCCGTAAGATCTGCTCAAGACCTGCAGATCTTTGGCAATTACTCTGATGTTTGTTTTTTAATAATTATTAGTATAATTAAGTGGAATTTGATTGCGCTCAAGGAGATTAATGGATGGATATATCATTTAAGATTACTAAGAAGGATCTGCCCAGACTGATAGGTGCTTTTATATGCTGCGCTGTCGGCGTAGGCTTTTCGGTTACGAGATTCAAGGATGCGATATTCTGGTATGTAGGTTTGTTCCTGCTGTCATTTATAACTGTCACAGTGAAGGATAAGGATTCGTGCAAGGGGGGAGCCAAGTACTTAAGACTTATCCCTGAAGTTATATATCCCATACTTGCCTCTTTCTTTACCATATTCTTTATGCAGCTTGTAAACCTTGTTGACCATGAAGTCATGAAGGATTTCAGCATGCTCTATAAGGTTATGTACTACACTGAGAAGACAAGATGGCTCAATGAGTCGATAATCGTTATCGGTGTATATTTCTTCCTCAGGCTCTGCCAGGTTCCCAGAAGGTTTGCCGCAGTGTTTACTCCGGTCCCGTTCCTTTTGCTCGGTGTCGTGGACTTCTATGTATTTGCTTCAAGAGGCCATGAGATCTTATTCTCAGATCTTCTCTCCGCAAGGACAGCCATGAACGTAATGGTGGCATATACTTATGATCTTACATTCCCCATCGTTTTCGTGATCCTGCCTTATGCACTCTACATAATCGCATGCCTGAGACTTAAGAACGATAAGCCTGTTACCAAGGCCTGGATAAGGGTTCCTGTATTTGCAGTCCTTGCTGCCTGCTTTATCGTAGGATATGTGTTCATGATAAAGGCCTGGAGCAAGACAAACCAGCCTCAGGACTGGGAGGATAAGGGATCCAGATATAACGGACTCCTCCTTAACTTCTCGCTCTCAGTTGCAACCATGTTCGCAGAACCTCCTGAAGGTTATTCCACACAGGCACTTGATGCGCTTATTGCTGATACCGGAGTGGATATGAGCTATAAGGGTGATGCGTCGGAGGCATCCAACATCATCGTCATAATGAATGAATCTTATATGATGGCCAAGGATTATATCTACATGCTCGGCTGTTACGAGGATCCTACACCTTACTTCAATTCCTTAAGTGAGAACACTCTCCACGGATATGCACAGTCCTCTGTATACGGCGGTAATACACCTAACTCCGAGTTTGAGTTCCTTACAGGTATATCTTTAGGTTACATGCCTATAGGTGCTGTTCCTTATACCCAGTATGTAAATCAGGACATGTACTCTCTTACCTGGGCACTTAAGAATATGGGATACTACACTACAGTTATGCATCCTTATCTTGCTTCAGGCTGGAACAGACCGAATGTATATCCTAAGCTCGGCTTCGATAAGATAATGTTTATCGATGACTTCGATTACACTCAGGATGACCTCCAGAGAGCAGATTACATGACAGACTCAGCTGCCTATAGAAACCTCCTGGATCAGATCCATCAGGCACCTGAGGGGCAGAAGACATTTACATTCCTTATCACAATGCAAAACCATGGCGGATATTCCGAAGCTTTCGATAACTTCCCTGTGCATGAATATGTAACCGGAACATATACCGGTGAAGACTTTAAGGTAAATACATACCTGACAGCTCTTTCTGAGTCAGATACGGCTCTTCAGGAACTTATCACCGCTCTCGAACAGGAAGATGAGAAGTACACACTCCTTATCTTCGGTGATCACCAGCCCCAGCTCAATGCATTTACAAACAACTTTGCACCCGGAAGAAATTCCAGCTGGCTCGTTCCTTATCTCATCTGGACTAACTACGACATGAATGATGAGCTTGAGCAGCAGTATGCAGAAGATCCGGTAGGCATCTCCAGCATCAACTACTTAGCCCTCGATGTCCTTAAGGCAGCAGGCGTTGAATACCCTGCATACTATCAGGTATTGAGCCAGATCAGAGCAGAGGTTCCTTCCATCAACTCTGTAGGCTATTACTCCAACGAGAGAGGACAGTTTACTTATCTTGCTGACGTTACGACGGATGCAGACAGGAATATTCTTACGCTCTACAGATATATCCAGTACAACCTGGTATTTGACAACGCAAGATCTGATTTTGAGAATTCGTTACTTGAAGTAGTCGGAGAATGACATAAGGAGAGATCGGTAGCAGATTATGGATAAATATGATGTGATCATTATCGGCGCAGGTCCCGGAGGGATCTACTCAGCTTATGAGCTTGCTAAGGAAGCTCCCGGACTTAAGGTTGCTGTGCTTGAAGCCGGAAGGCCTCTTACGGAGCGTAAATGCCCTATAGACGGCGATAGGGTCAAGTCATGCATAAACTGCAAGTCCTGTGCCATCATGCGCGGCTTTGGCGGTGCCGGGGCCTTTTCAGACGGTAAATACAATATCACCAATGATTTTGGCGGCACCTTATATGAGCATATCGGCAAGGAGAAAGCCCTGGAACTCATGCGCTATGTAGACGATATCAATCTGTCTAACGGCGGTGAGGGTACAAAACTCTATACAACTGCCGGTACGAGTTTTAAGAAGATCTGTCTTGAGAACAAGCTCCATCTCCTGGATGCTTCCGTAAGACATCTCGGTACTGATAAGAACTACGAGGTGCTCGGAAAATTATTTGATGCACTTAAGGACAAGATCGATTTTGTTTTTAACTGCGCGGTAGACGACCTTATTGCAAACGAGGATGGAACATATACTGCCATAGCAGGAGACAAGTCCTATACAGGTGATAAATGCATAGTATCTGTAGGCAGATCCGGCAGCAAGTGGATGGAGAAGATATGCACGAACCTCGGCATTGAGACGTACTCTAACAGAGTCGATATCGGTGTCAGGGTAGAGCTCCCTGCAGTAGTATTCTCTGATCTTACATCTGAGCTCTATGAGAGCAAGATCGTATACAGAACGGAGAAGTTTGAAGACAGGGTAAGAACCTTCTGCATGAACCCTAACGGATATGTGGTAAATGAGAATACCAACGGCATAGTTACCGTTAACGGACACAGCTTCGATGCGCCCGAGCTTCAGTCAGAGAATACCAATTTTGCGCTCCTGGTCGCCAAGCATTTCTCAGAGCCCTTCAAGGATTCAAACGGATACGGTGAGTCTATAGCAAGGCTGTCTAATATGTTAGGCGGCGGCGTTATCGTACAGCGCTTCGGAGACCTTATGAGAGGAAGACGTTCCAACGAGGCGAGGATCAGGGAATCCTCGGTCAGACCTACGCTTAAGGCAACACCAGGCGACCTCTCGCTTGTTCTCCCCAAAAGGATCTTAGACGGAATAATCGAGATGATCTATGCACTGGATAAGATCGCTCCCGGTACAGCAAATGACGATACTCTCCTCTATGGTGTGGAAGTTAAGTTCTACAATATGGAAGTAGACATCGACGATAATCTTGAGACCAAGCATAAGGGACTTTATATAATAGGTGACGGTAGCGGCGTTACTCATTCACTGTCTCATGCTTCTGCATCAGGTGTATTTGTTGCCAGAAAGATCGCAGCCAAGTGATCACTTAACTGCTTTGTTCTTCTTTATGAGGATATAAGCAGCGATAAAGATCCCTACCAAAGTGACAGCTGTAACTGCAAGTCCGCCTTCAGGTCCGAAGGCGCCTCCTGTAATAATGTCTTTGGAGCCTGCAAGATAAGCCGTGTGTATAAGGGCGCTATTCGCCTCGTTGCCTGATACCTGTAGCCCGAATATATTGCCCTGGCAAAGATTCCACATTGTATGGATACCGCAGGTCATGACGATATCTCCCGTGATGAAGTAAATCAGTGCAAAAAGAAGAGCTATCAGGAACAGATTTATTGCTGCAAGGGGAGTGAATCCTATATTAAGAGAGTGGAATGCAGCAAAGAGAACAGATGACAATATAACTGCTGTCACTGTACCGAATTCAGGCTTAACAGATCTTATGATGTATCCTCTGAACATGACCTCTTCGGATGCACCTTGAGGTATCCACATAATAAGATTCAGTATAAAGGTTATGAGCATTGCCCGTGCTATGCCTAAGCCTGTTATCCTTATCTGACCTGCGAGCATCAGGATGGCAAAGACAGATCCCATCATGGCAAAGCCTAATAAAATGCCCTTAAAGTATCTGGATGCCGCTCTTTCAGGCCTTAGACCGATATATCCGAATGCTTCCTTAAAGCTCCTGGTCTTCCTGATCCTTACTCTTACTGCATAGATAAGGATGGTTATCACATAAGCTATGGCCATAAGTCCAAGGAACAGAGGATCGGACATAAATATCCTGATGATATCGAAAGTCTGGGAAGCGATGTCAGCTATAGTGGATACATCCTTGAGGCTAAGGATGTATTCAGAGTATTCTGCATTCCTCATATAGACTACGGCAACAGGTATCATGGCAAGGAGCTGGCAGAAAGAAAGCACTGCAAGAGGATAGATTATCTGATCTAAGGCAAAGGCAATCTTATTTGTCACATAATCAGCTTTATCCATGAAAGATCTTGTGCCGAGTTTAGTTTCTTTGATCTCTTTGGCAGTTACCAGGTCAACAGATACTGTAAAGCGGTCTATCGTAAGAAGCTTACTGGATATCATTACGATGATTACGCCGAGCAATACAGTTACCAGAACAGATACTATTATTCCCGGCCAGTAAGGCGAACCTGTAAATGCGTAGCCTAATCCGTAGAACTGTCCGTATACGGGCATATAGAAGAATACCTCGGATGCTTCGTCGTAGTTTTGTATGCAGGTGACGCAGGATGATACGAGTATAAGGAATATAGGCAGGAATGCGGTCTGAGCCGAGACGACAGAATCGTTTATTACTGATATAAGTATCGTTATTGATGCAACAAAGAATGCAAGAGAGATGATGAGCAGCAGTGCTGCGATCATTCCTTCAATAGAGAAGAACAGGGGGATCATGAGCGTAAGCGCAAGTATGACAAGCCCCGGAATAACGGACTTTATCGTGACGCCTATAGTGTTGCCTAATATGATGGATCTTCTTGGTATTGGAGACATTATGATGGCTGCAAATGTGCCCCGTTCCTTGCGTCCCGCTATGACATTAGTTCCAGAGCTCATACCGGCATAGAGGACAAGTATGAATATGAGCAAAGGTATGAATGATCTGGCGAGAGCCTTCATTGTGGCCGTAACGCCATACTCTCTGTTCTCGGTCACGACAGGGTTGTCCACGATAGCTGAATCATCTGTTAATGCCACCTGAACATTGAATGAGCTCCTTAAGTGATCCTGATAACCCTTAAGATATTCATCAATAAATTCATTCTTCATGTCGGTGTATTCAACGGAGTTCATCCTGTAGTAAGTAAGGATGCCGAGATCTGAGATCGTCGCATCATCGCCGTTTACGATGGCATCATGTCTTTCGTTGATACGTTCGTCAAAGTCTGTTGGGAATACAACAGTAAGATATGCATCCTCATCTCTCATATATTTGCCGAAAGAGACAAAGTCGTAGAGGGCCGGATTATCCTTGTAGATGAATCTGGCATGACCATAGCCGTCGTAGTTATACCTGAAGAAAGTTATATTTCTCCAGTTTGCAAAATAGTCTGTAAGTGAGCCGAATTCCTCAGCTTTTGCATCTCTTATGGGCTGAGTCAGATCGTTATACTCAACGAAGGATTCAGGGGCATTTACAACGACGATATTATAAACTTCATCACTGAAGATAGAGTAGGGAAACCACAAAGTGACCCAGGATATAAAAAGGCTCATGATCGCGAGGACAAACATGACCGATACAAGGAATGTGGCAGAAGACACTTCAGTGCCTGCCTTGCCCTTGAAGCTGAAAAAGCTCTTGATTATCGCCTTTGTTCCCCGGTTCACCTGTTACTCCTCTTTATGATTATCTACATATAACTTAAAGAAAGCCTGCTCAAATGTATCAGTTCCGGTCAGTTTCATAAGTTCTTCGGCACTGCCGGATGCCGCGATCCTGCCGTCTATTAATACGGCGATCTTGTCACATAATTCCTCTGCGACAGAGAAGATATGTGTGGAGAGTATTATGCATCTTCCATCGTCTCTTAATTCCTTAAGGTAGTCTGTGACCTGCTTTGAGGTAAGTATGTCGAGTCCGTTTGTCGGCTCGTCAAAGATGATGACCTTAGGGTCATGTATAAGGCTGATCGCAATAGAGGCCTTCTGCTTCATTCCCGTGGATAATTCATTTATCCTCTTATCAGCGAAGGGGAGTATACCGAGTCTTTCGAAACTTGCCTGTTTCTTTGTCTTGATCTGATCTTTCGGGATCTCATATAACTCGGCAAAAAAATCAAAGAGTTTATTTGGAGTGGAGAGAGGATCCAGTTTTATCTCTGTTGTAAGGAAGCCTATCTTTTTGTGGATCTCGAGCATATCCTTGCTGCTGTCAGCTCCGTCTATGGTTATGCTTCCTGAGGTGGGCTTTAAGAGAGTTGCTATTATCTGCATAAGAGTTGTCTTGCCGGCACCGTTAGGTCCGAGCAGGCCGAAGATCGTTCCTTCGCTGACTTCAAAGCTTACGCCCTTAACAGTCTCTCGGTCTTTTGTATAGCTCTTATGTATGTTGTTTACGCTTATCATTGAAGCCCTCCTTTTTGTAGGTGACATGTAATACGAGCAGACCTACGCCCAGGTTTATGAGATTTACCACCAGGAAATGCCACAGCTTCTCCTGTGCATTGAAGGTCTCTGCCATACATGCAAGTGAATTGTGCAAAGGTATGAAGTATTCAAGAGTTATAGGTCTTGTGCCTCTGAGCATCTGCCCGAAGAAATCAAACAGAAAGAGCACTAATGGAAGCTGAAGATTAATGATCAGGTCCTGGAATCTTTCTATAGTGAATATGAGATTGATACATAAAGTTATCATGGCAAAGACAGCTATGGGTATAGTAACTATAATAATGATCAATTCAGCAGGAGTAAGGAACATTCCGAAGGGCAGGAGAGAGAATGCATCGTTGCTCCTGTTAAGCCAAGAGGAGAAGAACAGTAATATCGCAGTCGCAAAAGTAGCTGTTGTTGTGATCAGTTCTATAGCAAGGATCTTGCCTGCAAAGATCTTAGAAGGAGCAACAGGTGTCATGAGCAGTTTGTTCAGGAATCCTCTGTCCTTCTCTGATGCAAACATGTCTGTTGCAAGCGAATATACGCAGTAGTACATCATTATCATGAGCACGCCCGGAACCACTCTTGAAGCAGCAGTATTTGCAGTGGTGTGATAGTCCATAAATTCTGTTACGGGATTGAAGGGATCTACAGTAAAAAAGTCCGAACCTATAAGCGCATAATCTCCGCCTAATCTGGTGACAAGTGAGTCCTGATATTTAGATAAGATACTTTCTTCTATCTGTTGCGCCTGCATGCTTGCCGCAAGTCTTCCGTCACCATAATCGATCCTAATGACAGCGCTGCTCTTCATGTTATTTACGCCGTTTGAAAGAGCTTTATAGTATGCTGATACCGCTTCATCAAATCCGTCATAATGGTTGCCCCCGTCGAAGACAACATAGATGTTTCCGCGCCTTAGACCGCGGTTATATTCCTCAGTGTTTTGCTTGAGTGATGAATACTCTTCATCGCTCATAAACTTATATGTGTATACACCGGCATCAACATCTTCATTCAGATATTCTTTGAACGAATCAGGAGCCTCAACAAGTATTATCGGTTTGTGTGTAAATGAACCGGTAGACAAATAATTAATGAGCAGAGGAAAAATGTTTAATGCGATCATGAGCAGTACTGCAGGAAGCAGAAACAGCGTTACTGTTTTATGCCAGTTAGAGAAGATCTTATTCAATTCCCATTTAAAAACCGTGATCACATGTCGCATGTTCGTATTATAACGCACGAGTTATAAATTGTGTTTTCTTTGGTGTAATTTGAACAAAACAGGGGCTTTAGGGCCGCCAAATTCTTTGAAAATTTTTCTAAATTTAAGTTGACACTATTTACCAAAAAATGTAGATTAATTGTATCCAACACAACAGTGAATTTTACGGAGGTTCTAAGTATGGATACAGAAAAGAAAGAAGTTAAGAAGGTAGAAGCTAAGGCTGCTCCTGTAAAGAAGGCTGCTCCTGCTAAGAAGGCTGCACCTGCAAAGAAGGCTGCTCCTGCTAAGAAGGCTACAGCTGCTAAGAAGCCTGCTGCAAAGAAGGCTGCTCCTGCTAAGAAGGCTACAGCTGCTAAGAAGCCTGCTGCAAAGAAGGCTGCTGCTAAGAAGCCTGCTACTGTTATCTTCCAGATCGATGGTCAGGAGATCACAGCAGAGAAGATCGCTAAGAAGTTCCCTAACGGCGGCAAGGTTTATGTTAACGTTGCTGAGAAGAAGGCTTACGACGAGGCTGGTAACGGCAAGGACCTTTTCTAATTAGAGATTGATTCTTAACTATGGGAGGCTGTCTTCACAAAAAGGCAGCCTCTTTTTATGATTACTTATCCCAGTTAAGAGCGCTGTCGGGAATGAGAGTTTCAAATGCACCCATGATCTGGCTTGCAAAATAATCTTCATCAAAGTTATATTTATCGTACATGAATACATATATTACTTCCCGTCCCGGCCTGTATTTATTTGCTGAATAGAAGTTGATCTTTTTTGCAGTTCTTGATGAATACTCATAGTCATCTGACATTCCGCATATTTCCAGATAAGAGCACCTGTCTATCTCATAAAATGACAGCAGATAATCAGGAACAATACCTCTTGGATTATTATCAATAATTCCCGGTTCATATTTGTAGGGTATATCTAATCTATCAAGTATGTCTTTGCCAAACTGCTCATTCTTTGACCTTACGATTATGTCCCCACTATAAACATTATGTTCACTTATTATATTGTTGGAATTACTCACTGAGTTATTAAAGAATATGTTATTCATACTATGGGGATCATAGGTTTGTATAATTGGAAATCGTACTTCTGGGGGCTCGCATGAATATGCGTTCCTCCAACTGGTAAGTAGTTTGTCGTACTCTGTCTTGACTAAAATGTACTTCTTTACTTGTAAGGAGTATTCTTTCCCTTTCTTAGTGTTCAGACTATAACGTTTTTGTTTGTGTTTGGACACAGTCGAATTGCCCGGTATGTAAGTAATAAAAACATGTCTTTTATTCTTATACATTCCGAATCTTCCGTGAACCATATTCTTTAGTAACAGTTCTCTATATTTAATTTTTACCGCATGTACTTTGATTGGTAAGATCATAATAGTATTCTAGTCCTAAACCCCTATGGAAAAATGCGACAAAAAACTACAAAAACCGACAATGTAAATGAAGCATTCACTGATGCACTGCAGGACTATATGCAGGAATAATGTCTTGATTTCAGCTGTTTATACAGCAACCTGTCCAGCAGTGCTGGAAGGTTTGCTGGAGATGAGTTCAATAATCAGGTTGCCATTTTTAAACTTTGCTGTATTCTTATTTCATGCCTTTAGTAACAGTCGATAATGTAAGTATGAGTTTTGGTGAGCGCCGCGTTTTGGACGGTGTCAGTTTCCGCATTAACAAAGGGGATAAGATTGCATTTGTCGGGGACAACGGGGCAGGTAAATCTACACTGTTTAAAATAATCAAGGGTGTATATACACCTGATGACGGGGATGTAATCATACACGGAAATACCATAGTTGGTTTTCTGTCTCAGAATATGGATGAGCAGGACCTGTCTGACTCTCACTTAAAACCTAAACGTCTTGTAGAGATAGAAGCTAAACTTAAAACGACTGAGGCGCTTCTTGAGAATAACAACACCGAAGGCGAGCTTGCCAGACTCATGAATGAGTATTCAGACTTAAATGCAGAATACGAAGCTATGGGCGGTCTTGATTATGAGTACAGAATGAACGACGCTCTGGGAGGACTTGGTCTTGGCGACCTGAAGGGAAGAGATGATTACTCAGGCTTGTCGGGTGGTGAGAAGATGAGGGTCTGTCTTGCAAGATTAATAGTTGAGAGACCGGACGTATTGTTACTGGACGAGCCTACTAACCATTTGGACATAGAGGCAGTAGAATGGCTCGAGGAATTCCTCAGATCTTATAAGGGTGCTGTGTTTGTAATTACTCATGACAGATCTTTTATAGACAGAATTGCAAACAGGGTGATAGAACTTGATGGCGGACATATAACCGAGTACAAGGGTGGTTATACTGACTACCGAAACCAGAAGGAAGAATTCATTAAGTCCCAGACACTTGTTATAGAGAGTCTGTCTGAGGAATTGGAGAGACAGCTTAAGGTGAAGCAGACAATGCTGTCTCACAGGAATATCTCGGGCTACCACCAGCGGGAGAAGGTCGTTAATAAACTTGCCGAAGTGTTAGAGCAGCAGAAGAGCAGGATGCCTGCTGAATATGCCAAGATGAGTTTTAACAGTGTGCCTGTAAACCGTGAGGGTAAGTCTGACAAGATCCTTCTTACCGTAAGTGATGTCTCAAAGAGTTTTGGCGATGTACTTTTATTTGACCACATAAGTTTTGATCTCAAGGCTGACGATAAGATATTCTTATGTGGACCTAATGGGTGCGGCAAGACAACATTGCTGAATATTCTTATCGGCAATGAGCCGGGGTCCGGAGGAACAGTGCTTATATCATCTCAGGTGACCTGCGGTTATATGGGGCAGTTCGTGCCATTTGATAACGAGGAATTAAATTGTTACGAAGAATTAATCTCGCGGGACGACATGACCGTCACAGAAGCCAGATCGCTTCTTGCAAGATTCGGTTTCAGAGGTGATGATGCCTTCAAGCAGATAAAGGTGTTGTCAGGTGGAGAGAGATCAAGATTATATCTTTGCTGCCTGCTCAAAGAGAGTCCGGATATACTCTTCTTAGATGAGCCCACTAACCATCTGGATATTAATTCAAGAGAGATCCTGGAGGATGCCATTAAGGCATATGACGGTGCAGTGATCTGTGTATCCCACGACAGATTCTTTATAGATAAGTGCGCAGATAAGATCCTGGGTTTTGCAGACAGGAAGGCCTCTTTATATGACGAATACAGATTCTACAGGAAAGCATATAAGGATTCTCTTAATTCCCAGGAGAGCAAAGCACCCAAGGAGCAGGTTAAGCCTGAATCCAAGCCCAAGCCCAGAGACGGCAAGCAAACGGGAAGGATCAGGTCCAAGATCAGAGATATCGAGAAAGAGATCAAAGCTTTAGAAACTGAGCAAAAAGATATAGAAGCAACTTTCGGCGTTTCTGCTACGGGAAAAGACTACCAGAGATATGCTGATATATCAGACAGATTAGACCTTTTATACGAGGAATACATATCCCTGTCAGAAGAACTTTCTTGATCACTTCCGCTTCTTTTCTACGCTATAGATTTGTTGTAAAATCATAGAAAAGGTAAAGGAGCAGTTGTCTATGGGAATGACTATGACACAGAAGCTTCTGGCAGATCACGCGGGACAAGATACAGTTAGGGCAGGGGATCTGATCGAAGCAGATCTTGATTACTGCATGGGCAACGATGTCACCACTCCTCCTGCAATATCAGTGTTTAAGAAGCTTGGCGTAAGCGAAGTGTTTGATAGAGACAGAGTACTGATGATACAGGATCACTTTACTCCCAATAAAGACATAAGATCTGCTGAGCTCAATAAGACCATGCGCTGTTTCGCAAGGGAGAATAGTATCCGCCATTATTATGAACTTGGCAGGAAAGAGATGGGAATAGAACACGTCATTATTCCTGATAACGGTATTATCCTCCCGGGAGATCTTATCATCGGAGCTGATTCCCATACCTGTACTTATGGAGCGCTTGGAGCTTTCTCCACGGGAGTGGGCTCTACTGATCTTGCCTGCGCCATGGCAAGAGGTAAGACATGGTTTAAGGTGCCCGAAGCAATTAAGGTTATCCTTACAGGAACGCCGGGAGAATATATTACCGGCAAAGATATAATCCTGCATCTCATTGGGCAGATCGGAGTTGACGGAGCTCTTTATAAGTCTTTGGAATTTACGGGTGACGGCATACAAAACCTGAAGATGTCAGACAGGTTTACCATCTGCAATATGGCAATAGAGTGCGGAGCAAAGAACGGCATATTTCCGGTAGATGATATAACAAGAGACTTTATATCCAAGACAAATCCGGACAGGTATAACAGCGGAGAATACAAGGTGTATGAAGCAGACTCAGATGCCGAATATGCAGAAGAGATAACTATCTGTCTTGACAAGGTGCCTTTGACCGTAAGTCTCCCGCATCTTCCTTCAAATACAAAGCCTGCTGCTGACGTATCGGATCTTAAGATCGATCAGGTCGTAATAGGTTCATGCACCAATGGAAGATATGATGATATCAAACTTGCAAGTGAGATCTTAAAGGGCAGGAAGATCCATCCCGATGTAAGATGCATCATAATACCGGGATCCCAGAGAGTCTACCGCAGAGCTCTGGACGAAGGCCTGCTTGCCATTTTTGATGACTGTGGAGCTGTAATCTCAACTCCGACATGCGGTCCCTGTCTTGGCGGACATATGGGCGTTCTTGCAAGCGGCGAGAGATGCGTATCTACTACTAACAGAAACTTTGTAGGCAGGATGGGGACTACTGATTCCGAAGTAATACTTAGCGGTATCCCGGTCGCTGCAAGCTCAGCTGTTATGGGCAGGGTGGCAACGCCTTATGATCTTGAGGGGAGGTCTTTATGAAGGTAACCGGCAAAGTTTTTAAGTATGGAGACAATGTAGATACAGATGTCATTATTCCCGCAAGACATCTTACTTCAGCAGACCCCGAGCATTTAAGACAGCACTGTATGGAGGATATAGATAAGGATTTTGCAAGTTCAGTTGCTGCCGGGGACATAATGGTTGCAGGTCGTAACTTTGGATGTGGATCTTCAAGAGAGCATGCTCCCATAGCAATAAAGGCCAGCGGCATATCCCTTGTAATAGCAGCGGATTTTGCCAGGATATTCTACCGTAATGCGATAAATGTGGGACTAGCTATTATGGAGTGTCCCGAAGCTTCGAAGGATATATCTCAGGGAGATATCGTCGAAGCGGATTTTGACACTGGGATCATCTTAAATAAGACCACAGGAAAAAAATATACGTCAAAGCCTTTCCCGGAGTTTATCAAGAGGATAATCTCTTCAGGCGGCCTGTTGGGATACACAGAGAATGAACTAAAGAAATAACAGGAGCAGACCATGGCAAGAGATTATAAGATAGCAGTTATAGAAGGAGACGGGATAGGACCTGAGATCGTTGATTCCGCTTTAAGAGTCTTGTCTGCCACAGCAAGGATCTACCATCTGACCATCAAAGCCGTCAAGTATACTGCGGGAGGCGCAGCGATAGATCAGTTTGGCGTTCCGCTTCCTGATAAGACACTTGAAGGGGCTAAAGCTTCTGACGCTGTATTGCTTGGCGCCGTAGGCGGTCCTAAGTGGGACGATGTCGCGCCTGAGCTAAGACCTGAGAGAGCTCTTTTGGGTTTAAGGAGCGCACTGGGGCTTTATTCCAATCTGAGACCTGCAGTGATGTATCCCGAACTTAGCGAGGCGTCACCTCTTAAGAATACAAAACCCATAGATATCATGATCGTAAGAGAACTTACCGGCGGCATATATTTCGGAGAGCGCGGCTCTTATGATTCAGACGAAGATCTATCTGACGGCACTCCCCGTGGCAAAGTTACTTTCGATACAGAGAGCTATTCTGAAGGGGAGATCTCCAGGATAGTCCGTCAGGCATTCAGCATTGCGCGGTCAAGAAAAGGCCATCTTACTCTTGTAGACAAGGCAAACGTTCTTGCAACCAGCCGTGAATGGAGGCGCATAGCCTCTGAGATAAATGCTGATTATCCGGATGTAAAACTGGATTGTCTTTATATAGATAATGCAGCAATGCAGCTTATAGCAAGGCCTTATTCATTTGATACCATTGTTACCAGCAATATGTTTGGAGACATCCTCTCGGATGAAGCAGGGCAGATAACGGGCAGTATCGGTATGCTCCCTTCTGCTTCTCTGGGAAAGCCAGGGACCCCCGGCATGTACGAGCCTGTTCATGGCAGTGCTCCCGATATTGCAGGCACAGGCAAGGCCAACCCCATTGCGACGATCCTGTCCAGTGCCATGATGCTCAGGCTGTCCCTTGGCGAGGACAAGGCAGCCGCATCTATCGAAAAGGCTGTGAGCCAGGTTATATCCGAAGGATACAGGACCACGGATATAATGATAGGTAAGGATTATGTAAAGATCTGCAATACAGATCAAATGACAGATGCCGTAATCAGTAAATTGAAGTAAACTAGATATATAGAATATACAGATAAGGGCAAGCTTATGAGTAAGAAGTTAGCGGCAGTGATCGATATTGGCGCGATCACCGCGAGGATCAAGATCTTTGAGATCAATGCCAAGGGCAAACCGAAGGAGATAGAGGCAGTAAGGAAATATACCGGTCTGGGACTTCGCAGTTACCGTTCAGGCGTCATCATGCCGGAGCAGGTTGATGAGCTTTGCAAGTGCCTTAAGATGTTTGACCTTAAGTGCCGTGAGTATGGTGTATCCAAGGTCTTCTGTGTCGCCACATCTGCATTCAGAGATGCATCTAATGCAGAGGTAGTAATCGAGAAGGTAAGGACAAGGACCGGGTTTAAGATCAGAGTATTAGAGAACTCTATGGAGAGGTACTATCAAGGTATAGCAGTTCAGGCTATCTATCCTGAGTTCTCCAAGATGATCGCCAACGGCACGATGATGCTGGATATCGGTTCCGGATCTCTGCAGGCATCAGTATATGATAAATCTGAATTTGTATTCTCCCAGAACCTGGTATTAGGCTCGCTCCGTATCTCAGGAATGCTCGCAGATCTTGAGAACAGGACCACTCACTATGAGGAAGTCATGGAGGAGTTTATAGGCCAGGATCTTGATGACTATCACGCAGTTGAACCTAAGGGCATTACATATAAGAACCTTATAGCTTTCTCCGGAGAGATCGGATTTATTAAGCGTCTTGCAGGGTACGATCCCATGGATTCCTGCATAATGACCAAGGAGCAGTTCATGGAGACATATGATTATCTGCTCAAGACAAGACCTACGGACCTTACGCTTCACGATAATATACCGTCTACAATATCTCCGCTCCTGCTTCCTACGGCGCTCATCATAAAGAATATGATGGAGTATACTAATGTCGACAGGATCTATATGCCTCATGCATCTTTATCCGACGGCATTATCTACTACTATTGCTACAAGCATCTGGGACTCAAGGCTGCTGTGGATCCTGACAGCTATATAGTTTCCGCTGCAAAGCACCTTGCCAAGAGGTACAGATGTGATAAGAAGCACATTGAATTCGTTGAGAATGCTGCACTCAGCATTTTCGATTCGATCAAGAAAGTAAGCGGCCTGAGCGACAGGGACAGACTCCTTCTTCATGTGGCCGTAATACTTCATGAGGTAGGTAAGTTCGTTCACTCCAAGGGGCACAGCGATGCTGCATATTCAGTCATCTCATATACTAATCTGATGGGCCTCGACAAGGACGAGCTTAATATGTGTGCTCTGGTGGTCAGGCTGTATCCCAGGGATGATCCGTATGATTCGTACTACTATTCTATCCTGCCGTCTGATCAGAAGGTCATTGTATCCAAGCTCTGCTCGATCTTAAGGATCGCAGATTCAATGGATGCCTCCCATAAGGAGAAGGCCAAGAAGATCAGCTACGCTCTAAAGCCTGACAAGTTCGTCATCAGCTGCCAGTCATCGCAGGATATGACATTTGAAGCCTGGGCCTTTGAGCACAGGTGTGGTCTGTTTGAAGATGTTATGGGCATAAAGCCCGTTCTAAATTCCAGGAGGGAAATCTAATGGCGCAGTCCAAGAAAAGCTCTGCATCAAAGAGCAAAGAGAATAAGACAGATAAGTATGCTTCACCTTTGAGCAAGAATTCCAAGTTCTATAACAGGGAATTGTCATGGCTTGAATTTGACGACCGTATCCTGCACGAGGCAAGGGATACCAAGAACCCTTTGCTTGAGAGACTTAACTTCCTGTCCATTACCGCATCTAACCTGGACGAGTTCTATATCGTCCGTGTGGCTTCTTTAAGAGACATGAAGAGTATCGGTCTCGAGGATAAAGATCTAGCAGGCTTCACCACCAGTGAACAGCTTGAGAGCATAGATGCCAAGACCAGAAGGACGATGGCTCTTATGTATTCTACTTTCGGCAGGTCTCTAGTTCCCGCATTAGAGCAGGAGCATATCTATTTCAGAAACTACGACGAGCTTACCGGTAAGCAGAAGAAGATCGTAAACGAATACTTCAAGGCTGTTTTGTACCCGATAGTAACGCCCCTTGCGATCGATGCATCAAGACCTTTCCCTCTGATCTATAACCGTATGCTCAACATGATGGTAATGCTCGAGAACGATCCTAATGAAGTCAGGCTTCAGGATAAGGCAAACGACGGGATCAAGAATGCGAGCAGATCCGAGGAGAGCGAGCCTTACAAATATGCCACGATACAGATCCCTACAGTCGTTAAGAGGCTTTATCAGCTGACTACAGAAGAAGGTGACATCTTTGTCCCGATAGAGCAGATCATAAGGGCTAATATTTCTGAACTCTTCGACGGACAGAAGGTCGTGGCATCAGGCTTTTACAGAGTTATGCGTAATGCCGATCTCGATATCGATGAAGACGAAGCAGAAGACCTCCTCAAAGAGATCGAAGAGCAGGTCAGAAAGCGCCGTTTCGGTGAGATCATAAGACTTGAGATCCAGGATGACATGGATCCCGAGCTCCTTGAATTCATTGTAGATGAACTGGATATCGACAAGAACGATATATTCAGTGTGAACGGTCCTATCGATCTTACATTCCTGTCTAAGCTGGAATCTGCGTGCAAGCCCAAGCATCCCGAGCTTTGCTACCCCGAACATGAACCTGCAGAGGCTGCTTCTTTCGATGGTCCTGTGTCACAGCTTGATATCTTCCAGCAGATAAGGGAGAAGGACAGGATCGTGCATCATCCATACGAGACTTTCGAACCGGTACTCGAGTTTGTTAAACAGGCAGCAAGAGACCCCAATGTACTCGCTATCAAGCAGACCCTGTACCGCGTATCTTCAAGATCGCCCATTATCGCAGCTCTCCTGGAAGCCGCCCAGAACGGCAAACAGGTCATGGTACTAGTCGAGCTTAAGGCCAGATTTGACGAAGAGAACAATATCAACTGGGCAAAGAAACTGGAGAATGCGGGCTGCCATGTAATCTATGGACTCGTAGGTCTTAAGACACACTCCAAGATCACATTGGTCGTTCGTAAGGAAGAAGACGGTATCAGGAGATACCTGCACCTTGCAACCGGTAACTACAACGATGTTACCGCCAAGATCTATACTGACTTAGGCCTGTTTACTGCAGCAGAATCCTATGGCGAAGATGCATCGGAATTCTTCAATATGCTCTCCGGCTTCTCGATCCCTCAGAACTGGAGGAGACTTATTCCTGCACCTTTGTGGATGAAGGAATACTTTGTATCCAAGATCAGGAGAGAGGCTGAAAATGCCAAGGAAGGCAAGGAGGCCAGGATCATTGCCAAGATCAATTCTCTTGTTGACGGAGTGATCATCAATGAACTCTATAATGCCTCCAAGGCTGGTGTTAAGATCGATCTTATCGTAAGGGGCATATGCTGTCTCAGAGCCGGCATCCCCGGACTTAGCGAGAACATAACGGTCAGATCCATAACAGGAAGATTCCTTGAGCACTCCAGGATATTCTACTTCCTTAATGAAGGTCACGACGACCTGTATATGGCTTCGGCAGACTGGATGCCCAGAAACCTTAACAGAAGAGTTGAACTTCTTTTCCCTATAGAGGATCCGGACTGCAGAGCGAGAGTTAAGGAAGTCCTGGATGTAGAGCTTGCCGATACGGTAAGAGCAAGTTTCTTAAGTCCTGATGGTACATACCACAAGTTGGACTTAAGGGGCAAGAATAAGCTCGATTCCCAGCAAAGGCTCCTGGAGCTTGCAGACGAAGCGGTAGCCGGCAGAAAGGAACTTATAAACAATCAGGAATTCATCCCGGCCGAAAAGCCTGACTGAAAGATTGTTTTCTAAAATATAACATTATCTGCTTTTGACTCCTGTTAGAATATTAGGTGAAGCGAAGCTATCTAAATTCTAAGGAGGTAATTTCCCATGGCAGTTAATCGTTTTGTACTTAACGGAATCTCTTATCACGGTAAGGGTGCGATCCAGGAGATCCCCGGCATCATCAAATCCAGAGGTCTCAATAAGGCTTTTGTCGCATCTGACCCTGACCTCATCAAATTTGGTGTAACAGCCAAAGTTACAGATCTTCTGGATGCTAATGGAATTCCTTATGAGCTTTATTCTGACATAAAGCCGAATCCCACTATAGAGAATGTACAGCACGGCGTAGACTGCTACAGGCAGTCCGGTGCTGACTTTATGATCACCATTGGCGGCGGATCTTCGATGGATACAGGTAAGGGTATAGGCATAATCGTCAATAACCCTGAATACTACGATGTAAGATCTCTGGAAGGTGTTGCCCCCACAAAGAACAGAACAGTATTTACCATTGCAGTCCCTACAACAGGCGGAACAGGTGCGGAGTCAACGATCAACTACGTTATCACCGATGTAGAGAAGAAGCGTAAGTTCGTATGTGTAGATCCCAACGATATCCCCGACATAGCAGTGGTAGACCCCGACATGATGTCCACTATGCCTAAGGGCCTTACGGCTTCTACCGGTATGGACGCTCTTACTCATGCGATCGAAGGTTACACAACAGCTGCAGCCTGGGAATTATCCGATTGTCTTGACCTCGAGGCTATCAAGCTTATTGCCAAGAGCCTCCGCAAGGCTGTAGATAACGATCCTGAAGGAAGAGAGGGCATGGCTCTTGCTCAGTATGTAACAGCTATGGCTTATTCAAATGTAGGTCTGGGTATCGCTCACTCTATGGCTCATACTCTTGGCGCTGTCTATGACACACCTCATGGTGTTGCCTGCGCAATGATGCTCCCTATCGTAATGGAGTTCAATCAGGAGACAACAGGGGAGAAGTTTAAGGCTATAGCAGAAGCCTTTGGTGTTGATACAGAGGGCATGACACCCGAAGAGTACCGCAAGGCAGCTATCGACGAAGTTAGGAAGCTCTCTGTTGATGTTGGCATCCCTACCAAGCTCGAAGCTCTGAAAGAAGAGGACCTCCCATTCCTTTGTGAATCTGCGGCAGCTGACGCATGCGCTCCCGGCAACCCGAAGCACGCAACACTTGAAGATTTCGAGATGATGTTTAGAAAGCTTATGTAAGAGCTTATAAACTTTGCTGAAACAAAGAGGCCTGCAGTATATTTGCTGCAGACCTCTTTTTTGTTTGGTGGAGCATACGGGGCTCGAACCCGTGACCTCTACGCTGCCAGCGTAGCGCTCTCCCAGCTGAGCTAATGCCCCGGATGCAAAGATTGTAATGTGATTTTAGTATATTGGCAAGTATCATTAGTTAAAACTGTGCTATAATCCACTGAGTATTTAAGAAAAGAGAATCCTGATGAGCATTACAACCAAAGATTACCTATCGATCAAGAACCCTGATAAGTATAAGGGAATATCCAGGCAGTTTACTATCACTGCAGCTGGCGGATACGAAGCATCCGTTATCACATACGGAGCTCTTATCACCAATCTGATGGTTCCTGACAAAGACGGCAATATAGCCGATATAATACTGGGACTTAAGGGACTTGATGAGTATATGGCAAGTGGTGCAAATCACGGATCTGTTGTAGGCCGGAGTGCCAACAGGATCTCAGGTGCAAAGTTTGCTATAAACGGCAATGTGTATGAGATCCCTGCAAACGACGGACCCAATAACCTTCATTCAGGAAAGCCCGCATTCCAGAATGTATTCTGGGATGGCCAGGTTATCTCTGAATCAGAGGCAGACCTTCTTATTCATGAATCCGGCATAGCAGGTATAGCCGAGTGTGACGGGGAAGCGCTGCTCCTTACATACGTATCACCTGACGGAGCCTGCGGTTTCCCTGGTAATCTCAAGACTAAGGTATTGTATTGCTGGCTTGAGGATAAGACTTTCCTCATCATGTATATAGCAAAGTCAGATAAGGATACTGTCTTTGCTCCTACAAATCACTCTTATTTCAACCTGGCAGGGCATAATTCCGGATATACCGGAGAACAGCTCCTTACCATAAATGCTGATGCAGTAACTCTTAAAGATGAGCATAACTGTCCTGACGGCAGGATAATGCCTGTTGACGGTACAGTCTTTGACTGCAGAGAGGCAAGATTTGTATCTGACCTTTTGGACAGCGACGATCCCCAGATCACCATGTCTTTGGGTATCGATCAGAACTGGTGCCTTAAGACGGTTCCCGGAACATTCTCTTTTGCTGCAGCGATAGAAGATCCTGCCAGCGGCAGAAACATGGAAGTGTTTACTGATCTTCCGGGTATTCAGATCTATGCAGGAAATCACTTAGGCGGACAGGATCAGAAGGGGGATATCCCGTATGTTCAGTATGGCGCGGTATGTCTTGAAGCCCAGATGTTCCCCAATGCGGTGAATATTCCTGAATTTGCATCCCCTGTCATCAAGGCCGGTGAAACAGTTTTCCACGCATGTGGTTATAGATTCGTCTGATTGTGCTATAATGCACTGAAGTAAATTTAAGGAAAGAAGGAACAGTCCTATGGAGAAGAAAAATCTTGACTGGGAGAACCTGACATTCTCTTATCAGAAAACAGACAAGCGTTTCGTTGCTAATTACAAGAACGGCGCTTGGGATGAAGGTGCTTTGATCGACGACGACATGATCGTCATGAGTGAGGATGCCGGCGTTCTTCAGTACGCACAGACAGTATTTGAAGGCCTTAAGGCTTATGAGACAGTTGATGGAAGGATCGTTACATTCCGTCCTGACCTTAACGCAGAGAGACTTCACGATTCAGCAGTTCGTCTTGAGATCCCCCCGATCTCCAAGGAGTTGTTTATAAGATCAGTACAGGAGACTGTAGCAGGTAATGCAGCATGGGTTCCTCCCTTTGGAACAGGTGCATCATTATATCTGAGGCCTTATATCTTCGGTATCAATCCTGTTATCGGCGTAAAGCCTGCAGATGAATATCAGTACAGGATCTTTGCTACACCTGTCGGCCCTTACTTCAAGGGTGGCGCTAAGCCGATCAAGGTTAAGATTTCTGACTTTGACCGTGCAGCCCCGAGAGGAACGGGTAATATCAAGGCAGGTCTTAACTATGCTATGTCACTGCATGCCATCGTTACAGCTCATAACGAAGGATTTGCTGAGAATATCTATCTCGATCCGTCCACACGTACTAAGATCGAGGAGACAGGCGGTGCAAACCTGATCTTCACAGACGGCAACGGCACGCTCGTTGTTCCGAAGTCAGATTCTATCCTGCCTTCTATCACCAGGAGATCTCTCGTTTATGTTGCAGAGCATTACTGCGGCATGAAGATCGATGAGCGTGAAGTTACACTCGAAGAAGTTATGGGCGGTGCATTCACAGAGGGTGGTCTCTGCGGTACAGCAGCTGTTATCTCACCTCTTGGCTCTATCAATGACCATGGCAAGGAATTCACATTCGCTTCCGGAATGGAGGAGATGGGCCCTGTAATGACCAAGCTCAGAGAGACTTTGACAGGTATCCAGATGGGCACTGTTGAAGCACCTGAGGGCTGGATCATGGAGATCAAGTGCTGATCCCGGATCAGGATAATTTTTAAGTTTAGCAGCTGCCGGTAATCCGGCAGCTGTTTTCTTTCTAAATAAAAAAGACCGCAGCAGATACTGCGGTCCTTATAAACAGGATGTCTGATCTATCAGAGCAGGTGAGCTCTTATCTCTTCACCTGTAAGAGGTGAGAGGAGGGCAGGTGCAATGTCAAAGACTGTCTTGCAGCCGTAGTCACCATTACTTGCAAGTCTTGCGATGGCTCTTGCATAGGCTACGAGAACTGAACCTGTGAATTCAGGGTTGGAGTCGAGCTTTAAGGAATACTCGATTATGTGCTTATTCTCGCCGTTCTTGCCTGTAGTACCGGATCTGAAGACGAAGCCGCCGTGGTTCATTCCGGAGTGGTTAGCATTGAATTCCTCTTCGGAAATGAAGTGTACTGTTGTATCGTAATCTGCAAAGTAATTAGGCATCTCCTTGATCGTCTTCTCGATCTTGGCCTTGTCAGCGCCTTCCTCAGCAACTACAAAGCACTCACGTGTGTGCTTCTGGCGTGTTGTGAGCTCAGGCTCGCTTCCGGATCTTACGGCATCTAATGCCTCAGGTACGGGGATAGTGTACTGCTTGCCGTTCTTGACACCTTCAACTCTTCTGATCGCATCAGAGTGACCCTGTGATACACCCTTGCCCCAGAATGTGTAATCCTTGCCCTCGGGGAGGACGCAGTTTGAATAGAGTCTTGTAAGTGAGAACATTCCGGGATCCCAGCCTGCTGAGATGAGTGAAGTGTGTGAAGATGCCTTGGCTGCATCGTCAACATTCTTAAAGTGAACCGGGATATTCGCATGTGTATCAAAGCTGTCAATGCAGTTGAACATCTTGGAATACTTAGGTGTCATCTCAGGAAGATCTGTAGCAGAACCTCCGCAGATGATGAGAACATCGATCTGATCCTTGTAGTTTTCGATATTGTCTGCTGAATCAACCTTTGCTCCTTCTGTCTGGATAGTAACAGTTGAGGGATCTCTTCTTGTGAATACCGCTACAAGCTCCATATCAGGATTCTGCATTATTGAGAGTTCACAGCCTTTGGCAAGATTGCCGTAGCCTAAAATACCAATCTTATATGACATATATTGCCTCCTGTTAGTCGTTATTTTGCGCCAACATTATAACAAAAAATAGAGCATTGTATTATAATAATCGAATAACATTCTAAGGAAGTTCTTTATGCCTAATATCAAATACATCCTTAAGAGGCTGACCCGTATGGATTACTCAGCCATGAACGATAAGATCAAGGTTATTCACGACAAGACAGGTAAGTCCAGGATCTATATTTTCTTCGATATGGCTAAGTGTGCCCGCAAGTTCGGAGCAGGTTATATGGACTACTGGCTCTATGAGATGTATAACCTCACAGATAAGGAGAGGGATACCTATATCACACGCGGCAGGAACAACGATCTGGTCAAGAAGTATAACAACCCTGCCTATACTCACATGATCGACAACAAGATCGAATTTAACCGCCGCTTTAACAGTTTCTTAGGGCGTAAATGGATCGAGATCCGCGAGGATAACAAGCAGGAAGTATTGGATTTTATCTCAAGCCACGACTATCTGATGGCCAAGGCAGATGTAGGATCCTGCGGCAAGACAGTAGAGAAGATCGATTGCAGAGCCAAGACTCCCGAAGAGTATTACGACTACTATATGGCCCAGGAGAGACCGCACCTTCTCGAAGAGATGATCGAGCAGCACCCGAAGGTAGCTGCCATCTATCCTAATGCCGTTAATACGGTGAGAGTAGTTACCATCCTCAAAGATGACGTTGTACATATCGTCAGTGCCTGCGTCCGTATCGGCAATCACGGCAATACCGTTGATAACTTCAACAGTGGCGGCATGACTGCACCTGTAGATGAGAAGACCGGTACTATCATTGACTATCCTATCGATAAGACCAAAGTACTTTATAAGACCCACCCCGTTACCGGCACCCCCGTTAAGGATTTTGTATTCCCCATGTGGGATGAGGTGAGGGAAATGTGTACTGAGGCTGCCAAGGTCGTCCCACAGGTAGCTTATGTCGGCTGGGATGTATGCTTTATGCCTGACAGACCTGCCCTTATTGAGGGCAACGATTTCCCCGGTCATGACCTCTACCAGCTCCCTGAGCATACTCACGATAAGACCGGCATCTGGGCTAAATATCAAGTTTAATTGTAAATGCAGATTTAAGGTTGATTTACAATCAATTCGGTAGTATCATACCATTGTAAATTACAAATCGAGAGAGGTTTACAATGGCTGACAAAGAGAAGAAAACGATCACTACCTACAATATGGTGCTTATTGCCGTATCAGCGGCTCTTATAACGATATGTTCCTGGATCACGATCCCCATAGGTCCTGTGCCGTTTACTTTGCAGACTCTCGGTATCCTGGCCGTTCTTATGACTATAGGAGGTAAGCGCGGCACAATAGCTATCCTGGTCTATCTGCTCCTGGGTCTCGTAGGCGTTCCTGTATTTGCCGGTTTTAAGGGCGGTGCAGCATCCTTATTAGGTCCTACAGGGGGCTTTCTTGTCGGCTTTATCCTGTCAGGAGCCCTGTACTTTATTCTCGAAAAGTTTGTCTTCAAAAGACTTATGACCACTACGCCCAGGCGCATGCTCTTTGGCATCGTCAATTCACTCATATTCGAGGTAGTATTATATACAGTCGGCGTTATCTGGTTTATGACTGTTTATGCTGCGAAGACAGGTCCCATCGGACTTGGCGCCGTAATGGAGATGTGCGTTATCCCTTTTATAATTCCTGATATAGTAAAACTCATAGTTGCGGTCCTGATAGGGGAGAGGGCAGGACGAGTAGTAAAGCCGGATTGATCTGACCTCTTTTTGCCTCATTTTAAAGAGCCTATTATAATTATAATCTGTTTGGAAGCCTTACTGCAATTATGCTAATATGTAGGCGGTCTGAATTTACAGACAGATTATCAGATAGTCTTTAGAAAGGGGATCGTATGGAAGATTCATCTATAATGTTCAAAGCTACCGGGATCAGCAAGTCATACGGCAATAAGCGCGTCCTTACTGACATTAATCTGACCGTTAAACGTGGTGAGATCTATGGACTGGTAGGCAAGAACGGTGCCGGCAAGACAACTCTTATGAGGATCATGACGGGGCTTCAGCCGCCCACGCAAGGCACCATCGAATACGGATTTGAGAAGAGAAGGTTAGGTGATGTAGGTTCACTGGTTGAGACACCGTCTATCTACCTTAACAAGACAGCAAGAGAGAATCTGGAATTCCAGTATTTGAACCTGGGTCTTAAGGTTGACTCAAGTCTTGATGACACATTAAGATTCGTCGGTCTTGATAACACGGGTAAGAAGAAGGCAGGCAAGTTCTCACTTGGTATGCGCCAGAGGCTCGGCATAGCTATGGCGATAGTAGGTGATCCGGAGATGCTCATACTGGATGAGCCTATAAACGGCTTGGACCCGCAGGGTATCATAAACATAAGAGATCTTATCACCAGACTTAACCAGACCAAGAATATGACTGTCATCATCTCGAGCCATATCCTCTCTGAGCTTTCCAAACTTGCTACTTCCTTTGCCTTTATTGACGGAGGAAGGATCGTTAAGCAGGCTACTGCTTACGATATCGAACATGCCCATGAAAGACAGCTCCTTTTGGAGTGCGACAGGGCATACGACCTTGAAGCTTTCCTTATCGGCAAGGGTTTCAATGCCGAGACAAAGTCCAATCCCGGCAAGGTTACGGTTCACGGCGATATCGATTTTATAGACGTACTTATTGATTGCAGATCTAAAGGGTTTGAGATCCGCGATATCCGTACT
Source organism: Mageeibacillus sp. UBA6976 (assembly GCA_002450155.1). GTDB lineage: Bacteria > Bacillota > Clostridia > Saccharofermentanales > Saccharofermentanaceae > Saccharofermentans. The sequence continues at coordinate 34,052 of DJYO01000013.1, read as the reverse complement.
CTCGAGACTGACCTCGAAGATTACTTTGTACATCTTGTAGGAGGTGAGACTCATGCCTGAATTATTAAAGTTTGAATATAAGAGGATCCTTAAGTCAAAATTAATCTGGTTCATGGTGGCATATGCATTTTTATGCCCTGTGTTTGCTGTTATCGTACTGTCTTTTTTGATCGATTTCATGTTTAACATCGATCTCGACGACGTTAATTTTTCTTCGAGTAATTTTAAGTTCATTACGTGGTTTATAATCTCTTATTTCTATGTGAGACTGCCCCTTATAATCGGCCTTTTCTCCGGCTTGTTTGTAGGAAGGGATTATTCCGACGGCTTTATCCGTAATAAGATTACGGCCGGGCATACAAGATTTCAGATCTATTTCTCGACTCTTATTACGCAGCTTACTGTAAATGTCGGCCTTTGCATCATCTACATCATTGCCGGCATCCTCGCACTTGCCATATCTCCTTTCGAGCTTAATCTCAATAACGGAGAGATGCTCATCCGTGCGTTTACGCTAATTCTGGCTTTAGCCGTGCTCACAACTTTCTTTACTGCTCTTGCCCTGAATATCAAGGCAAAAGCTTGGGTTATCGTTATATCTGCGCTGTTTGTTATGGCTATGGGCCCGGTATCGAGCATTGTCAGCAATTACTCATACAGCTCCAAGCTCATCGATAACTATATCGAAGCCTGTGAGGAGAAGGTAGAAGAGATCGAGCAGATGAGCAGTGATTATGAAGGTTACTATTATGTGCCTGAAGTGCCGGAGCGTAAGGACTTTATCAACCTTCCCTGGCTTGTTTTGCACCCTGTATATCTGCTTACCAATGCAGGCATCGAGTCAGATCTTTTGCCTGCAACAAACACCAGTTCACTTCTGTCTGATGATCTGTTCTCATATAGGAACAAGGTAAGCAGGAGCGGCTTTGCCAATTCTATCCTGGCAGCCTTCTCCGGAGTGGAGTCACCCCTGGACTTTAACGAGATCAATAAGGTCAAGGGAATGGAGGTCAGGGTAAGCGATCTGATCCCGGTCTATATTGCCAAGTCATTGATCTGGAGCTGCATTATCTCCGCCGGCGGATATATGATGTTTAGAAAGAAGAATATTAACTGATGTTTTATAACGACCACAGATTAACAATTGTAATCGGTGCTTATGGTAGCGGTAAGTCTGAGATAGCAGTCAATATATCCATGAAGCAGAGGGAGTCTGACAAAGATGCCAAGCTCCTTATTGCCGATATGGATATCGTAAACCCTTTCTACAGGTCTTCTGACTGCGCTCCGGTTCTTGAGCAAAACAATATCAGACTTATATCACCCATGTATGCGGGTTCCAATGTGGATGCTCCGGTGCTTCCGGCCGAGATGTACATGATCTTCGACGATGAGTCATATAAGGGCGTCTTCGATATCGGAGGCGAAGATATGGGCGCTATCGTACTGGGATCTCTCAGGCAGAGGATCCTGGATACCGATCACACTATCCTGATGGCTGTAAATACACTAAGACCGTTTACTCAGGAAAAAGACCAGATCATACAGATGACGGGTGAGCTTATCGCAGCATCCGGGTTCCAGGTGGATGGCTATCTTAATAACACCAACCTTCTGGAAGAGACCACACCTGAGATCGTCAGATCAGGAGAGGAGATCATGCTCGAAGTTTCGAAAGAGACCGGCATCCCGCTTGTGGCAACCTGTGTCATGGAGAATATTGCAGCTGATGACCTTAAGGCTCCCGAGGTGTTCAGGATGCAGCGGCTCATAAAATACAGTTATTAAATATTGTTTATTCTTTAGAATAATGTTAATATTTTTACTGGTATGATTTACATATCTTAAGTAAACCAAGGAGGAATAGATTATGGGATTGATTAGTTTGTTCAAGAATGTTGCCGGCACTGTCGGAAGTGCTGTAACTTCACAGATCACCGATCAGTATCTTGAATTTTTTACTCAGGATTCTTTAGGTGAAGATATCCTCGTTAAGAAGGGTGTCAACAGAATGGAGAAGGGTAAGAACAAGGGTAACACAGAAGTTATCTCTAACGGTTCAGTTATCAACGTACCTGAGGGTACATACTGCCTTCTCGTAAACAATGGTGAGATCGTAGAGTGCGTTGATGAGGCAGGTCCTTACAGATGGGAGACTTCATCTGCTCCTTCGATCCTTGCCAACACGAATTTCGGCGAGAACATTAAGCAGGTTATCGGTGATACCTGGAATCGTATGAGAATGGGCGGAGAGATCCAGCAGCAGCAGAGAGTTTACTTCGTAAACAAGCTCGAGCTGAGAGATCAGAACTTCGGTACACCTACTCCGGTACCTTATCCGGATCCTGAGTACCGTAATATCTACATCCGTCTCAACGGTACATTCTCATTCAGAGTTGCAGACCCTGTTACATTCTTCAGGAGTGTTTCCGGTAATGTTAAGGATGAGTACACAGTTGCAGAGTTTATGGGTATCCCCTCTAAGCCTCAGCAGCCTCGTCTTGAGTTCTTAGACCACATTACTGAAGCTCTTAATGGTCTTGCTTCTCAGGATAGGGTAATGTTCTCTCTCATCGATTCAAACAGAACAAAGCTCAGAAAGCACATGCAGGATTGCCTCGACGAGGATTGGTACCAGGCAAGAGGTATCGTTGTTGAAGCAGTTGCTATTGCAGGCGTTACACCTGACGATAAGTCCCGTGAGAGGATCGAGCAGGTCGATACAGCAAAGCTCTATGGTCAGGATTCCAATGCTCTTGCAGCTCAGGTAGCATTAGGCCAGACAGAGGCTATGAAGGCAGCCGGTGCAAATGCAAACGGCGCTGTAAACGGCTTCATGGGCATGGGCATGATGGGCGCAGTAGGCGGCAACAATGCTACAGCTGCTGCTCTTAATAATGTTGCTCAGAATCCCCAGCAGCCTCAGGGCGGCGGATTCTTCGGTGGCGGAGTAGCTCAGGCTGCTCCTGCACAGGCGGCAGCCGGCTGGTCATGTGAGTGTGGCCAGACAGGCAACACAGGTAAGTTCTGCAGCAACTGCGGTAAGCCCCAGCCTGCCCCTGCACCTGCAGGTTGGACATGTGAGTGTGGTCAGACAGGCAACACAGGCAAGTTCTGCGGAAATTGCGGTAAGCCTCAGCCTGCTGCAGCTCCTGCAGGATGCGCTAAGTGCGGATGGAAGCCGGCAGACGGAGCAGCTCTTCCTAAGTTCTGCCCTGAATGTGGTTCTCCTCTTCAGTAATCCTAACTAGGTAATGCTGAGGGCTGTGTATATCTTATACGCAGCCCTCTTTTTTAATAAAACGCATAATGAGAGATCTATCTGAGAATTTTCAAAGGGGCCCGGGGCATGACATAGTCATGCGTATGGTCAAGAGTATAGAATTTACTGTTTTAGTAATGGCTTTTTTGGCCATCTGGCTTGACTACTATTCGGCGGATATTTATGGTGGTGAGTTTGGTATACAGGGACAGATCCTGTTTATAGCTGCCTACTCACTGACCTTGATCATCTTTGCCAGAACATACGAAGCCTTTACTATCAGTATTCAGTCATTAAGTGAGCTGTTCTTCTCCCAGATCATAACGCTCCTTGTAACAGACGGGATATTCTATGTCTTTATCGCATTCCTCTTAAGAGATTTCCCGGATGTTCTGCCCTTTGTTGGACTCGTAGGTTCCCAGAGTATTGTTTCTATTGCATGGTGCACGATCACCTATAACTGGTATTACAGGTCGTTTCGCAAGTATAATGCGATCATCTTCTACGATGAGGACCATAATCTCAGAGAGGTTACCGATCAGGAGCTCTTCAATAAGAAGTTTGTTAACTGCGGTACCTTTGATATCGAGGATCTGCCTAAGGACAGGGGCCAGGCCAAGGAATGGCTTATCAGCAAGATCAGGGATTGCGAAGCTGTCTTTATCATGGAGATGAAGAGCAGTGACAGGAATATCGTGCTTAAGTATTGTATTGAGCACGGCATTCGTGTTTACTGCGAGCCTAAGCTGAGTGATCTCATATTAAGCCGGGCAAAAAAGATGAATATGTATAACCTGCCTTTCTTCCTTGCTCAAAGGTATTCTCCTAATCTTGAGTATCAGGTGCTTAAGAGAGTATTCGATATAATCATGTCTCTTTTGGCATTGATAATCCTATCTCCCGTTATGCTCATTACGGCCATAGCAGTCAAGTCATATGATAAGGGACCTGCCATCTATAAGCAGAAACGGCTTACCAAGGACGGGAAGGTTTTCGATATATATAAGTTCAGGAGCATGAGAGTCGATGCCGAGAAGGAGAGCGGAGCTGTTATCTCGACAGGAGAAGCAGACCCCCGCGTTACGCCGGTGGGCAGGGTCTTAAGAAAATACAGGCTGGACGAATTCCCGCAGTTTTTAAATATCCTTAAGGGGGATATGTCCTTTGTAGGTCCGAGACCGGAAAGACCGGAAATAGCAAATGAATTAATGAAGACTCTCCCGGAGTTCAATTTAAGACTTCAGGTAAGGGCTGGACTTACGGGTTACGCCCAGATCCACGGCAAATATGACGCGGACTCCTACGATAAGCTCAGCATGGATCTTTTGTATATCTCAAGGGCCGGAGTTGCAGAGGATATTGTCCTTATCTTCGCTACGATCAAGAGGATACTTGTCTCCGGAGGCAAGGATAAGGGCGGGGGAGCTTGATATGCCGGGCAGAGAAACTATAGGGATAATAGTACCTGTGCATAATTCGGCTCTCTACGTGGCTGACACCATAAGGAGTCTGGAAGCACAATCTGTCAGGGACATAGAGATAATAGTTGTAGACGATTGCTCCACAGATGACACGGTGAGTGTAATAAGGGAGCTTGCAGGGCTGGACCCCAGGATAAGGCTTATCGTAAACAGCGAAGATGTGAGCGTTAGCGAGGTCAGAAGGACAGGCGCTATAGCTTCCCCAGGAGAGTGGATAGCTCTCTGTGACAGCGACGATAAATGGGAGCCGGATAAACTTGCAAAACAGATAGCAAGGCAGAAGGAGACAGGCGCTGACATTGTCTATACGGGCGCATCCTTTGTTTATGAAGATGGCACAAAGCCTGATTGGATACAGCAGGTGCCTGAACATATTGAATATAGGGAGCTTCTTAAACAGAACATTATCCTCAATTCTTCCGTTATGGTCAGAAAGGATCTTTATATTGATAATTGCATAGCGCCTGATAATTCACATGAGGATTTTTGCTGCTGGATCAAGCTTTTGCGCAATGGCGCTGTCTGCTCAGGCATAAATGAACCGCTGCTCATATACACTCTTAAGAAGAGTTCCAAATCAGGCAGTAAGCTCAGATCTTTTGCTATGAACTGGCGGACATACAGGTTTATCGGCCTGAATGTGTTTATGTCCCTTTATTATTCAGTATTCTATGTTATAAGAGGGATCCGCAAATACAGTCATCTCTGATCTTTGGCGGGCAGTGCCTGCAGGCAGAATCCTATAAGGGGCCATACATAGATCGAAGTCGCGATGACGCTGGAATCAAATACCGCTTTGCCAAGATAAGTTACAAGGGCCCCCAGGAATAACCAGATAAGGACATTGGACTTGCTCTTAGAGTCCCGCTTTACGGCTTTGACGGAATATATCACGGTCAGTGCCAGTAGAGTCACCTGGTTTAAGAAGGCAGGTACGCCCTGGGTTGCAAGCGTATGCAGGTATTCGTTATGGCAATGTCCCTTCCAGTACATGCCAGCTTTCCATCTGGGACTGTCGAAAAAGACCGCATCGAAATTATCAAGCCCCACACCTGTAAAGAAATTCCCGGGGACGCTCTCAAGGGCGAAACGCCACAGATAAAGCCTCCGGGAGCCTATGTCGTAGGAAACCTCAGAAGATGCGATCTCACCTCCGGTGCGTTCTATGTTAAATCCTATAAAGTCGGTAAAAAAGAATGTGGCAAGCAATGTAAGGACAAGGCAGCCAAGCAGGATAAATGCCCTTTTCGCAAGTTCTTTGCGCCCCGTTACGAGCAGGGATACAAGATAGAAAGCAAGAAGGCAGAAACATCCAACCCAGGCAAGTCTTGCTCTGCTTGCAAGAGAGGTATAGAAGAGTACCGAAGCCAGGATAAGGGAAGATATGCTGAATACCTTAGACTCGGTAAAGCTCCGGGCGAATAAGAATGCACCGCAGGCTATGGCAAGAAAAATGACCGAAAGACCGCCATAGTAATTGGGGTTAGAGGTAAAGCCATAGGCATAGTTCATGCCCTCAAACATCGGAGGGGGCATAAGACAGTAGGAGATGTTTATCCCGAAACTCTGCAGAAGGGCAAATACGGCGTTAAGAACAGCTGCTGCCATAAAGGAATAGAAGAGCTTAAGCTTATTTCCCATGGATCTGATCTTGCTAGCAGAATAAAACAGGAAGTAGTAAGCAAGGAAATCTTCAAAGCCCTCTCTATACCACCAGGGGTGATTGACACTGCCGAAATATCTTCTGGTGAACACGAGGGATATAAGTGAGAACAGGGTAAGAGATATATAGAAATACTCGCAAGCGCCAAATCTGAAGGTCTTGTTCTTTATCCCGTATGCAAAATAGTAAAGGATAAGGACAGTTCCCAAAACACCGAATGAACCTATCAGATAAGGCTGAAGTATACCGGGCATAAGATAAGGAACATGAAGTCTTATCAGGATCGCCGTGATAACTTCCAAAACAGGGGACAGGAGCAGCAGAATGCAGGCACTTACAGTGAATGCTTTCTCAAAACCGGAATTATCAGATGTTACAGCTTTATCACTCATGAGCATAATTATAATTGACATACGGTGTTTTGTGGTAAAATTTCTTCAAATAAAAGCAGGAAAGGCGGTATCCTAAATGGGTAAATATTTCGGTACTGATGGTTTCAGAGGCGAAGCCAATAAGGCGCTTACGGCAAAGAGTGCATTCAAGGTCGGCAGATTCCTCGGATGGTACTACGGCAAGAATCACGAAGACGGAAGAGCAAGGATCGTTATCGGTAAGGATACGAGAAGGAGCTCCTACATGCTGGAAGCTGCCCTTAACGCAGGACTTACTTCATCAGGTGCAGATGCTTATCTGCTCCACGTAACTACTACTCCTTCGGTCTCTTATTGCTGCAGGACTGACGGATTTGACTGCGGTATCATGATATCCGCTTCTCATAATCCTTTCTACGATAACGGCATCAAGATCATGCGCGCCAATGGCCAGAAGATCGAAGCTGAGATAGAGGAACAGATAGAGGCTTATATAGATGCCGAGACAGACGAGATACCTCTTGCTGAGCGTGAGGCTATAGGTAATGTCATCGATTATGCTTCCGGCAGAAACAGGTATATCGGATACCTCATGACTATACCTACAAGAGGATTTAACGGCATGAAGGTCGGACTCGACTGCTCCAATGGTGCGTCCTGGAATATCGCCAGATCCGTATTTGAGGCTCTCGGTGCGAAGGTATATGTTGTAGGCAACAACCCTGACGGCCTTAATATCAACCGCGACTGCGGATCGACTCACATGGACAGCTTCCGCAAGTTCGTAGTAGACAACGGACTTAATGTCGGTTTTGCATATGACGGCGATGCTGACAGATGTCTTGCAGTCGATGAACTGGGTAACGAAGTAAATGGCGATCAGATCATGTATCTGTGCGGCAAGTACATGAAGGAACAGGGACAGCTTGACGGCAATACCATTGTTACTACCATCATGAGCAATATGGGCCTTTATAAGGCTTGCGAAGCCATAGGCATCAGGACTGAGAAGACTAAGGTCGGCGATAAGTATGTTGCAGAGAACATGATGGCCAATGGCTTCATGATCGGAGGCGAGCAGTCCGGACATATTATTTTCGGCAAGTACGCCACAACAGGTGACGGAATCCTCACATCCCTCATGGTCCTCGGAACCATGCTGGATAAGAAACTCCCCCTGTCAATGCTTGCAGGCGAGATGAAGATGTTCCCCCAGTGCCTTAAGAACGTTGTTGTAAAGGACAAGGAGGAAGCCCAGAAGAACGCCAAGGTATTGGAGGCAACCGAGAAGGTTACCAAAGAACTGGGCGGCGACGGCAGGATCCTTCTGCGTGCTTCAGGCACGGAGCCTAAGATCAGAGTAATGGTCGAGGCTAAGACAGACGAGATCTGCGAGAAGTATGTAGACGAAGTTATCGAAGTTATCAAGGCAGAAGGCCTTATAGCTGACCAGTAATACAGAAGGAGACAATTATGAGAGTAATCAGAAAGAGTAACTACGAAGAAGCATCTAAGGCCTGCGCTGAGCTTATCGCATCCCAGATAAGGCTTAAGCCTGACTGCAAGATCGGTCTTGCAACCGGATCAACACCTGTCGGCACCTATAAGGCTTTGGTAGATATGTACAAGGAAGGCAGCCTTGATTTCTCCCGGGTGACATCTGCTAACCTTGATGAATACAGAGGACTTGGCGGAGACCACGATCAGTCCTACAGATACTTCATGAACACCAATCTCTTTGACCATGTAAACATCGACAAGAGCAAGACTTATGTACCGGACGGACTTGAGGCAGATGCTGTCAAGGCTTGCACCGATTATGACGCCATCCTTGAGAGCTTAGGCCATTTGGACATCCAGCTCCTCGGTATCGGCGGCGACGGACATATCGGCTTCAACGAGCCTGCTGACGCTTTCTGCGTAAATACACAGTGCATCGATCTTGAAGAGCAGACGATCCGTGATAATGCCAGACTCTTCTTCGGCGGAGATATGGCTGCCGTTCCTACCCAGGCATACACAATGGGTATCGGCTATATCATGAAGTCTACTACTGTAATCCTCATGGCTACAGGCGAGGGTAAGCGCGGCATCGTCGAAAAGGCTTTCTGCGGTCCTGTTACTCCTTATGTACCTGCATCCATTCTCCAGCTCCATCCTAATGTTGTTGTTATAGGTGATGAGGCTGCGATCTCGGATGCCGTAGTTGAAGCTGCAAAGTGAGCATAAGATATTAACCGGTATTTCAGCCACGGCTTTTGCCGTGGCTGTTTTTTTGAACTCGGAATTAGTTTATAATCCATCTATGAACATTTGCTTTATCAGGTCTGACAAGGGATATCCGGATTCCAGGGTAGAGAAGGAGATGTACGCTCTTGCTAAAGAGCATAATGTTTTCCTGCTCGGCTGGGACAGGGAAAGGTCCGGGGATGAGATAATAATTGAAAAACACAGGATACATGACAGGGAGTTTGACTACTATCTGATCCCTGAGAAAGCCGGATACGGCGGAGGCATGAAGAGCATGCTGTCTCCCATGCTCAGATTCTGGAAGAGAGCATACAGGTTTCTCGAAGAGAATAATTCAAGATACGATGCCATCCATGTAGTAAATTTCGATACTGCCAGGCCGGCATTCAAGGCGGCAAAGAAATTCGGCAAGAAGGTAGTCTACGATATCTTCGATTACTATGCTGATTCTTATAATGCCCCGGGCATAGTTAAGAGCGTTATAAGAAAGATGGAGAACTCCTATATAGATAAGGCTGATGTAACCATTATCTGCAGCGAGGAACGCAGGGAGCAGATCAGGGGCACATCTCCAAAGAGCCTTATAATCGTTGAGAATTCTCCCGAAGATATCAAGGTTAATGCTGATTTTGCTCTGTCTCCTGATTCTGACCCAGGTAAGCCTAAGGTCGTTTATGCAGGGATGCTCGTCTTTGACAGGTTCCTTAAGGAGACCTGCGAAGTAATGGCCTTGCGGCCGGACATCGAGTGGCATGTTGCAGGCTATGGCGTGCTCAGGCCTTTTATCGAGGAGGCAGCACGGGTAAACAGCAATATCTTCTATTACGGACCCCTTCCTTATGACGATATCCTGGCGCTGGAGAAAGCCTGCGATATCATGACAGCCCTCCAGAACCCCGTTGTTAAGAACAACAGATATTCTGCCCCCAATAAGTTTTATGAGGCGCTTATGCTCGGCAAGCCTCTTATCATGGTAAGGAACGGTTCGATCTATAAAGAGATCGGAGAAAACGACATCGGTGTTACGATAGATGCTTCTGCAGATATAAAACAGGAGATAGGAAGAGCTTTAGACACTCTTCTGGGCAGGCAAGGGGAATGGGATCAGATAGGAAAAAGATCCAGGAAGCTTTATGAAGATAAGTTCCCCTGGAGCAAGTCGGCAAAAGCATTGACCGATTGCTATAATTCACTTGCTTAGGAGCCGGTAGAGCTTTATTGCGGTTCTGGGGCTAATGCGCGCTACTCTTGAGAAGAGTTTGGCAGATCTGCCGCTAGGCCCCTTAAGGAAATCCTTGGTATATGCTTTGTATAACGGTTTCAGCCTGTTTGCGAATTGCTCATCATAAGTATTCGAATCAGCCATTTTGGTAAGACAGCGGTTAGCGGCATAGATGACTCTTGAGTTGGCAAGTGACGAAAGCCCGGGATAGTTCTTGTCTATATAATCCTTTTGCTCAACAGCAGCCTCCACTATGTCCATCTGAGTCTGAGAGAAGGGTTCATTAATGAATCCTTCTGAATTTGAATAGTAGTTGTATTTCTTATCATATCCGATAGTGACATTACTGCATCTTGATAAGAGCCTATATACTACGAAATTATCCTCATACCTTTTTCCGCAGGGCATCCTGATCCCGTCAAACAAGCGTCTGCTATATAACTTGCAGCATACTGATACTGTTATGTCATTTGATATAAGATATTCTCTTAGACACCCTTCGGTCCCGATTATATTCCTCGGCTGTCTGGTGCTTTTTACCGGGCCGTCGTACTGGCAGCAGACTAGATCTGATCCATGCTGCATCATCAGATCCATAAGATATTCAATATAGTCATCTTCAACACTGTCATCGCTGTCGATGAAGGTGATAAGATCTCCCGAAGAAGCATCAAGTCCCGCGTTCCTTGCAGCAGATACCCCTGCGTTCTCCTGGTCTATAAGCATGATACGGGGATCCCTGTCTTTGTAAGAACGGCATATATTAAGCGAGCCGTCAGTAGAACCATCGTTGACAAGGATTATCTCCAGGTCGCCATAAGTTTGTCTTATGACGGAGGCGATGCACTTATCCAAGTGGTTTTCTGTATTATAGATTGGTATAATAATACTTACTTTCATAAAGCAATTATACATCCGAACGAGTGAATTAATATAATGACTCCGCAAATATCGATCATCCTGCCAGCCAAAGATTCCGGTTCATGCATTAGGAGGAGCATTGAGAGTGTTCTTGCTCAGACTTTTTCGGATTGGGAGCTCCTGGTGATCAATGACGGTTCGACGGATGATACCTGCGAGATCGTAACTTCCTTAGCGCAAACAGACCCGCGTATCAAACTTATGGATTCAACCGGGAGAGGCGTATCTTCAGCGCGCAATCTGGGACTGGATTCGGCAAGCGGAAAGTATATAACTTTTATGGATTCTGATGACAGGATCGATCCCGAATATCTGACAAGACTTATCGATCTCATCGTAAAGGAGCAGGCAGATATATCTCAATGCTCATTATATTACTGGTATGAAGACGGAACTCTGATAAAGGAAAAAGAGACTGTTGATGATATCTTCGAAGGGCATAACAGCATTATGCATGCATATTTCTCGGGTATGGTGGGACATATCTGTCTTGCTGCCTGGGGAAAGCTTTATAGAAGCAAGCTTTTGAGCGGCATAAGGTTTGATGAGACTCTCATAATCCAGGAAGACGCCTTTTTTACTTTCGAATGCTGTATGAGAGCATTAAAGGTCGCATGCTGCAATGACCCCCTGTATTTCTATTATCAAAGACCGGAATCAGCTATGAACAAACCTTTTGACGGCAGTAAGATGCAGTATTTCACCGTTCTTGGCAGGGAACTGGATATCTGCAAGGATGATAAGGCGCTGATATACAAGATCAATTTGAGAAAACTGATCACGGCTCTTGATCTGACCAGTTGCGTTATCTATGACGCTTCGGGCAGCGAATATCTCTCTAGATTAAGGGAGATAGCTTTGCAGACATATGAGCAGATCAAAGGGCAGGGAAAGCCTAGATCTAAGATAAGACTGAAAGTCTTTCTTATAAGGCACTTTCCGTCTGTTTATTATCGTTTCCTTAAGATCAGGGCAAAGCGCAGACAGAGAACGGTATGACAGAGATAATAAGAGCAAAAACTGACAGAAGAAATCCTGTTCTTTCGATCATAGTTCCGATCTATAATGTCGGTCCTTATTTAGACAGGTGCCTTGACTCGTTCCTGAAGGCAGATGGAATAGAAGAGACTGAGATGATCCTGGTTGATGACGGCTCCACGGATAACTCAGGCAGTATCGCTGATTCGTATGCGGGGCAATATGATTTCATTTCCTGTTTCCATAAGGAAAACGGAGGGCTTTCGGATGCCAGAAATTTCGGTCTGGAGAAATCAACCGGCAAGTATGTTTTTTTCTGTGATTCGGATGATATGGTGGTCCCCGGAGCTTTGGAAAACCTGATAAAGACTCTATCCCAAAGTGATGTGGAAGTAATCCTGTTTGACGGACTGGTAATAGATGAGAATGACTCTGTCATAGATTCTGAATATGACGTTATACTCAATCACTCCGGATTAGACGGATCTAAGGTTACTTCCGGCATAGAAACTATGGTCTGCGAGATACAAGATCACGGGAGGTTTGCCGTTACTGCATGGCTTCGTGCCTGCCGGCGTGACTATCTCTTGGATAACGGATTATTGTTTGAAAAGGGGATCATACACGAAGATGAACTCTGGACGCCTCAGGTCATGGCAGGTGCCGTTAAGGTAAGATACATTCAGGAGAGATTATATTGCTACAGACTCCGTCAAAACTCTATCATGAGAGATTCTGTTAAGGATCAGGAGAAGCATGCCGGGGCTCTTGTCTATGTGATGAATTCAATATATGTTTATTATAGTAAGAACCTTAAAGAAAGCAGGAATAAGGATCTGCTCCTCGCGCATTGGGCAGATACATATCTTTGGATGATCCTGGAGTACGGCATCGGTAAATATGAATGTGGTAAGAAGATAGATCGGCGCGCGATACTTACCGGTTCAAATGGTATTAAATCCAGGATCAAGGCCCTGATCCTGAACCTGTTCGGGATCAGGATCTATACAAGGTTATTAGAACGCAAAAAGTAATACAAGGAATGCTGAAGTGAAGACGTTGATCTATTTTTACGAGAGATATATCGCACCTACAGGGGGCCCGTCCGGTTATCTGTGGAATCTGAAGAGCTGCAGGGATGAGCGGTCGGACAAAGAGATCAGCTTTCTTAACGAAGAGGATTTTAAGCCCTTTTTGACATACAGGATCAGGCATAAGATCCACAGTTTGCATAACCGAAAAACGGAGCTTTCTGCTAAAGCTGCTCGGATCAGCGAGATACTGTATCAGAGCGGGCAGAAAGGTCCGTTTGATCTAGGTGATTACGACATAGTTCATTTCCACAGTACCTTCGATCTGTACTCTCAGAAGACGAATCTTGAGGATTACCACGGCAAGGTAATACTAACTTCGCATACGCCCAAAAGGCCCTATAACGAATATGTTGAAGATATTCTTACGAGGGAAGAGTACGAACAGGAAAAAGAGCTTTTCGACCGGACGGCAGAGTTTGACGAATATGCTTTCAGACGTGCTGACTATATAATCTTTCCGTGCAAAGATGCTGAAGAGCCATATTATCATACATGGGATAAATATCCGGATATCAGAGATGAGAGAAAGTATATATACCTTCCTACCGGAGTTCCCGGTATTTCAGCCCGTAAGGACGCATCGCAAGTGCGCCGGGAGTTAGGGATACCTGATAACAGATTCGTTATCTGTTATGTCGGACGCCACATCCCGGTTAAAGGTTATGACAGGCTTATATCCATATTCGGGAAACTTGAGAATGTTACAGTGATCTGTTGCGGCAGACCCGGTGATATCCCGGCGCCTGAGTCTAAGGATTGGATAGAGATCGGCTGGACCGATGACCCCTATTCTTATATTAACGCTGCGGATCTGTTTATACTCCCGAACCGTGAAACATATTTCGATCTGTCGCTCCTGGAAACTATATCTCTCGGCAAACGGTGTCTGATATCTCTTACAGGCGGTAACAAAACCTTTGCCGGCAGGGAGGATTGCGGGATCTATACCTTCAGTACAGAAGATGAAGCAGCAGAGCTCATAAGGCAGCTGATGAATGACGGACCGGAGGTTATAGCTTCACAGCTTAAGGCCCAGAATGCACTTTATTGTGAGAAGTACACTTTAGATATATTCTATGACCGGTACAAGGAAATATTGAGAAGGATAAGTAATGAGTCCCGATAATTCAAGAACCGATAAGAGATCAATAGCGCAGAACGCCTTCTTTAATGTTTTATGCAGGCTTCTTAATGTTGTCTTTCCTATGATAAGTGTGGGCTATGTTGCCCGTGTCCTTACACCGGACGGTATGGGACGCTATGCGGCTGTTGCCAATAATGTTTCTTATTTCGTTCTCCTGGGTTCTCTTGGTATAGGCGCGTATGCCATCAGAGAAACAGCCAAGAGGAAAGAAGACAGGGAAGCAAGGGCTAAGCTGGTGTCAGAGCTTCTGGTCATAAATACGTTCATGACGACAGTGGCAGTTATAGTGTTTACCATCTGTCTGCTGTTCCTGCCTTTGTTTCGCGCAGAACAATTACTCTATCTCGTTTGCGGTTTTACCATCGTAGTGAACTACATTAACATAGACTGGTTTTTCCAGGGCAACGAGGACTATAAGTTTATCGCCTTGAGGTCCCTTGCTGTCAAATCTCTTGGGCTATTGGCAGTATTTATATTTGTGCATGTTCCTGAAGATCTGTATAAGTATGCTCTGATAAGTGTTTTCTCCAGCGGGATATATCATCTGATCAACCTGATCCATATGAGTAGATCGGTACATCTCAGTTTCAGAAAGATCGATCTGGCGCCACATCTCAAGTCAATTGTCTATCTTGCGCTTTGTACTGTTTCAACAGAGCTTTACGCGAGAATGGATATTACGATGCTTGGGATAATGGATCATAATTCGTCCGTTGCATATTATTCATATTCGCAAAAGATAATAGATCTTATCATCACGACAGTTATCGCGATCACGGCAGTCTTTCTGCCCAAGCTGAGTTTCTATTATTCCAATGATAAGGATAAGTTTAATGATCTTGTCA
The DNA here is from genome assembly GCA_002450155.1 of Mageeibacillus sp. UBA6976. GTDB lineage: Bacteria > Bacillota > Clostridia > Saccharofermentanales > Saccharofermentanaceae > Saccharofermentans. The sequence continues at coordinate 18,821 of DJYO01000013.1, read as the reverse complement.
GATTCGGGGTGAATATGATGGCACTTGTTTCATTGCCGATGTGCTTTGGACTTGTAAGTGTCGCATCACCGCTTATGAGTCTTTGGCTTGGTAACGGATATCAGGAAGCAAGTCTGTGCCTGATGGTCTTAGCTTTCATGATCCCGCTGAAATGCATAGGGGATATAATCTGCTATCAGGTAATGATGTGTGCAGGCAAAGAGTTTTATCTGATGATCGCTTACACTATAACTATGGCGATCAATTTCGGTAATAACATGATACTGATACCAAGATACGGTGCCCTGGGGGCTTCTGTCGCATCTCTCCTGTCCGAGATCATCGTATTTGTTCTTGTATATGTTCAGGCCCGCAAGTATCAGGCTTATGAGATCAACCGCAGGAACATCGTCGTGACTTTGATCTCTACAATAGCTATGACGACCTTTGTAGCTGCTATACAAATGCTTGTTGATGACGATAAGATCAAGCTTTTCGGAGGCGCTTTGGCAGGCGTCATAGTATTCTTCCTGCTAAGCATCCTTCTTAAGAATACATTTATGACAGACGAGCTGCTGAGTACAGTACTAAAAAAGCACAGACAGGGCTGACGGCCACAATGTCAAAGCCTCTTTACATTTGCAAAGCCTATCCATAATGATATAATACTTTGAATTATTTTGAGTGCGCTTATGCGCGCCATAATAAAGAGGAGGTTCATCGTGGCAAAAGGAAAAGTGACTTTTAACGAGAATCTGTGTAAGGGCTGTGGACTCTGTGTAGTTGCATGCCCTAAGAAAATCCTCGAACTGGACAAGACAAGGCTTAATGCCAAGGGTTATCACCCTGCAACATGCGTTAACCCCGATGAGTGCATCGGCTGCACATTCTGTGCTACCCAGTGCCCTGACGTGGTTATTACTGTAGAGCGTGATTAAGCTTTCATAGTTTGGAGGAATAATAATGGCACAGAAGAGAGTATTGATGAAGGGCAATGAAGTAATTGCCGAGGCAGCTATCAGAGCCGGCTGCCGTAACTATTTCGGTTATCCTATCACTCCCCAGACAGAAGTTATGCACTACATGGCCAAGAAGATGGTTGAGGTAGGCGGTAACTTTGTACAGGCAGAGTCAGAGCTTGCAGCTATCAACATGGTTTATGGCGCAGCTGCTGCAGGATTCAGAGCGATGACATCATCGTCATCACCGGGAATCTCACTTAAGCAGGAGGGCATTTCCTATATTGCTGGTGCAGAGCTTCCCGCTGTTGTAGTTAATATCGTTAGAGCAGGCCCGGGTCTCGGCGGCATTCAGCCGGCACAGGGAGACTACTTCCAGGCTACCAAGGGTGGCGGACACGGTGACTACAGAAATATCGTAATCGCACCTGCTTCTATCCAGGAGCTCTATGAGCTTGTTGTAGAGGCATTTAACCTGGCAGACAAGTACAGAATGACATGTATGATCATGGGTGACGGTACACTTGGTCAGATGATGGAGCCTGTTGCTTTCCGTGACGAGGAGCCTATCGAGAAGATCGAGAAGCCCTGGGCATGCAACGGACGTAAGGGTGAGGATTTCCACCACACTGTAACTTCTATCTATATCGATCCGGACGTTCTCGAAGTTAAGAACAAGGAGCTCCAGGAGAAGTATGCTGTTATAGCTGCCAACGAAGTACGTTATGAAGCTGTAAACATGGATTGTGATCCTGAGATCGTTATCACTGCGTTCTCCACATGCTCCAGAATCTCAAGGAATGTTATCCGTCAGGCTGCAGAACTCGGCATCAAGGTTGGTATGATCAGACCTATCACACTTTGGCCGTTCCCTTACAAGGCAATTGCCGAAGCAGCTGATATGCCCAGCGTTAAGGCATTCCTGGATGTTGAGCTTAACGCAGGCCAGATGATCGAGGATGTCAGACTTGGAGCAAGCGGCAAGAAGCCCGTTTACTTCCATGGACGTCTTGGCGGTAACCTCCCTATGCAGAAGGAGATCCTCGACAAGATCGTTGCGATCCACGAAGGAAGATTGACAGAAGGAGGTAATTTCTGATGGCTGTTGTATTTGAACCTACGAAGGGCCTTACAGATAAGCCTTTCCATTATTGCCCCGGCTGCTGCCACGGCATCATCCACAGACTTGTGGCTGAGACTCTTGTTGAGATGGATGCACTTGAGACAGCAGTAGGTGTTGCATCAGTAGGATGCACATATAACTCATACGAATATCTGGCCTGCGACATGGTACAGGCTGCTCACGGCCGTGCACCTGCAGTTGCAACCGGTATCAAGAGAAACCTTAAGGACTCACTGGTTTTTACATATCAGGGAGACGGAGACCTTGCTTCCATTGGTACAGCTGAGATCGTTCACGCTGCAGCAAGAGGGGAGAAGATCACTGTAGTATTCGTAAACAATGCAGTTTACGGCATGACTTCAGGACAGATGGCTCCTACGACACTCGTAGGACAGGTTACTACCACATCTCCCTGGGGACGTGATCCTTCTTATCAGGGTTATCCGATCAATGTTTCCGAGTTCCTGTCAGCTCTTCCCGGCGCAGCTTATATTGAGCGTGTATGCGTTACAGACTTTAAGAATATTCAGAATGCCAAGAAGGCGCTCAAGAAGGCGTTTACCGTTCAGGCTAATAACCTGGGATTCTCCCTTGTAGAAGTTCTCTCAACTTGCCCTACAAACTGGGGTAAGGAGCCTCTTGCAGCTATGGACTGGCTCAAGGAGAACATGATCAAGCAGTATCCTCTCGGATGCTACAAGGGTGCTGACATCACATTCGATGAGAACGGCAAGTATGTATCAGGTCTCATTCCTGCCAACAACAACAATTGTGTTAACGTTGGGGAGGTGAAGTAATGGTTGACTTTTCTATAATCATCGCCGGATTTGGCGGACAGGGAATCCTCTCAGCCGGTAAGATGGCAGCAGAGGCGGCTCTTTACGAAGGCAAGGAAGTATCCTGGTTCCCTTCATATGGTCCTGAGATGCGTGGTGGTACAGCTAACTGCTCCGTTGTTATCTCAGACGAGCCTATCGGATCACCTGTAGTTAACGATGCAGATGTTGTTCTCTGCCTTAACCAGCCTTCTATGGAGAAGTTTGAGAAGCAGCTCAAGCCCGGTGCGCTCATGGTACTGGATGCATCCCTTATCAAGGTTAGACCTACAAGAGATGATATCAAGGTAATAGCTATCGAAGCTTCTGATTACGCTTCTGAACTGGGCAAGATGATGTTTGCCCCGATCATTATGCTGGGCTGCATGGCAACAGCTACAGGCTGCTTTAAGCGTGAATCCTTCGAGAAGTCTCTCTATGAGATCCTTCCTGAGAGAAAGCATAAGCTGATCCCTACTAACATGGCAGCATTTGACAAGGGTGCTGAAGCTGTCAATTGATACAAGCTTACAACTTAAGATCCAAGGGGCATCTTGATCAAGGTGTCCCTTTGTTATTGCCTTATTTCTGAACCATAAGTGCCGAGTAAAAAGCTGATAATTGTGCTATATTGTACTGGTTAAGAGGGAATCAATATGAATAAAACTGTTATCAAAAAGATTATATCCATGGTAATGGCTGCAGCAGTGGTCTTAACTGGTCTTCCTGCGGCTAAGGCAATAAGGGCAGAGGCAGCAGAGTCTGCTTATGCATTAAGCGGAATGGCGCACGTACAGGATCAGGGCGATACTGATGCTGTATGGGACGATTCGACGGGCACTCTGACCCTCGGCACTACCGGCAGATCAAGAAGGCTTGAAGCGATCAAGCTGGATCTTGTTAATAACACGGGTTTTGCAGGCTCAATGCAGTATCAGGTCCATATACAGAATATCGGGTGGACCGATTGGATAGATTGTGGCAATAAGGCAGGTACAGAGGGCCGGAGCCTCAGACTTGAAGGCATAAGGATAAGGCTTACAGGTGAACTCGCTGAGCACTATAGCGTAATGTATCACGTGCATATCCAGGACTATGGCGATGCTCAGTCCTGGGTAAATGACGGAACCCTTGCCGGTACAACAGGAGAATCCAAGCGTCTTGAGCAGCTCAAGATAAAACTTGTGAGTCTTGACACTGACAAGGATACTTCAATGGGCGTAATGTATCATGTTCACCGCCAGGACTACGGCTGGGAGACCGATTTCAAGGCTAACGGTGCTGTATCAGGTACAACAGGACAGGCCAAGAGGCTTGAAGCCATCAATATCTCACTTACCGGCAACCAGTATAAAGGCAGTATAGAGTACTCAACCCATGTACAGGACTATGGCTGGATGACCAAGGTCATGGACGGAGAGCTGTCCGGTACCGTAGGCGAATCCAAGAGACTTGAGGGTATAAGGATATCGCTTACCGGTGAAGTAGCTGAGCATTACGATATCTATTACAGAGTGCATATTCAGAACTTCGGCTGGCTCGCCTGGGCATCCAACGGAGAAGATGCCGGATCAGAAGGCATAAGGTCAAGGCTCGAGGCTATACAGATAGTTCTTGTAGCCAAGGGCTCAGGCGATCCGGGTAATGTCAAGGGGATACAGGCCCAGTCAGATAAGAGCTTCCTCACCCAGGCAGATGTCCCGCTTCCGGGTTACGGCTACAGGATCTGCCTTGATGCCGGTCACCATGAGCTCATAAACAGGAGCCCTGTTAACAAGGCTTACTGGGAGAGTGTTTTCAACTGGGATTTCCATCTTAAGCTTAAGGCATCGCTTGAATCCTATGGCTTTGAGGTAATTACCACAAGATCGAGCTCGATCCCAAATCCTCTGCCTTACGACCGCGGCAGAAATGCAGTAGGGTGTGACCTTTATATCAGCATCCACACCAATTCATCGGATAACCACAGAGTTAACAATCCTGAGGCATATTGCGCCATGAACGGCTGGAGTGATGCCATAGGGCAGCAACTCTGCAATACCATATCCGATACCATGGGAGTCCAGCGGGGCAGGGTAATACACTGGAATGAGAGAGTTAACGGTGTTCTTGAAGACCACTTTAAGAACAATGTCGGTGCAGCTTCTGTAGGCTGCCCCAGCATGCTCCTGGAAGTCTCATATCACTCTAATCTCTATGCGACCAACTGGATGCTCAGCAGTGATAACCAGCAAAGGCTTGCTGATAACATGGCAGCAACGATAGCGCAGTACTTTGAGCAGAATGGAAGCCCGAGACCGTGAACAAGTATCAGATGCATCTGTTTGAGATCAGGGCTGATGAAAGCTTCAGAGATCTTCAGTTAAGGACTATCCCCGGTATTAAACCGGATGATCTGATCGGTATAAGGACCCCGGATCTTCGAGGGTATGCTAAAGAACTTGTAAGATCAGGTGAGGCGGAGCATTTTATAGCCAAGCTTCCTCACAGGTATTTTGACGAGTATCTGCTCCACGGTCTGATATTAAGCCAGTTCAAAGACTATGATAAGCTTACAGGTGAGATAGACAGGTTTCTTCCTTTTGTAGATAACTGGGCAGTCTGCGATCAGACTAATCCCAAGATCTTTGCTAAGTATAAGGATGAGCTTTTACTTAAGATTCGCTCATGGATAGTATCAGATCACGACTATACTGTCAGGTTTGCCATCCGCATGCTTATGAACCATTTCCTTGGTGACGGTTTCAGGAAGTCATATGCAGATATGGTGGTAAATGCCGATAACGGCAATTACTATGTCAGCATGATGTGTGCATGGTATTTTGCTACGGCTCTGGCCAGCAATTACGATGAGATAGTGCCATATATCGAGGAACGCAGGCTTGCCAAATGGACACATAACAAAACTATACAGAAAGCAGTGGAGAGTTACAGGATCTCAGACACTCAGAAACAGTATCTTAAGGCACTTAAGCAAAAAGTATAGTTAGTTTTAGGTAAATATGCACAAAAGCAAGTGCGATTTCTCACGCTTTTTTGTATTTTAAGTTGGTAATTCTCTTTTATTAGTCTATAATAATAGTTGGCGAAGTCTGTGCTTCGCTGTTAAACAATCAGGAGGACCGTGATTTAATGGATGCGGCTTATTTATTTAACAGAGGCGAGAACTATATGGCATATAAGTTTCTCGGCTCACATCCCTACAAGGATGAGAACGGCGAAGGCTATATCTTCAGAGTTTGGGCTCCTAAGGCACGTATGGTCAGCGTTATGGGAGACTTTAACGACTGGGATGCCTCAAGCGGACAGATGTTTATGCTTGGCAACACCGGCATATGGGAACAGAAGATCCCCGGCGCTCAGCAATGGGACCGTTATAAGTACCAGGTAGTAGGCGCTGATAACAGGATCTATGAGAAGGGCGATCCCTTCGCCAGACATTTCGAGACCAGACCTAACAATGCCTCGATCCTCTACAATCCCGACGATTACGAGTGGAACGATGGCGAGTTTGTTAAGAACAGGACTGACGCTCTGGCTGCTAAGCCCATAAATATCTACGAACTCCACTTAGGTTCATGGAGAAGACATCCGGACGGAAACTTCTTCTCCTACAGAGAGCTTGCTATAGACTTATCCGACTACTGCAAGAAGATGAACTACACCCATATCGAGCTCATGCCCATTCTTGAACATCCATTAGACGATTCATGGGGTTATCAGGTAACAGGATATTATGCAGTTACTTCAAGATTCGGTACTCCGGCAGACTTTAAGTTCATGGTGGATGTTCTCCACCAGAACGGTATCTCAGTGATACTTGACTGGGTTCCCGCACATTTTCCAAAGAACCTTGAAGGTCTCGTTAGATTTGACGGAACACCCTGCTACGAATATGCTGATCCCAGAATAGGTGAGCACAGGGAGTGGGGTACATATGTATTCGACTACTCCAAGAACGAAGTAATCTCTTTCCTGATATCCAATGCAGTATTTTGGATCGATGAATTCCATCTTGACGGTATCAGGGTAGACGCAGTCTCTTCAATGCTCTACAGAGACTATGGCCGTCAGCAGTATATTCCAAACAAGTATGGCGGCAATGAGAACCTTGAAGCCATCGAATTCTTTAAGAAACTAAATTCCATAATAAGGAAGAACTATCCTCACGCTATGCTCATTGCCGAAGAGTCTACAGCTTGGCCTAAGGTATCCCATCCTGTTGAGGACGGCGGCCTCGGTTTCACACATAAATGGAACATGGGCTGGATGCACGATACTCTTGATTATTTCTCCACAGATTCATATGCAAGGGGATGGCATCACGACGAATTCTGTTTCTCCATGATGTACGCATTCTCCGAGAATTATATCCTGAGCCTCTCTCACGACGAAGTCGTACACGGCAAGCATTCTCTTATCGATAAGATGCCGGGAGATATCTGGAGGAAATTTGCTTCCCTCAGGACCATGATGCTCTATCAGATCAGCCATCCGGGCGCTAAGCTCAACTTCATGGGCGCCGAGTTCGGTCAGTTCATTGAATGGCGTTTCTACGAGCAGCTGGAGTGGTTCCTTCTGGATTACGAGTCTCACAGACTCCTCCAGAACTTTAACAGTGATCTTAACAGGTTCTATATCGACCATCCTCAGATGTGGGCAGATGACCACACATGGGCAGGCTTTGAGTGGATCGACGCATCCGATACGAAGAATAATGTATTCATCTACAAGAGATCCTGCCCGGATCCCAAGCTCAATGATGTATATGTAGCTCTTAACATGGTGCCTCAGCCTCTTGAAGGTTATGAGATGCCGGTTTATGAGCTGGGTACATATCAGATCGTATTCAATACTGATGATATGAGCCATGGCGGTTCAGGTTATCCTACAGGCACTGATATCAACGGCTGCTTCGAAGCTATTGATGAGCCCAGGAACGGCAAGCCTTATCATGTTAAGATCAATCTCCCGCCTTTGGCAGGAATATACTTCATGAAGGTCAAGGATCCTGCTCCTGCAAAGAAGGCAGCGCCTGCAAAGAAGGCAGCGCCTGCAAAGAAGGCAGCTCCTGCAAAGAAAGCGGCCCCTGCCAAGAAAGCGGCTCCTTCAAAGAAAGCTGCCGCCACTAAGAAGACAGCTTCTGCAAAGAAAACTGCCGCCACCAAGAAGGCAGCAAGTAAAACAGATAATAAAAATAAGTAATATATTGGAGGTAGTTTATTATGGCTAAGACTGAAGTCGTTGCGATGATACTCGCAGGCGGACAGGGCTCAAGACTTGGCGTTCTCACTAAGAGGATCGCGAAGCCTGCAGTTCCGTTCGGAAGCCGTTACAGGATCATTGATTTCCCGCTCTCAAACTGCGTTAACTCGGGAATCGAAATTGTAGGTGTACTTACACAGTACCAGCCGCTTGCGCTGAATACTTATGTAGGTAACGGTCACCCATGGGATCTCGACCGTAACAATGCCGGTGCATATATCCTCCCTCCTTATCAGAGTGCTGGCAGATCAGACTGGTATAAGGGTACGGCAAATGCCATCTATCAGAATATGAGCTTTCTGGACGATAACTCTCCTAAGTATGTAGTTATCCTCTCAGGTGACCATATCTACAAGATGGACTATGCAGCAATGCTCAAGGCTCACATCGACAAGGGTGCTGATGCAACTCTTGCTGTTTATGAGGTACCGTGGGAAGAAGCACCCAGATTCGGTATCTTAAATACCAAGGAAGACGATGTTATCGAGGAATTCGACGAGAAGCCTGCTAACCCTAAGAGCAATCTTGCTTCCATGGGTGTTTATATCTTCACATGGGATGTCTTAAGACAGGCTCTGATCGATGACGAGGCAGATCCTAATTCCAATAACGATTTCGGTAAGAATATCGTTCCTAACCTCCTTGCCCAGGGCCGCAAGCTCTGTGCTTACAGATTCTCCGGTTACTGGAAGGATGTAGGAACCATTTCTTCTCTCTGGGAGACCAACATGGATATCCTGGACAAGCCTGAAGAGATCAATCTCGTTGACCGCTCCTGGAAGATCTTTTCCAGGAACCCGGTCAAGCCTTCACACTTTATAGGTAACGGCGCTAAGGTAAGGAACTCAGCTCTTACAGACGGATGCAGGATCTTTGGTGATGTTGAGCATTCCGTTCTCTCTGAATCAGTTATAGTAGAGAAGGGTGCTGTAGTTAAGGACTGCGTTCTTATGCCGGGTGTAGTCGTTAAGGAAGGCGCACACCTGGAGCGCTGCATCGTAGACTTCGGAACGATAATAGGTAAGGATGTTCAGGCCGGTGCCTTTGTATCCGGCGAGGGACCTTATACAAACAAGAAGCTTTGCTCCGAGGGCATCTGCGTATTCGAAAGAGGTCTTAAGATCAAGGACGGCGCCAAGATACCCGGCGACAGCATGGTAGATTGTGATCTCGAAGTTCCTGAAGCAGATCAGATCATCGAGTCAACATTCAGAGTTTGAGTTAAAGGAGATTAGATACATGTTTAATAATGCAATGGGTCTCATCCTGGCTGACAACAAGAAGATTTCTCTTGGTGAGCTCTCCAACCCTAGAGCGCTTTCAGCAATGCCTTTCGGCGGAAGATACAGAATAATCGACTTTATGCTCTCAGACTTTGTTAATTCAGGGATCAAGAATGTCGGTGTTCTTACATACAACAAATACAAGTCACTCATGGACCATACAGGTACCGGTGCTGCTTGGTCTTTAGACCGTAAGAACGACGGTCTGCACATACTCCCTCCTTATGTAAATTCAGAGGCAACCAATGTATCCTCTGACGAGGAGCTTTCAGGTGTAATGGACTTTCTCAGACAGTCCCGTTCAACCTATGTTATCGTTGCCGGCTCCAATGTGATCCTCAATACCACTTTTGATGATTTCATCAAGTCCCACGAGACTGCAGGTGCAGACATCTCTGTCATGTATAACCGTGATGGCACAAAATACGGCAATCCTTCTTATATCCTTGACATCGATGAGGAAGGTTTTGTAAGAGACATGCTCTACAATCCTCCCAAGGCTTCTTCAACCAAGTGCTCACTTGGTATCCTCTGCCTCAGGAGAGATCTCCTCATTGATATCATCGCAAGACAGATGGCACACGGTATGACACACTTTGGTATCCATTCCATCGTTAAGATGTTTGATGAGCTCAAGGTCTATGGTTATGAATACACAGGCGTAGCTTTGAGGATCAACAATGTTCAGTCCTACTTCAACGCTTCAATGTCACTTCTTACGGATTCTGTAAGAAATGACCTCTTCTGGAGTGGTGAGCCCATCTATACAAAGGTCAAGGACGAAGCTCCTACGCTTTACTTTGACAATGCCGAGATGAACGATTCCATCGTATCTGACGGTTGCCGTATCTACGGTAAGGTTGAAGAATCCGTAATCTTCAGGAGTGTTACAATAGCAAAGAATACAACAGTTAAGAACTGTGTAGTAATGCAGGATGTACACATCTCTGAGAATTGTCACTTGGAGAATGTTATCCTCGACAAGAATGCATTTGTCAGACCGGGTGTAAGACTTGTCGGCCATCCTGAATATCCAATCGTTATCGGTAAAGGAGCTGGAATCTGATTATGGACAAGACGATCAAAGTATTAATGGCAACATCCGAATGCAGTCCGTTTGTTAAGGTAGGCGGTCTTGCAGACGTTGTAGGAAGTCTTCCTGTAGAGCTTAACAAGCAAGGCGTAGATTGCAGAGTAATCCTTCCTTTGTACAAGAAGATAAAGGTAAAGTATTCTGACAGCCTCAAGTTCCTTGGCTGGAAGATGGTTCATATGGGCTGGAGATCTCTTTATGCAGGTCTTTTCTCCCTTGAGCAGAACGGAGTTACATTCTATTTCGTAGATAACGAGTATTACTTTAACTTCGATCAGATCTATGTCGATTATGTATTCGATATCGAGAGATACTGCTTCTACCAGAGAGCCGTTCTGGACTTTATGGGTGACTTTATGAACTTTGAGCCCAATGTCCTTCACTGCAACGACTGGCAGACGGGCATGATGCCTATGCTCCTTGATTGTCACTATAAGAGACACGGTTACCACACAAATGTGCAGACTGTTTATACCATCCATAACCTGAAGTACCAGGGTGTTCACTCAACAGATGTTGTCCGTGAGATGTTGGATCTTCCTGACGAGTATTTAAGAGATGATTTCTGCATCAAGGACAGAGCCATCAACTTTATGAAGGCCGGTATCGTATTCTCCAACTCTGTCACAACCGTATCTCCTACATACGCATACGAGATCATGACAGACTACTACGGCGAGGGACTTAACGGTGTATTGCAGAAGTACGCTTATAAGGTATCAGGTATCTTAAATGGTATGAACGACCTTGAGTACAATCCTGCAACCGATAACAAGATCCCTGCCAAGTACACTATCAAGAACTACGAGAAGGGTAAGGCTATCTGTAAGAAGTCACTGCAGGAACAGCTTAATCTTGATGTTAACCCCGGTGCTCCTCTTTGTGCCATGATCTCCCGTCTCGTTGACCAGAAGGGCCTCGATCTTCTGCTCTATGTAATCGAGGAGATGCTCTACGACGGAATGCAGATCGTTATCCTCGGAACAGGCGATCCTTACTACGAGAGAGCTCTGGTCGATATCGCAAACAGAAATCAGGGCAAGATGTGTGCTTGCATCGATTTCGACAGCGGCCTTGCACACACTATCTATGCAGCATCAGATATATTCCTCATGCCCAGCATCTTTGAACCCTGTGGTCTCTCACAGCTTGTATCAATGGCATACGGCTCAGTACCTGTAGTAAGAGAGACAGGCGGACTTAAGGATACAGTAACTCCTTATAATGAGTTTACAGGCGAAGGCAACGGATTCTCCTTTGCTAACATCAATGCTCACGAATTCTTATTCATCACCAAGTATGCGGCTGATATCTATCGCCACAATAAGCCTGTTTGGAATAAGCTCATCGAGAACGGCATGAAGGGCGACTATTCCTGGACCAAGAGTGCAGGTGAGTACGCAGGTCTTTATTCCCTTATCACCGGCGTAGCTCTCCCTCCCAAGGAGGAGAAGAAGGAAGCCAAGAAAGAAGCTACGCCTAAGGAGACAAAACCCAAGACAGCAAAGACTGAGTCAAAGAAGTCCGCTGCCAAGAAGGCTCCCGCTAAGAAGGCTCCTGCAAAGAAAACTGACAAGAAGTCTGAAGGAACTAAGGGCTGATGTCTGAAGAGACTAACATATCAAATCTAGAACAGGCGCGGTGCAGGCATGCATCGCGCCTTCCTGAGTACAGGTCACCCTTTGGCGCGAGACCTGCAGGATCTTGTGTGGATATCTTCTTCGATTGCGGGGAGGATACTTCTAACATAACTTTCTGTTATACATACGGCCTGTATTCCTTCTCCTACCATGAAGAGCCGATGTACCGTGTGGCAAGTTCCTACAGGTACCATGTTAACCTCATGTTGCCTGACGAAGCTTCGCTTTTGTTCTACTGGTTCAGGTTCACGAGCAAGACTCAGGATGGACTCAAGACCTTATACTACAGTGCAGGCTGGGATTCCAAAGACGGTGAAGGCGCTATCTACGATACTCCGCCCAGAGTCGGCGCAGACGAAGACAAGTATCCTTATGCATATCAGATAACAGTCTTTGATAAAGACTTTAAGACCCCTGATTACATGAAGGGCTCCATGATCTATCAGATATTTCCTGACAGGTTTGCAAGGGACAGGAATTTTGACTTCGATAAGATGGTCAGGACTGATCCCAGGACCGAGAGGGTATATCACGAAGACTGGAATGAGGATGTCGATATCTACGGTAAACCTGAGACCGGATATCTTGCATGTGATTTCTATGGCGGTTCATTAGACGGCATTAACGAGAAACTTGAATATATAAAGAGTCTGGGAATAGACATCCTGTATCTTAATCCTATATTTAAGGCGAGATCTTCTCACAGGTACGACACTGCAGACTACCTGAGCGTTGATCCGATCTTAGGCGGAACAGAAGCTTTCCTAAGACTTAAAGAGAGAGCTGATGGTCTGGGTATTAAGATCATACTTGACGGAGTGTTCAGCCACACAGGCGCAGATTCTCTTTACTTTAATAAGTTTGGCAGATTTGAAGGTGTCGGTGCTTTCCAATCCTACGAGAGGGGAGAAGAGAGCAGATACCGTTCCTGGTATAACTTCTATAGGAATGAAGACGGTAATATCTGTTACGATTCCTGGTGGGGATTTCCAGATCTTCCCAATGTTAATGAGAATGACCTCTCTTACAGAAACTTTATCTTTGGTAAGGACGGAGTTGTTGACACCTGGCTTTCAAGGGGAGCCGGCGGAATAAGGCTGGATGTATCTGACGAATTGCCGGACAGCTTTATCAGGCAGATGCGCAGAACGATCAAGTCTAAGACAAACGGTGAGGGCATGCTGGTCGGAGAAGTCTGGGAGGATGCATCTAACAAGTGCAGCTACGGTTCCTACAGAGACTTTATGCTCGGCAATACTCACGATTCGGTCATGGGGTATACCTTCAGGCACATCCTTTTGGATTTCCTGTCCGGTTATATATCTGCAGATATTATGGATTCGAGGCTGGAGGGCTTCAGGGAGAGATATCCCTCTGAGGCATATTACTGCATAATGAATCTTGTCTCATCCCACGATGTCCCACGCATCATGACCATGTTGTCAAAACCTGAAGATACAGACGACCGTGAGATTCAGCGTGAGTTCAAGGTTGAGTCTAAGGATTACCAGAGATGCGCGATGCTGTCCCAGATGGCCTATGCCTTCCAGATAGCATATATCGGCGCCAGCTGTGTTTACTACGGAGATGAAGTCCTCATGCAGGGCTACAAGGATCCTTTCAACAGGAGGACATATCCTTGGAACAGGCTTACTGACAGGCAGCGCGAGGCTCTTACTTATGTAAGACGCTTGTCGAATCTCAGAGTCAATAACACATGCCTTCGCACCGGATACTATAAGACTCTCTATGCGAACGGTGATGTTATGGTGTTTGAGAGGTATCTCAAAGAGGGAAGGGATTTCTTCGGCAAAGAGGGTAAGGGTGCGCGCAAGATCGTATTTGCCCTTAACAGGTCTTCTGAGCCTCAATTTATCTCTATCGAGGACAGCGTTATGGATACCAGGGTTACAAGGCTCGATTCAGATCATCCCGTTATCCCCATAACCGAGAACATCATCCTTGGCGGGCAGAGCAACGGAACATCTACACTGTCCCTTGGGGCATACAGTGTCAGGTTTTTAATATACTAATATATAAAAACTGACATATATGTTAGAATACAGTTATTAAATTAATGGAGGGTCAATATGTCCGAGAATATTTTTGATGAGGGAGCAAACATAACGACTGCCACTACCGAAGAGGTTACTGACAAAAAGTGTCCGGGCTGTGGTGCTACCGTTGTTTACGACCCTGAAACTCTGTCAATGACATGTCCATTCTGTGGATACACAAAGCAGCTGCCTAAGCCCGAAGACGGCGATCAGGATGTTCAGGAACTTGATTTTGAGTCTGCCAAGATCCGTGCAAGTCTCGATTGGGGCACAGCCAATAAGTCAATGGTATGTAAGAACTGCGGTGCTGAGACTCTCATGGATGCAGCAGATACAGCTCAGTGCTGCCCTTACTGCGGTTCAACTCAGGTTATGCCCGTCGACGGTGACGACAATGTTATGGCACCCGGCGGTGTAGTTCCCTTTGAGATCACCAAAGAGAAGGCAGCTCAGCTCTTTAAGAGCTGGATGAAGGGTAAGCTCTTCGCGCCCAAGGAAGCTAAGACAAGCTGTGAAGCTAAGAACTTCAGTGGTATTTATCTTCCTTACTGGACATACGATTCACAGACCACATCTCCTTATACGATCAAGCTGGCTTTCGACCATAGAGATAAGGATGGTAATACCCATACTACATATAAGACATATAATGGTATCTACGAGCGCTTTATCGACGATGAGACTGTCTATGCCAGCAAGAAGACAACAAACCCTTACATCAGGGCTGCATCAAGCTTCGATTTCAGCAAGCTCCGTAAGTATTCCCCTGAGTTTATTGCCGGCTTCCTTGCAGAGCGTTATACCGTAGGTCTTGACGAAGGTTGGGAGACAGCTAAGAATCAGATCAAGGCCAAGCTCAAGAATGAGATCGGCAGCAAAGAGCGCAGTGCACGCCATGCTGACCGTGTAGAGAATCTGACATTTTCAACCTCCTATTCCAATGTTACCTTTAAATACATCCTTGCACCTATCTGGATCGCAAACTTTAAGTTCAAGGATAAGGTCTACAACATCGTTGTAAACGGTCAGACCGGTAAGATCCATGGCAGCGCACCTGTATCTCCTATAAAGGTTGCTATCGCAATCGCAATTGTTATCGCTGTATTCATCATCCTGTTCAAGGTGTTTGGCAACTGATAACACCCTATATCAATAAAATTTGAGGCCCGGCTTAAAACCGGGCCTTTTTTACGACTGAAACAGTAGGTGTTATACCCAATTGTAAATTTTTCCATGGTTGTTAATATTAAGTTCACAAAAAATAAATAAACTTGGCAAAATTTTGACTTTTTTGCTTGAAATGTTGCTCAAAACCTTTTAATATGTGGGTAATCACTATTATATGGGGGGCGTATTATGTTCAAACGTTTTACCAGTAAGAAGGCTTTGGGACTCGTTGCAACAGCAATTATTACATCTATAGTTGCTCAGATGCTGATCTTCCCGAATCTCTTTAATAAAAATGAAGTTAATGTTAATGCGGCGGAGTCTGATTTCCCGACGAAGATGGATTCAACATCTGCAATTAACTACGCTACTATTTTAGGTGGTGCAGTTGATTATGGTGTTGTTTCACCTAAGTTTTATCAGCTGATGCATACAGAAACGACAATTGCAACAAATTACTATTTCCATGGAACAAGTAATATTGACGTGGATTTCATTGATAATACCGGTTTGTTTATCATTGATCAACTTGCTTCGAACGGAGAATCTTACACTGATTCTACGGGTGAAGGCTTTTCTGCCGATGGACAAATTCACTTTGGTCAATCTACCGTACATTCTCTTTATTTAGAAGCTTCTAATGAGGTGTTTGGTGAGGGTTTCAAGCCTGATATTCATCAGGCTAGTATGCATAACGGTAATTTATTCTTTACTGGAGACTATAATGGTGCTCCTGTAACTCAGTCAGCTTATGAAAGAGTTGAAGGAGGCAATGCTAATGTAAACAGACTCATCAATCGTATATCCGGAGCTGATGGAAGATCCACTTTCTTAGATTCGCGTGCTAACTCAGAATATGCCATAAACTATAATGGTGGGGATAATTATAATAATTATCATTTCTTCACAGATCAGAATGGAACTGCGATTTCTGATTCAAATCCTATTAGTAATGCAGATAAGATCAAACTCAATCTTAACTACGATGAATTCGA
Organism: Mageeibacillus sp. UBA6976; assembly: GCA_002450155.1. Taxonomy (GTDB): domain Bacteria; phylum Bacillota; class Clostridia; order Saccharofermentanales; family Saccharofermentanaceae; genus Saccharofermentans. The sequence continues at coordinate 2,445 of DJYO01000013.1, read as the reverse complement.
GAATCAGGTAGTGTATGTCAATGTAAACCAAGAGATGTTGAATATCATTACCAAAGATTTGGATAAGTTCTATATAACAAAGAGACCATCAACTACAGTAGTCATTAATATTCCTACGAATGTTACTATACCCGAGGGTAATTCGTTAAGAGGTGTACACCTCATTGTTGTAGATGGAGATGGCAATAAGCTCTATGAAAAGTCTAGTGGTAAGACTAGCTCGATGGGAGCTAGAAATGATGAAGAAGGCAATACTATCTCCAATACTGAAAAGTATTATAATGAGCATATTGTTTGGAATGTAATGTCAACAGGCACTATCAAACTTCACAATATGGCAGGTGTAATGCTTTTCCCTAAAGCTGAACTTGTCAGAATGGATTCCGGTAACCAGTCAGGTTGGCTTGTCGCTAATTGCCCCGTAGAGAATGCTACTGAATTCCATTTCATCTATGATGGTGGAATCACAAATGTACCCGGACAGATGCATTTTGCAATCCTGAAGGGATTCACAACGGAATACGCCGCGAAGGATGATGTTAAACCTTTAACTTCTATTGGTATCTCAGATGGTGACTTCCAGTTTGAATGGCTTGAAGTAAAAAGTTTTGGAAGCACAACTCCTTACACTAATGTTGTTACAAATCAAACAGCGCAAGTCGTAGAACGCGATGTTGATTCAAATTGCAGTGCTATATTCCCCACACTAACATTCACAACGGGAACTGCTATTAAATCAGAATCAGATCATTATTATATTCAGACTCCTGGAGAAAGTGATGCAGTAGAGTATAATGCTGAGTCTTATTTCTTCAGAGTTTCTGAGGATCCTAATATTGGTATAGAGGGTGTTTCAAATTCTGCCGGTCATATTGATATAGAATTACAGGTACGTGTAGATAAGACCGGCAACTTTACATATTGGGTAAAGTATAAGACTTATACTGGAGATGACGGAAGCTTAGTTTATGAAGACAAAACAAGTGACTATGTTCAAATGAAAGGTATTCAGTTTGACTTAGGTACTTTCTACAACAAGGCAGACAACGCTCTGGTAATAACAAAGAACATTGAAGGCGATTTTACTCCGACAACTGCTAAGACTTATGAGTTCTATGTATATACAGAAGTAGGCGGTACAAAGACTTGGTATAAGGCTGATGGAACTACAAGCGATACACAGGTAGCTGTAGAGGTTACCGTACCTGCTGGTGAGAAGACAGCTTCTATATCTATTCCGGGACTTCCTGTTGGTACATACAAAATAGAAGAGGTTGCTGGTTCTGCTGCTGTTTCAGGTTACGACCTTGATGACGGTTCTCATGCTGCAACCGCTTCTATAACAACTGAGGCACCTCTTGCGCAGGCTTCAATTACAAACAGATATTCCAAGCAGTACAATCTTGCAGTTACTAAGAATGTATCAGGTACTGGTGCAAGCAGTATCCCTGAAGATGCTACATTCAAATTCACTATTTCAAATGGAACAAAGTATGTTCAGGCAGATGGTACTCTTGACAATGATCCTCATGACTTTGAAATTAAGAATGGTGAGACTGTTAAGCTTAATGTTCCTGTAGGCACATATACTATTGTCGAGGATACAGATGTTGCAAGTAGTTATGGATCAGGCAATATCGTATTTGATTTAGAAACATCTAAAGTTGAAGCTTCAGCCATTGTTGCAGCAGATACTTCAAATCCCACCCCTGCAACTTTGGAGAATGTTTACAAAGATAAGTCATTTGGTAGCATTACATTGAGCAAGGTTGTAACCGGTTTGTCAAATGGCGATTCATTTAAGGATGATCAAGTCTTTGAATTTAAGGTCTACTATTATCCTAATAATGATACAAATCAGCCTCCTGTTATCTTAGCTTACGATAACAACAGCGGAGTAACATCTATATCAGGTTGGGATGGTCAGACTGTTAAGGTCCACCAGGGTGAATCGATTACAATGAGCGGGTCTTGCATTCCTTCCGATGCTCATATCTATATCGAAGAAAAAGATCCGAGCACCATGCTTGATAATTGGAGATTCACTCTGAACGGAACACATACTTACATCAGCACAAATGTTACTGTTGACGGAGTAACAGTTTCAGGTCTGAACGCAGACTTCGATCTGACTGACGGCGCTGCTACATGTGCGTATACAAATACCTATGACGAAACACCTACACCTGTACCTACAGGTTCGCTGACAGTTGAGAAGACAGTCGTTAGAGCAGAAGGATCAGATGCTGCACCCGCAGATGCTTCATTCAGGATCCAGGTAAAATTCACTGTACCTACAGGCACAACATTAGCAGGAACATATACTGTTAACGGCACAGCAACTGATATCACAAGCGATACAGTTACAGTAAGTCTTAAGGCTGGTGAGAAGGTAGAGTTCACAGGAATCCCTGAGGGCGTTACATACACGGTAACAGAGTCTAC
>DJYO01000014.1 GCA_002450155.1 Mageeibacillus sp. UBA6976 | reverse complement strand
TGCAAAGTCCATAGCAAGTGCATCCTGGTCAAAATTCTTTACAATGCTTGAGTATAAGGCAGTGTGGTACGGAAACGACATAATCAAAGTACCTACTATGTACCCAAGCAGTCAGACCTGCTCATGTTGCGGATACAAGAATCCACTGGTAAAGAACCTCTCTATTAGAGAATGGGAATGTCCTAATTGCCATACAAAACACAACAGGGACACCAACGCAAGCATAAACATCTTAAAAAAAGGTCTCTCAGTAGCCTGAATACCGACAAATACCGTAGGGCATACGGAAATTTACGCTTGTGGAGACCGTGTAAAACTAAAGCTTTTGTAGCAATGTAGTGGTCGCTGAAACAAGAATCCAACGACTTTAGACAGTCGTGTGGAGTGTCAAACATACCTTAAGCAAAATGACAAATGTTGTGAATGTGTAAATGAAATAGGAATAGTATTAATATATAATTTATCTATAAAAAGGGGGATGTTCCCGGAGATTTGAGATGTACGAGTTATTAGAGAGCCGATTCAGTCTTAAGAAGAAAGTCCTTGTAGTAGATGACGAAGAGATCAACCGCATAATGCTTACATCCATTGTAGGTCAGGAATATGAGGTGCTTACTGCATGTAACGGCAAAGAAGCCTGGGATGTCATAAACAGCAATAAGGATACTTTATCTCTGGTCCTTTTGGACCTTCTGATGCCTGAGTTAGACGGATATGAGCTCCTGTCCATGATGCAAAAGGACTTAGACATCAACAAGATACCCGTTATCGTGCTGACAGCTGATACTACCGCTGAGGTAAAGAGTCTTAATATGGGAGCTTCGGATTTTATACCCAAGCCGTACGATGTTCCCGAAGTAATACTTGCCAGGATAAAGAAGACTATCAAGCTTTCTGAGAATACGAGCATCCTCTCAGCTACCCAATACGATGTGCTGACAGGTCTTTTCAACAGGGAATTCTTTATCGAGTATGCCGGCGTCATAGACCAGTATTATCCCGATGCTGACATGGATGTTATAGCTGTTAACTTTAACCGTTTCCATTCTATAAACGAGCTTTACGGCAGAAAATTCGGCGATGAGCTCCTGAATATCACAGGTGCTGTGATCAAGGCTTTTGTAAGTGATAAACGGGGCATCGGCTGCAGATACGGTGCAGATCTGTTCTATGTATATGTTTCCCACGGCAATTCCATAGATCTATATAAAGAGATATCTGCAAAGCTGCAGGATAAGATAGAGAATGCCGGGAGCAGGATAAGGGTAGGGATCTATCCTGTGGCAGACAGGACACTTGAGATCAACAAGAGACTTGACTGCGCCCTTCTTGCCTGCAACAGTGTAAGAGGCAACTACCGCGAGCCTGTTGCTTTCTACAATTCCAGGATGCATGAGGAAGAAGCTTTTGCAGAGCGGATAATGAACGATCTGGACAGAGCACTCGCCGAGAAGCAGTTTGTAGTCTACTACCAGCCTAAGCTCGCGATCCAGAACGGAGATCCTTATCTGTCTTCTGCTGAGGCTCTTATCAGGTGGGAACACCCGGAGCTCGGAATGGTGTCGCCGGGAAGATTTATTCCTGTGTTTGAAGAGAACGGCCTGATAAAGAGACTTGACCGCTATATGTGGAAAGAAGCGGCAAGGCAGGTCAGCATATGGAAGGATAAGTACGGAGCTACTATTCCTGTATCTGTCAATGTGTCCAGGATAGACATGCTGGAAGACGGATTTACCAGTGAGATCCTGGATGTCTGCGAGGAAGCCGGTATCAGTCCCGAAGGCTATATGCTCGAAGTTACGGAGTCTGCCTATACGGATAATTCCGCCAAGCTCATTGAGATAGTAGAAAGTCTGAGAAACTTAGGTTTCAAGATAGAGATGGACGATTTCGGCAGTGGATATTCATCTCTTAATATGCTCTCTGAGATGCCGGTAGACATCTTAAAGCTTGACATGAAATTTATAAGGAATATCCACACAAGTTCCAAGGATCTCAGGATGGTCGAGCTCGTGATCGATATTGCCAGATACCTGGAGCTTACCGTGGTAGCCGAGGGTGTTGAGAATAAAGAGCAGTTTGATCTGCTTAAGGATGCGGGGGTAGATGTTATCCAGGGCTATTACTTCTCAAAGCCGGTTCCTCCGCAGGAATTTGAAACATTTATCGATAAATACAGGAGGGTCTGATATGACGATAGCTGACTTAAGGAAATACGGTGCAGATGTGGATTCAGGTCTTGAAAGATGCATAAACAATGAGACTTTGTATCTGCGCCTTGTCGGCATGGCCCTGGAGGATAGAAATTTCGATAAGCTCTTTCAGGCGATCGAAGATAAGGACCTGGACAGTGCCTTCGAAGCAGCCCACGCAATAAAGGGAGCCTGCGGCAATCTGTCACTTACTCCGATCGTTGAGCCGGTAAGTACTCTGACCGAGTATCTGAGGAGCAGAACGGATATGGACTATTCAAGTCTTATAGCAGAGATAAAGGAAGCCTATGAGGCTCTCCGCGCACTTAGTGAGGAACAAGCAGATGATCGTACGTAATTGTTTTGGTGGCATAGTGTTTTATGGTGAGAATGTACTCCTTATCCGCAATGATAAGCAGGAGTGGGGATTCCCTAAAGGGGTGCTCAAGACCCGGGACATTAAGGCTTCGGAGCTTGCCAAGAACAGAGTTAAGATCGAGGCCGGGGTTGATGCCGAGGTGATAGCTCCATGCGGCAAGACCAATTATGAATACTACTCAATAACCAGGCGCAAACCGGTTCACAACAATGTTTCCTGGTTTGTCATGAAGTCGGAAACAGGGGAAGCTAAGTTTAATCCTGACACAGGAGTCACAGGAGCTGCCTTCTTCCCCATAGTCAAGGCTCTCGATATCATCACATACAGTCAGGACAAATCCCTCGTCATGATGGCATACCAGAAGTATAAGGAGTTGGACTGATCTTGCCGGATCTTATTACTCTTACCCGTGAAGGCTCATCCAGAATAGAGATCAAGCAGTCAGTCTTTATCGGCCGGAGCAAGAGAGTCTCCTCAAGGCAGGAGGCTGAGGCCTTTATCAGACATGAGAAAGAACAGTATCCTGATGCCAGGCACTGTTGCTATGCCTGGCGCCTTAAGGAGGGCAGCCTCAGCAAATCGAGTGACGATGGTGAACCTTCGGGAACTGCAGGAATGCCCCTTTTATCTCTTTTGCAGACTTCAGGCCTTGAGGATTGCGCAGTATGTGTCACCAGGTATTTCGGAGGTATATTGCTTGGCAAGGGCGGCCTTATCAGAGCATATACCGGTTCCGGAAGAGAGGCTCTCAAGGATGGCAGGCCGGCTTCTTTCAAAGAAGGTTTTGAATACAAGGTCCTTATGGAGTATTCCCTGTACGACAGGTTTATAAGAGAAGCAGGAAATATGGGCTTTGATACAGGAGAAGGTGAGTTCGGGCAGAAGGTAAGTCTCATAGTAAGAGTCAGCGAAACTGACCTTGAGAGATTTGAGCGGTTTGCAACAGATATATCCTCAGGCAGCATCGTACTTACAAAGGGTGATAAGTGCGAGATGAATGGCGGAGAATTGGACTTGTTTTGACTAAGTTTTGCCATAAATTCAATGCCGGGTTGCTATATATTGCAAGTAATAAAACAAGTGAGGCGATGTGTATGGATAACAATGAATTAAATACTCCTGAGACAGTAATCGAAGAAAAAAACGGGAAGAATGGTAAGAGATCCAATAAGACTCTCATCGTACTCTTAGCGCTGCTTGCAATAAGCGTATTCTACTCAGCAGTCCAGACAATATACATATATAAACTTAATACAGGACTTAAAGGGTTAAATTCCTATGTTACGGCAGGGACAGAAGCTTCTGATGAGCAGGAGGCGAGGATAGAACATCAGGCAGCTTCCGCTGATGATCTCGCTGAGCCATGGTTCAGCCTGGAGGATGCATCTGCAGTATCATCTCCCGACAAGACGAGGCTTACGACTACCGAGATAGTAGATCTGGTAAGTCCTGCGACCCTTTCCATAAACCTTATGGCAAACACTTCAGGCGGAGTGCAGAAAGCAGCAGCGGGAACAGGATTCATAATCACAGAAGACGGATATATAGTAACTAACCAGCATGTAATCGAGTCTGCCCAGCAGGATCCGGAGACATATTTTGTAACGGTAAATCTCCCGGGGCAGGATGAACCGGTCAAAGCCAAGATAGTAGGTTCTGATGTCCAGACTGACGTTGCAGTCCTCAAGGTTGATACTGAAGAGAAACTTCCTTATGTAACATTAGGAAGCTCCTCAGATCTCAGGCCCGGTGAACTGGTGGTAGCCATCGGTAATGCTCTTGGCACTCTGGATGACACCGTTACGGTAGGTGTTGTGTCAGCACTGGATAGAGACATCAATAAGGACGGCTATAAGATCAAGGTCATCCAGACTGACGCAGCCATAAATAGTGGTAACAGCGGCGGACCTCTCATCAATTCCTTCGGCGAAGTAGTGGGCATAACAAACGCCAAGATGGTAACATCCACATCCGAGGGTCTGGGATTTGCGATCTCCATCGATTATGTTAAGGGGATAATAGAATCCATAATAAACTACGGCAAGGTAATAAACAGACCTTATCTGGGATTATCCGTATCATTGGTAGAAGAGAATGCCTATTTCGGTGCAGTGCCAGGAGTCTATTGTGCAGGCATAGTAGAGGAAGGCCCTGCTTATCAGGGCGGTATAAGGATCGGAGATCTTATCAGCTCCATGGATGGAGTTGAAATTACAAAAACTGATGATATTATTGATATACGCGATAAGCATGCGGTCGGTGATACGGTTCCCGTAGTAGTCATAAGAGACGGCAAAAAGATGGAACTTACTCTCACAATAGGTGACAGCGCTGATTACGAAGGCTGCGAGACCGTGACCGCGACAACATCAAGAAGTGAGGACGATGGCTGATGAGTGCCAGACAGAAGGATTTTGCCAAGAAGCTTATAGCTTGGATCATAATAATAGCTATGCTCGTATCCTTTGTATTTGCGATAATCGTCGTAGTCATGCAGCAGGCAAGACTTGGATTATAACCGCATAAGATAAGCATACTAAACCCCAGATAATAACTTCTGGGGTTTTTATATGTATAACGAGCACCACAATTACACCATTGTATAAAGTCCGCTAAGTAGTTCGCTAATATAGCGAACATGTCAGCGAATTTCATCCCAAACAAAATAAGGACTGACAAGAGCCAGTCCTTAAATTTAAACTAAGAGTGTTTTAAGGTATGTCCTTGATCTGGGATAAGCCCTCAGGATTGAAGCTCCATTCGTATTCCTCAGACTTGGTATTGATGAAGTCCTGATAGTTGTTCATCCTGATGAAGCTGTTTACTCTGTCATACCACTCAGGGTTCTCTGATACTGAGATGAAGTACATTATGTAGAAGCTGCCGTCGATCTCGATCAAAGTCTTATCGCCCAGTGTGCGTTCCTCAGCGAATATCCAGTCATTTATCTCGTCTTGGTATTCATACATGTAAGCCATCTCGTTATGTTGGATCGTGAGCGTGCCGTCGAGAACATAGTTGTTATACAGATTCTCTATTGCAGAAGCTGTATCTGCGCTATCTATCTGGTCGTAGATCTCTTGGGCAAGGGACTGCGTTGCGCCCATGTCGGGATTGAAATTCTCGTCGTACTGCGTGCCTACTGTTATAAGGTAGAGATTGCGCAGAGGTGTTGTCATTCTCTCTCTTTCAACGAATACAAGGATTATAGGGAAGCCGTCTTCGTCAGGGAAGATCACTGCATCACCGGGATTTCTTGATGCATCGAAAAGCCAGTCTCTGAAATCACTGTGAGCAATATCCTGATAGCGCTGGTCAGGGACAAGGGTAGAGTCAGGCTGCTTTAAGGTGTTTGCTGCAACACCTGAGAAATAGTGGGAAGCAACCTCCTCAAACTGTGAAGGGTCTCCTGCCATCTTGTCTATGATCTGCTGGGCGTGGTTATTTGCTGTATCGATGAAGGCCTGTTCACGCTGCTCGTAAGTTATTCTTAAGATCTTGTAGGAGACTATGTCGTAGTCGTTCCTGTCTGCCTGGTAGGCTTCTTCTGCCTGCTCATCTGTAGCTGAGAGCTGGATGAGCTTCTCGGTATTGGCATAATCCTCAGTAAAATACTTCTTGGCAAGGAAGTTTACGATGCACTGCTCGTCAACCTGACTTCCGAATACGCCCTTGATGTATGTGTCAAGGGGAACGCCCAGTTCCGCTGCACTGTCTGACAGGTAATTGATGTAAGCATTTGCTCTGTCGTAGTGAGTCTGCTCGATCTCAAATCCTGCTGCAGTTGCATCGTCGTATAAGATCTCCATCTTCTGGATGTCTGTTGCTGCCAGATTGAGGAAGTAATCTCTGTAGGTAGGGAAGTTGTCGTCATCCGGATAGGGTGATGACAGTCTCTCCTGAGCATCGGATGCAAAGATATCGAATCCTTCCTGCAGGAGTTCGTAGTGATACATAAAGCTGAAGTCATCTCCGGGGATGGATCTGCCGTTTACGGTAAGAGGACTTATCACGGTTTCATCCATGCCTGTTCCAAAGAAGATGGATGCACAGATAACTGCGATAACCACCAGTATGCCGAGGATCACAAAGAAAACGCCCGGATTCTTGCGGGGCTTGATATCTTCAGGTGTCTTCTCACCCTCGAGGTCGATCCTTACTTCGGGGATCTCGTTGGGAGTCTTGGTATCTGCCTTGGGAGATATCCTGGCGGGGAGCTTGGATCCCGTCTCCTCAGAAGCATCGTCAGAGCCGCTTCCAGACAGAAGCTCCGGATCTATGGACTCAAGATCGTCCAGTGTGGCAGAATGCTGAGGCTTAACGTCTTCATCAGGTTGCCAGTCAGCTGTGGATATCTTCTCTTCAGATACTGTTACCTCAGGCGCTTCCTCGGCTGTAAAGCCTGCTGCCTTGGGGTCTATCTGGGGAGCGCGCACGCTCTTTTTGTTAGGATTCTTACTCTTCAAAGCCTTTATTCCTCCTTGGGAATTACAAGATTGATCGCCTCGTGAACGCACTTTATCGTTGTAGGAAGGGTGGGACCTTCCTCACCGTCTAAGTCTAATACCACCGGCTTGGTTGATTCGGGAGCCTCGACTGAGAACTCCGAAGTCTGGAAGTAGATTACTTTGTCGCTGTTTATATGGTCGCCTATAACGAGCTTGCCGAGAAGAGGCATGATCTCTGCTACATCGACTTTCTTGATGACCATTACGTCAAGCAGGCCGTCAGTTACGTCAGCCTGGGTCATGAGATTTCTTACTCCTCCTACGCTCTTGGTGTTGGATACGAAGAACATAACGGAATCTGTCTTGATGACCTCGTCACCGTTCCGGATTATAAGAGGCATTGTGTCGTTTATTTCCCCGAAGTCCTTCATGGCTGACAACCAGTATGCTGCAGGACCTATGGCCGTCTTAAGCTCTGAGGGAACTGTATATGCGATATCCGTGAATATGCCTGCTGCAAGAACGTTTAAGAAATACTGGTCTCCCGCCTTGCCGCAGTCCACCTTCTTGATCACCGGATCAAGCAGCATCTTGGCAAAATCCTGAGGGGCGGAAGGGAGATGGTTGATGGTGGCAAAATCGTTTACAGTGCCGGAGGTGTATATGGCTACCGGGATATCAAGGCCGGCATTCTTCACACCGGTGATGACTTCGTTTACAGTGCCATCTCCGCCTGCAGCGATTATATAGTCGTATTGGGAGATATCCGTATCCATGGCAAAACGCGTGGCATCGTGCCTGCCTGACGTGTACATTATGTCGGCACGCTCTAATCTGCCGCGCAAAGACAGAATGGCAAGAACATCTTCGATGTTATTTCTTGCCCGCTCTCGTCCCGAGGACGGATTAAGGATTATACGCAGTTTAAGGCCCATAGAGACACTTTACCACAAAACGTCTTCGATACAGTTGAAAGTATGCTATTATTAACACGATTGTAATTTATTAGAAGTAATAAAGGTTAATTAAACTATATGGGTTTTAAGAAGAGACTATCCGATACCTGGCCTCAGTACATGCTGAGCTTTATATTTCCCGCACTTACACTCCTTGCAGCATTTGCCATAACGCAGTGCTATCCCTTCGGCCGTAATTCCATGCTTACCGTGGATCTGTACCATCAGTATGCACCCTTCCTTGTGCAGCTGAGAAACAAGATCCTGTCCGGCGATTCGCTCCTATACAGCTGGAACGACGGACTCGGCCAGGAATACTATGCAGCCTATGCAAACTATTCGGCAAGCCCGCTTAACATCTTCTGCATATTCTTTAATGCCAAGACCATGCCGGTGTTTATCTGGATGATCACATGCATAAGAGCCGGCCTTGCGTCGGTCTTTATGCTTACGTTCCTGTCTGCTAATGATAACAAGAGGATAGACAATATAACTGTGGTGTTTGCATCTTCGTATGCGCTCTGCGGCTGGTTTATAGCTTACTTCTGGAACATTATGTGGTGCGATGCGGTAGTGCTTTTGCCCCTTGTATGTCTGGGCCTGAGGAAGCTGTTTATAGACAGGCGCCCCCAGCTTTATATCGCATCTTTGGCTGTTCTTATATTCAGTAACTACTATTCTGGGTTCTTTGTATGCATCTTCCTTGTTATGTTTGCGCCGGTCTATTACCTTACGCTCTTTGATCCCGCAAAGCCCAAGGGAGACAGTCTTAAGCTCTCATTTAAGACTGCATTAAGCTCAGCCGGCCTTTTTGCAGGCTCGAGCATTATTGCAGGAGGCATGACCGCGATCCTTACGGTTCCTACCTATTTTATCCTGCAGCATTGCTCTGCAACGGGAGATGAGTTTCCCTCAGATTACACTCTCCAAAATCACTTGTTTGATTTCCTCGGCAGGTTCTTTGCTTCGCCCCTTCCTGCAATAAGAGACGGCATGGCAAATGTTTATTGCGGACTTGTAATCGTTATCCTGCTGCCTTTGTTCTTCTTCCTGCCGAGAAAGTCAGGGATAAGCCTCAGGTCAAAGATAGGTTTTGCAGTAATACTCATAGTTTTATATCTGAGCTTTAATAACAGGACTCTTAACTTTATCTGGCACGGAATGCACTTCCCGAACCAGATACCTTACCGCGAGTCCTTCCTTATGTGTTTTGTTCTGGTATTCATGGGATTTCTTACCGTAAGGCGGATAAGGAGTCTTGGCGCAGGCTGCGTTATGGGTTCTGTAGGCGCCTGGGCAGCATTCCTTATGCTGTATGAGAAATTCGATTCTACGGATGCAGAATCCTATATCCCCATAGGCGTAACACTGCTGTTCCTCTTTGTTCAGGGAGCAGCCCTTAAGGTGGTTACCTCCAGGGAGAGCAAAAGGAGCGATTTCTATAAGGAGACTGTCCTCACGGTAACGATGCTCATCGAGATATTCGTATCGGCAACCCTGTCAGTATGCCTTGTCGCAAAGCACGAGGGCTTTGCAAACTACGCATTCTTCGGCAAGAACTATGCAGTGATAGAGGAATACGCGGCAGATGCCGAAGGGTCAGAAGGACACAGATCCTTTGAGAGAACCGAGCTCTTCCCAAATAACATATGCGACATCCAGTCTCTCTATAATGCCAAGGGCATGTCCATATTCTCCTCTACGGCAAGAGAGAACTTTGTTAAGTACATGCGCAATTTCGGATTCCACAACAATAATATCAACGGCTTCAGGAATGCGGGAATAACGAGAGTTACCGCATCCCTTCTTGGTGTAAGAAATCTCGTGGCAATAGAGAAGACAAATACCGTGCCCAAGCTTTTCGATACCGAGTACGTTGACGGGGAGGTCACGGTCTATGGCAATCCCGACGCTCTTGCAGTTGGATTTATGGTAGATAAGGACCTGCTTAACTATGTCCCGGATTTCGAGGGTAACCTTGATGTCTTTGATAAGACCAACAGCTGGCTCAGATCTATGGGTGTTCCGGAAGATGTATACAGCCCCATTACTGTAAGAGCCGGGGACTGCGAAGGCTTTAACACGGCTGACCGCGAAGGACAGGTTATCGTTTATTCTACAGTGTCTTCTGCAGCTAACTTCGAATATACGATAGAGATAGATAATGCAACCATCGGTTCTGACATCTATATATATGCCAACTGCAATAAGGGCGGAACGGCTACAATCGAGAACGGCAGGGTCAATTATTCTTACGAGATAAGGAGCTATCAGATCATAAGCTGCGGCGTATTTGACGGCACACCTGTCAAGGTGACCGTATCCTACCGCGAAGCTCCCAACAATGCGCTCTTTGTATATGCATATGAGTTAGATCAGTCAGGATATCAGAGCATGCTTAATACCCTTACTGCAAACGAGCTTAACGTTACACATTACGACTCAACTCATTTGGAAGGGGAGATAGACGTTACCAAGAGAGGCCTTATGCTCCTTACCGTGCCTTATACAGAAGGCTGGTCCTGCAAAGTGGACGGCGAAGATGTTCCGGTACTCGGAGTAGGTGATGCCCTTATGGGTATAGAGCTTGGCGAGGGACATCATGTGGTAAGTCTGTCCTACGCGCCGGAACACTTTAAGACAGGCGCAGTGATAACTTCATTCTGTCTTTTGCTCTTTGTGGGAATATCTGTATTCCTTGGCCTTAAGGACCATAAGAAAAAGGTGGCCATCCCTTCCGAAGAAATGCTCAGCGAGGAGTCGCTCATAAAGGCAGAGCCTTCAGTGCAGGCTGCAAGCGAGGATCCTGATGGACAAGACAAGGCATAAATTTACTGCCACAGACGGCTTTGTCTTAAGCCTGATCACCGGTGTCGTCCTGGCAACGGTGGTGTTCAACATAGTCCTTGGCAAGGATATGGGCGGAGCCATATTTGACGGCATCGGCAAATGCAGCGAAGATATAGCTGCAATAAGGGGAGGGGCCGTATTTGCCAGGAGCTGGGAGATAGTATCTTCCCAGGGCTTTGACCCTTTCTTCCTGCTCTCTCTGCTCCTTCCGGGTTTTGCGGACAATATAATCATGGCAGGATTCTTCCTTAAGTTTGGCATATGTGCAGGGATAATGTATCTGTTCCTTAATAAGCATACCGGGTGCAGCCCTTTTTTTGCCTTTATCCTTGGCGAGATCTATGCTTTCTCGTCCCAGGTGCTGTTTACGGCTCAGTTTAATCCTGTAATGAACCTGACCTTGATCCTTCCTGCTTTTATGTGCGCAATGGATTCTTTCCTGCGCAAGAGAGGGTATATTGAGTTTATAAAGGTATCTTTAGTAACGGCGCTCATGGGTCTTTGCCATCTGCCGGGTCTTCTGGCAGGAATACCTTTTGCTCTGGTTATTACTCTGTTTATGTGCATTGCTCTCTACGAAGGTTTTGTAAAGTGCATGAAGGCCTATGCTGGCAGCATTCCTCCGGTCCTTCTGGGTCTTATTGTTTCTAATTTTGCCTTGATGCCTGTCATAGGCAGGTCGGACATTACATTTACCTTCAAGGAAGCATATGAAAATGCACGCATGAACTTTAGGCTCTACGATGTGCTGGCGGGCACGTTTGCCCTTGATTCAGGCAGCATGTCTAATATCAATCCGCCTGTCTTATATATAGGGCTTGTAACCATTGTCCTGATAGTTTTGTTTATAATAAACGTTAAGATCCCTTTTAAGCTTAAGTTTGCATTCCTTCTTACAGGCTCTCTGACTTATATTACCTGTGCATCTTCATTTATGAGATGGTTTACCCAGCCGGGCGGTCAGAATCCGGTAATAACATCTGCAAGGCTTATAGGTTTTACTGCTATCTGCATCTTTATCGCCGGCATAAGTGCCCGGAATATAAGAGGGCTTACGGACGCAGCTGTCTATGCGGCAGGCCTTGTGCCCTGCGCTTTTGTGGTCTTAACGGGAGGAAGCAAGTCAGAAGTTACAAAGCTTCCCTTGGTTCTTATCGGGACAATATCAGGCTTTATTGTCTGGTCGCTTTTTATCAGGAGCATTAGGGATGGCAGAGCCTCTAAGGCGGCGCTCATATGCTTTACTGCCTTATCTGTTGGATTTATCGGCTTTAACACCTATAAGATCGTATCTGCTAATACCATATCCCACGATTTTACGAAAGCTCCCTTTGATCTGGGCAGTGATGATGTTAAGAAAAGTGTTATCTACGATGAGAGTGATATGTCTCTTTCTGTCTTTACGGAAAGCAGCGACCTAAAATACCTGATACTGTCATCTGATATGTCGCAGATCACAGGGTCTTATATAGATATGATCAACGGAGCTTCAAGGGCGGCGCTTAAGGATAATATCTTTGAGATCCAGGACTTAAGACTTGCCGCAGCAGAGAATCTTACATGTCCGGGACTTGGGTGCTATACGGTATATCCGGGCTTTAATTCGGTTACATTCAACTGTGATGTCGAAGCGGATGGAGATTACTATCTCTGCAGTGAATTTGACGCTACCGTGAGCATCGAACAGATGTCTAAGACATATGAACTTCAGGATGTCTATGACGGCCCCTTTGTCCATAAGCTTGACAATATTGCTGCGATGCACGGGATAACGCTCTATATCAATTCCAATGACATGCAGACTGCGGGGATCAGCCTTGCAAAGCTCCTGCCCGGCGCAGCAGAAGAGCTTAACCAGATCACATATTCTGCCGAAGGTACCGGCATCAGATTCTCCTTCGATGACATCCCGGGAAGATCCGGGGGCATAAAGATGATAATCTTCAGCATTCCCTACGACGAGGATCTGGTAGTCAGCATCAATGGAAGAAAGTGTGACAAGGTCTCATATGCAGGGCTTCTAGCAGTATCTTTCCCCGCATCTGCTGACAGGCCGGAGTATAAGGTAAGTATAGAAAAGAGCGTGCCGGGTCTTACTGCAGGTATAGTAATAAGTATTATAGGTGCAGCCTTAGTCCTCGCAATCGGAATTATTAATAAGTATAATAAAGAAATCGTAGAGAAAAGTAATACTGAGGGGAAAGACGATGCTCAGCAGGAAGATAACTGACGGAACAGAATTTGTCGTCTTCGACATGGAGTGGAACCAGGCTCTGCCCGGAAAGAGATACGGCTTCGAAGTAAGCGAGCTTACAGGCGAGATAATCGAGGTCGGGGCAGTTAAATATGTTTACGACAACGGACAGCTTATCAGGAAGGGCACATTCTCGGAGGATGTGCGACCTGTCATGTACACTAAACTTCACTACCATGTTAAGAAGGTTACCAATAAGACTAATAAGGATCTTGAGAAGGGGAGACCCTTCGCCGAGGTCTATAAGGACTTTGTCAGGTTTTCCGGCAGGGATGCTATCCTCGTAGGTTGGGGAACATCGGACCCCGCTATGCTCAAGATGAACCTGAAATTCTTTGATATGGATTCCACACTGGGCGTGGACTTCCTTGATCTCCAGCCCATATTCTCTTTGTTTAGCGGCCAGGTAGGCAAGCAAAAGAGCGTCGAAGCTGCAGTGGATTTCTATAACATACCCAAGAATGACATATTCCACAGCGCAACATCCGATGCCCATTATACCGGAGAGATATTTGAACAGATCTTCAGGCATAACAAACCCTCCGAGGTAATATCTGCGATATCAAGTTCATCCGTTAATCCGGACATCCAAAGGGAGTTCGGGTTTATAGGCAGAGACTGCAATGATGTTACATCTGCCTTTGGCGAGGTTAAGGGCTTTGTGGGCAGATGCCCTGTCTGCGGCAGAAGGTTTGGTATCAGGATAGCTCCCTTCAGGATCAGGAAGTCTCTTTATGCTCTGTACTATTGTGAAGAGCACGGAGAGATGTTCTCCAGAACAAGACTTAAGAAACGCAAAGATAAAAAACTGTATGTTACATCTGTTCTGAGGTTTGCCACACAGAATGATTACTATCTTGTAGCCTCAAAGAAGGAAGAATTCGATAAATTCGGGGAGAGCGGGGCACCGGTAGAGCCTCAGGAAACAGACAATTCACAAACAGAAGGATAAATATGAACGATTTGTTAACAAACTTTTTCAAAAAAGTTAGCAAATTTGGAATTTTCTGTTGAAATTTGCTTTCCGATGCCGTAAAATAGCGGTAACTGGATATAGCTTTTTATACAGAAACATATGAAGGAAGGTGCTTCTTATGATTAGAAAATTAAATAAGCAACCTGACAGCAAGCGCGGTGCGATCCTTGTAATGGTAGTATTCATCCTCGCGATGGCTATTATCTTCATCTCTGCTTGCCTTATGCTCACACAGGCTACAAGACAGCGTGCCTATGTAGAAGCAGAATCAAGCCAGGCAAGACTTACCTGCACCTCTTGTGCTGAAGCATTCTATCAGGCACTCATGACCCAGGAGTTTTCAGATAAGACTATCGAGACTCTTGCAAAGGCTAATTCAACCCTTACTGTCCAGATCAAGAGTACTACAATGCCTGGTATGACAGCTGCTGCTGATAACTGCACAACCCTTCATCTGTATCATCCTGCAGGCTTAAGCTCTTCTATTATCTATGCTGATTTCAAGACAACCATCGGCACAAGTGTTGAGGGCTGCCGTATTGTATTTAAGCACCAGACAACACCTCCTAAGTCTGATATCTTCTCTAACCAGATCGATGTCGCAGGCGATATGGACTCATACTTCGACATAGCATCAGGTGCCGGCGCTCCTGCAGGCGTAGATGATAACAATGTTGTCATCAGAGGCGATTATAAGACTAATACAACAGGTAACATCGACACCTATTCAAACATCATCTTTACAGGCGATGCTGACGGTTCTACGATCAGATTCGAGAGAACAGAGAGATACCACGGTGACGTTGTATTCCTTAAGGATGCCAAGATGGACTGGGGTTCAACTCAGGGTACATTCATGGGTAACGTTTTCTTCATCGGTGAGAGTGGCGAAGCTGCATTCACAAACGGATCCGCTTCACGTTCTTACGGTGCAGACACTTCGAACTGGGTATTCGTTAACAGACAGGTTTCAAATGACAGCCCGAACCTCGTATCTTCAATGCTTGATGCTGCAAACAGCACATTGATCCTCAATAGTTCATTTGCATGGTCAGCAGATCACAACAGTGCTATCGCAGGAACATCTCAGTATTCAGGCTGGCAGGATGCTTTCAATGCTGATCCGTCTTCTCTGACAGATACACTTTCGAATAAGGCAAGTGTGTATGCAGCCGCAGACTATTCAACAGATGAGAACAAGTATCCTACAACTACTGCAGCCTTCAACGCTATTGGAGTTCCATCAAGCCACGCATCTGCTTCATGCACAAATACAACCTTATCTGCATTTGTTAACACATATAACTATGCTACTTATAGCAATGCAGCTCCTGCCGGAACGTATTTCTTCCAGGCATCCGGCAACTCTGTAGGTTACGATACAGACGGTACACCTCTCGTAGTTATACTTGACGGTAACCAGGATTACACATTCTACTTCGCTGCTAACACAACGTTCACAATGAACAGAGTTATCTTCGCAGTAGTAAATCCTAACTCAAACCACAGACAGACATTCGTGCTTGAAACAGGTGCAAAACTTAATACACCTAGCACATCCAACCTGAGCTCTACTGCGTACCGTACAGGTTTTGTATCAACATACAGAGCAACTGGTACTTCACCAGAGACACTCTACAATTTGATCACTACAGGCAGTATCTCAACTGATCAGGCAACAGTATACGATTCCGTTCATAAGCCTTCCATATTCATCTATGGCGCCGGAAGCAACACGATCCACCTTCAGAGAAGTGGTATCCTTGAGGCTTATGTAGGACTCTTCGATACAGATTATTCTTCATCTACAAGTACTATTGAATTTACAAACGATAAGGAATGGTACGTATACGGCAGATGGCAGGTACCTAACATAAGCAATGCTACATCGCAGCCTATCAACCTCCGTTACTGCCCGAATCCTAACTCTAAGGATACTGATCCCTACATTCTGCAGGTATCAAGCTACAGCGTAATCGACTTCGTATACGGTGTATATTAAGGATAGGAAATACTAAGTAACTAAGAGCGGGACCTCAATGGGTCCCGCTTTTCTTATATAATTAATTGTTTATAGATTATTCAATGATAAAGACTTTGTCAGCGGCAAAAAGTTCTGCAGCTATATCAGAGGCAAGGGCCTGATTATATTTAAGTCCATTAAGGACTGATACCTCATGGGAATTAAGGCTCTCGGTACAGACATAACTTGCCTTAACAAGATCTGTCAGTTCCTTAACAGAAGATGAGAGCTCGTTTGAGCTGTCCAGGAGTCTTACCGAAGTATCGATAAAGAATAATTTGTCTATCCTTGCGGCATTGGCAATAAGACTCTTGATAAACTTGCCTATAAGAAACCTGCCGTGGATAGAATCAGTGGAATAGTAGTCGTGTTTAAATAAAACGGTAATACCGTTATTCTGGTTCTGATCCAGGAAGACCGGTTCCAGATCGAGCTCTGTATCTTCGAGTTCTGCAAGCTGAGGCTTGTAGTAGTTAAGATCATCTTTTTCCTGTTTCATCGAAATCCCTCCTGTCTGAGGATAGGAAACGCATAGAACGCTGAATAGAGTTCTTGGCGGTTCCCCAGGGCTTGTCATTATTCCTGTAGTCAAATTTGAGAGTAAAAAACTCAACATCGTCAATAAGTGACTTGAAGTTTGCTTCACTTGATGATGCCAAGGCAGAAACGAAATCAGCCGCTTCATTCTGGGACAGTTTTGCTGCCTGTCTTAAGAGAAGGGCCGTGTGCGGAAGGCAGTGGCACTTGCCCTCTGAGAATCTGTTCTTGAAAGCCGGGTCATGAGCATACATCCAGCATATGACCTCGATGTAATGTCCCATGGCATCATTCAGTTTATCGCAGATAGGGCAGAGAGCGACCCTCTTATCTATACGGTCTGCGATGGAGCATAGCTTTGCCTTGTAATCGGAATTCCTGCCCTTGATAAGTCCGGCTTTTGCAGGCGCTGCATTTGACAGGTCAGGGGTTATGTCGTCATTAAAATCCTTAAGATGTGTGTGCATCATAAGTCCTAATCCCAGTCTGTTAGTAACCGACTGGTTAAGCTTACCCATATGCTCTGGGCAAAACCCCGTCTTGTTTGTGATCTTCCTTGTGTCAGGCTCCATAAGCGAGGGGCCCAGATAGTATTCGAGATAGTTCTGTTCAGCCTTCTGCCTTAATTCGCAGATGGGACATGCCTGGTCTGACATGTAAGCATCGTTTACAGGGATGGTATAGATCTTCTCCATAAAGCCTCCTTAGTCTGGCCTGTGTATCAATCTTCCGGCTCTGACATTAACGCCGTTGGTCGTGATCGAAGTGTATTCTTCTACAGCTGAGCCTACTCTCTGCTGAGCTTTCAGCAGGATCTTCTGTGCATCGTAACCATAGTACAGAGCGAGATCCAGACTTATGGTTACACCGTATGTCTGTTTCTCAGTCTTAAAGGAAGTAACCTCTGCAATGCCGGGGATTTCCTTTAAAACGAGCTTGATAAGATCCAGGATCGCATCGTCCGATATCGAGTAGGAGCCGAGAGATGAGAAGGTTGGTCTTACTACCGTTCGGTCTGAATCCTGGAGCACCGGGTCTACGCCACGCTCGCGGTCAAATCTCTGCCTTAACTTGCTGAACGGATCCGAGAAATACCCTGAGAATTCATGCTTGATCTCCATGCTGGGCACCGGGATAGTATGCATACCTTCTGTCATTCTGGTATTGCGGGCGATCCGTCTTTCTTCTTCGGTGGAAACATCCTCTATCCTTATGAGCATAGCAGGCTGGCTGAGCCAAAGATTATTGCATATCTTGCTCAGCATCTGATCTGATGTGCCCAGGATCATAAGAGCTTTGGGATTGCATTCGACAAGTGCTCTGCGCATGACGCTGGACCTGGTGGGATCAATAAATATAGCCTGACGGACCGACTCCATCTTGGTAGGAGCCTTCTTTGCAGAGGTGCCTGCCACGATACGGCTTCCATTGATAAGAAGGCCGTCATCGATAATGTAATAGATGTCATTCTCCTTGGCGACCCTTATGGCTCTTGTGCTCTTGCCCGTACCTGAAGGTCCTACAAAAGCAATGACTGCGATCTTGGATAAGACCTCTCTTGTCGCAGCCTCGTTATCCAGTATCTTGTCTATATTCCGCGCCTCTTCGGAATAGGAAGGGGAGAGGCCTTCAGACTTACGGTGTGAGCTCCTGAATTCAGAGAAGAGTTCACGTCTCGATAAACGGGCAGCATTGGAGCTGCCCGGTTGTCTGTTTTGGTCGGAATGTTCGTCGTGATATGACATTATTTACCCGTTGTCCCAATCGTGGAAGACTTCCTGGATGTCTTCGTTCTCCTCCATCATGTCCAGCATCTTCTCCAAGGATGCTACAGCTTCCGGGTCAGTTACTTCCTTGGTCATAAGGGCAACAGGGCCGAGGCTTGATGCAGCGAAGGTATATCCCTTGTCTGTAAGGGCGCTGCATACGTTGTAATAGTCTGACGGATCTGTGGAGATCTCGTAGAAATCTTCATCAGATGTAAAGTCAGCTGCGCCTGCGTCAAGAGCATCTGACATGACCTGATCCTCGTCCTCGTAATCCTCTCTGGAGATAACGATGGTTCCCTTCTCTTCGAAAAGGAAGGAAACACTGCCGCCGACACCCAGGTTGCCGCCATTCTTATCGAAGATGTGTCTTACATCTGCTGCTGTCCTGTTGCGGTTGTTTGTTAAGGCCTTTACCATTATGGCGATGCCTGCAGGACCATAGCCCTCGTAGGTGATCTCTTCGTAATCATCGCCTTCACCGGCTTCTGCAGCCTTCTTGATGGCACGGTTGATGTTGTCATTAGGCATATTGGCTGCCTTGGCCTTAGCTACTACTATCTTAAGTCTGGAGTTTGCGCTCGGGTCTGGACCGCCTGCTTTGACTGCGATTGCTATTTCTTTTGCGATCTTTGTAAATACAGCACCTTTAGCAGCATCTGAAGCTTCTTTCTTTCTTCTGATGTTGTTCCATTTTGAATGACCTGACATAAAATCTCCTCCGTTTATTTACTGAGATTAGATTTTAACAGAAAAACAGGGGAGATTAAACAGTTATTAATGAGTATTATTTAATATAACAGACATGTTACGCCTGTAACTGACTTGTCAAATTTTTTTATTATGCAAGTTGTAATAAAAACTTGTTTTTTAGACATTCCTGTTGTATAGTTTTATACATGTATGCTTGGGCTTATTATGCCTCTATTTTGTGAGCCTGCATACAAGTTTTAGATTCTTGGGAGGATTCAATGAAGAGATTAGGCGATATTCTCGTTGAAAGCGGCTTCCTTAACGCAACCGAACTTGCCGAAGCATTAAGCATGCAGAAGGAGACAGGCAAGAGACTCGGTGAAGTTATCGTTGAGAGCAATCTCATGACAGAGTTTGACATTCTGCGAGCTGTTTCAAGTCAGTACAACTATCCTATTATTGACTTGTCGAGCATCGATGTAGACCCTAAGGCTACAGCTCTGCTTACTCAGAAGTTCTGCGAAGACAATGTAGTGCTTCCTATCGGTTTCGACGATGACAGACTTGTTGTTGCGATCGACGACCCGGTAAACATCACGATCGAGGACGAGCTCCAGTTCCAGACCGGTTACCAGATAACACTGATGCTTGCCACACATTCCTCGATCCTTGACGCGATCAGAGTTAATTATGGTAAGGAGAGTGCTGCGAAGGCCGCCGAGGAACTTGGTGCAGACTTTGACAGCGACTCAGCTGATGAGAACAGTGATATCTCAGAGGCGGTAAACAGTGCCCCGGTAGTTAAGCTCGTTAACTCAATGATCGATTATGCTATCAGAGCAGGTTCATCCGATATCCATATCGAGCCTATGGAGGATCGCGTAAGAGTCCGTATCAGAATCGACGGTGTCATGCAGGAGGTAATGAGCAACCCTATCTCTGCCAAGGACGCCATCACATCGCGTATCAAGATCTTAGGCGGTATGAACATCGCCGAGAAGCGTATCCCACAGGACGGCCGTATCACAACAGTTATCAACGGCGAACCTGTCGACATGCGTGTATCCATTCTCCCTTGCGTTACAGGTGAGAAGACGGTTATCCGTATCCTTGCCAAGAACGACGCCAACCTTAACAGGAAGTGGCTTGGTATCAGCGACCGAAACAACGAGATGATCGATCGTATGATCAGAGTCCCTCAGGGAATCTGCCTTATCTCAGGACCTACAGGTTCAGGTAAGACCACCACACTTTATACTCTTCTCGCTGAGAAGAACACACCGGAAGTTAATATCATTACAGTTGAAGACCCTGTCGAGATCAGGATCCCGGGACTTAACCAGGTACAGGTTAATGCCAAGGCGGGAATGACCTTCGCAAGCGGTCTTAGATCTATCCTCCGTCAGGACCCTGATATCTGTCTTGTCGGTGAGATCCGAGACGGTGAGACTGCAGAGATCGCCATGAGAGCTGCTATCACCGGCCACCTTGTTTTCAGTACAATCCACACCAACGACGCTGTATCTTCCATCAACCGTCTCATCGATATGGGACTCGAGCCTTACATGGTTTCAACAGCTCTTATCGGAGTTATTTCCCAGCGTCTTGTACGCCGTATCTGTACAAACTGCAGAGAAGCTTATGAACCTGATCAGTACGATATAGAGACACTCCGCCTCGAGCCCGGACAGAAGATCTATAAGGGCAAGGGATGCTCAGAGTGTAATGAGAAGGGTTATAAGGGCAGAATCGCGATCCATGAGATCGTTATCATGACCAAGAAAATGAAGGCTCTGCTCGATAAGAGAGCAAGCGAAGAAGAGATGAGACAGCTCGCTGTCGCCGAGGGTTCTCAGATGCTGCAGGATTCCGCAAGATCACTTGTTCTTGAGGGTATCACAACAGTAGATGAGCTTAACAGAGTTGCTTACACGATTGACTGATAAGGAGGTTAGTTAAAGTGGTAGAAGGTTTTAGTTTATCAATTGACGCGATTCTTTCGGAATCGGTAAAGATGGGGGCATCAGATACTCATATCACTGTCGGCTTGCCGCCTATGATCCGAATCGACGGAATGCTCATGCCTCTTGGCAATCAGCCTTTGACAGCTGCAGATACTGAGTATCTCTGCAAGTCAATGATCGATAAGTCAAGACAGCAGTATCTGAACGAGAGAGGTGAGATCGACTTCTCTTATGTTGTAGAAGATTACAGCCGTTTCAGATGTAATATCTTTAAGCAGCGTGGTACATATGCACTTGCTGCAAGAACTATTACAAATGAGATCCCTACCTGCGAACAGCTTGGTCTCCCTCAGCTCTTCAAGGAAATTGTATTAAGACCTAGAGGACTTATCCTCGTTACAGGCCCTACGGGTTCCGGTAAGTCAACAACACTCGCAGCAATGATCGGCCACGTTAATACATGCAAGAAGTGCCACATCCTCACTCTTGAGGAACCTATCGAGTACCTGCACATGCATGGTGAGGCCATGATCAACCAGAGAGAAGTCCACGAGGATACACTCTCATTCGCTAACGCATTAAGAGCTGCTCTCCGTGAAGACCCGGATATCATCCTCGTCGGAGAGATGCGTGACCTCGATACTATCAGTACAGCTATAACAGCAGCCGAGACCGGACACTTGGTTCTTTCCACACTCCATACCTCATCTGCTGCTGATACCGTAAACCGTATCATCGACTCTTATCCCGCTCACCAGCAGGATCAGATCAGAGTACAGCTCTCAACGGTTCTTGTTGCTGTTATCTGCCAGACTCTCGTACAGAGAATAGGCGGCGGCCGCTGCGCAGCCTTTGAGATCATGCTTACAAATGACGCTATCAAGAACAATATCCGTGAAGGTAAGACATATCAGATCGACTCTACCATCGCTACATCACTGCAGCAGGGTATGTGTCCTCTCGATTTCTACCTCGCTGAGCTTGTTAAGCGTAAGATGATCTCAAGAGATACTGCAATGGAAAGATGCCGTGTTCCGGAGGATCTTAAGAGATTTATTAATAACCCGGGTTCCAACAGCCCGTTGTTCGGTGATCTTGATTTTGCCTGATACCGAGACTATTAATTGTTAATTTATTAAGGAGGAGGAACAATACAATATGTCTAATTACAGATATCAAGTAATCAGTGCAACGGGTAAGAAGTCTGAAGGCATTATTGAAGCATCATCTATCGGTGAAGCTACAAGAAAGCTCAAGGCAGACGGAAGTTACGTTGCATCACTGGAACTTGATAAAGGTGCGGGCCTCGGAAGCATCGAGATCGGTAGCCCTGCACTTAAAACAAAGGACCTTGTATTAATAACAAGACAGCTTGCTTCGCTTTTATCTGCAGGTATTACAGTTGTAAGAGCTCTCGACATGCTCTATCAGCAGGTAGAAACAAAGAAGGCTAAGAGATGCATCGGTGAAGTTTACGAGGCGGTTCAGTCCGGCCGTTCACTTTCTGAAGCATTCAGAGAACAGCAGGGAGTTGTTCCGAACATCATGATCCAGATGATCGCCGCAGGTGAGGAATCCGGACGTCTTGATGAAGTTATGGAGAGACTTGCAGAGCACTTTGCCAAGGATGCAAAACTCAAGAACAAGATCTCATCAGCGATGGTTTATCCTAAGATCCTTGCAGGTCTTACCTTCGCCATTTCCATCGGCTTGCTTACATTCCTGGTACCTAAGATCGGTGAGACGATCAAGGACTTGGGAGGTGATCTCCCCGCACTTACAAAGTTCTTGCTTAACTTCTCATCATCACTCGTACATTTCTGGTTTATCTACCTTGCAGTTATCGGACTTCTCGTCTACGGCTTCAAGGTTTGGAGATCTTCCGATACAGGCGGTATTCAGTGGTCTAAGCTCATGCTTAAGCTCCCTGTTGTAGGTAAGGCTACAAAGATGAATGCCTCCGCAAGATTTACAAGAACAGTAGCAACACTGCTCAAGTCAGGTATCTCCGTTCTCACAGCTGTTGAGATCACAGAGAAGTCTCTTGACAACCTCATTCTCGAGCAGAAGCTTGCAGCAGCCAGACTCGAGATCAGGAAGGGTGCTTCATTATCAAAGTCTATAAGAGGCATTACAGAATTCCCTCCTATGATCTACGCAATGGTTGCTATCGGTGAGGAATCAGGTACACTCGATTCCATCCTTGAGAAAGCAGCTGACTTCTTCGAAGACGAGGCAGACGCAGCAACAGCAAAGATGACAGCAGCCTTGGAGCCTATCATGATCATCATCATGGCTATCATCGTTGGTACTGTTGTCGGTGGTATCGCAATGCCTATCTTCACGATGGCTCAGTACATTATGTAAGAGGTTTGAAAGGAGAATATAAATGAAGGATCTTTTTGGTAAAAGCGGTAACGAGCTGGTAATCGATTGCTCAAGCTCTGACCTCAAGGTCGCCGTAGGTAGTTATAGTTCAAAGAATAACCGTACAAGCATCTATATCGATAAGTTCGGTGTAGTACCTCTCGATGCAGATGCTATCAACGACGGCGCAGTTGCCGATTCATTCGGTATCGTAATGGCCGTTAAGCACGCTCTTGCTAGAATGGATATCAGAAGCAAGACCTGCATCATCACAACAGAGGGTGCGTTCGTTCATACACGTGACCTCGAGCTTCCTGTAGTTAAGCAGGATCAGCTCAAGGACATGGTTAAGTACGAAGTTATGGGCCAGGGCTCCAACAGAGACCTCTCCATTGACTACGTAGTATACGGAACAACAGTTGACGAGGAGACTAACGCAGACAAGATCAAGGTTAGAGCAACAGCTGTTCCTACAGACACGATCAAGGACTTCAGAGAGTTCGTT
The DNA here is from genome assembly GCA_002450155.1 of Mageeibacillus sp. UBA6976. GTDB lineage: Bacteria > Bacillota > Clostridia > Saccharofermentanales > Saccharofermentanaceae > Saccharofermentans. The sequence goes on along the minus strand of DJYO01000014.1, from coordinate 24,905 downwards.
AAGGCAATGGATCTTACACCTGTAGCATTAGACGTTAATCCTAATGCCATCAGAAAGCTCTTTGCTGAAGGTTCGATCAACAATAAGACAAATATTGCATCGACTACGCTCCTTCTCATCGAGTTATCCACAAAGACAACTACAGTTACAGTTCTTGATAAGGGATTCCCGATCCTCTCAAGAAGACTTCAGTTCGGTCACTCCAACATCCGCCAGGTTGCTGACTCCATCAAGAAGGTTCAGGGCAACAACCAGCAGTCTTCACTTGCAAGAAGACTTAACATCACAACTTCTGATGCTGAGTCCAGCGTACCGATCGAGGACATCGATGTTTGGAACGAGACAGTTGCAGAGACACCTGCTCTTCAGAGTGCTGTTAACGCATATTTCAAGAGCCTTGTTGATGCAGTATCCAGAACAGCTCAGTTCTCTATCTCCAAGTATCACATTGATGCTATTAGCACCTGCTTCCTTTATGGATCCGGCGCCAGCTATAAGAAGATTGACAAAGAGCTTTCACGTCAGCTCGGCACACAGGTTGAGATTCTTGAGTCTCTCAGCACTGTATCCGGCCCGAAGGGTTTCGAGCTTCCTCAGTTCGTTAACTGCTGCGGCGCGCTCATTCGTGAAGATTAAAGGAGGGTATCAGCTATATGGCTAACAATGTAAACAAGAAATTGCTTAGCAAGAAGGACATTAACTTCTTTGCTGAGTTTACCGCTTCTGCAGCCAAAGCAGCAAGAATGCTCACATGGGCAGTACTTGCAGGCGTTGCAGTACTTGCAGTCATCGTTGTATTCATAATCATCGGTGTTATCAGAAATTCCATCATCAAGGGGCAGATCACTTCAATTGAGAATGAACTTGCTGATGAGAAGTATACAAAGCTTGAGGGTGAAGCTGCAGAGCTCGCTACAAAACTTGAGCAGCGTACTAATTATTTCTATGCTCTTACTCAGATGAGAGCAACAGTAGACAGGATCCCTGCAGCTCCTGAGACTCTCCCTGATCTTATCGGTGAGTGCATCCCTAATGATTCATATATAAGCACATATGACATCACAGGTACTACACTTGATATCACAGGTTACTCTTTCACATACTATAGCCCTGTAGATATGGTTGATATGCTTAATGAATCTGATGTATTCACATCTAAGACTCTTATCAACATCGAAAGAGTTGAAGCAGCAGATGTTGGAAGCGAAGAAGAGCTCTTTGGCGATCACATCAATGGTATCAATAACTATTACTCATTCGAGATCAAGGGAACACTCGTTTCCGAGATCTATGTCACAGTTTCAAGACTCGCTATGGGCGACACTGTAACAAGCCTTACAGGTGCTGAGACATTTGCTTGTGCAGCAGGCGAGAAGTTCACCCTTACACAGGAAGACGATCAGCTCGTTACATATACAGCTGAGACGGGCGTACAGTATCAGCTTTCCAAGATCACCATCAACGGAATCGACGTTAATGAAGACACTTTCAATGCGATCGTAACAAATGGTACTATGTCTGACTTTGCTAACGGCGAGAAGGACATCAAGCTCTACTACACAGTTGTTGAAGCTGCTCCGGCTGAGTCGTCAGAAGCTTAATGGAGGGTAAAGAAGAATGAATAATTTATCATCACGTGAAAAAGCATTTATATATGTAATGGGTCTGCTCATTGTTATTGTTCTCGGATACTTCTTTGGTATCAGATCACTTAACAAGAAGTATGACGAGTATGAGACCAAACTCGCTGAGCTCAATGAAAGGAAAGCTTATCTTGATCAGCTTATGGTAGATAATGCTGAGATGGACAAGGAGATCAGCAATATTGAAGCTGCTATCAGCGAAGTAGAGCTCTCCTTCTTAGACAACATTGATACAGAGTGCATTGAGCAGTATCTTCTCGATACATTCGAAGATAAGAACTGCCCTTATCTTAAGTCCGTAGAGACTGAAGAGATCGAGTGCGCACCTGTCATCCTTGCTGATGGTTCAACATCTGCCGATCAGCTCGAGTGCCTCAGAGTAACACTCACATACTCCACAACAGACGGATTTAACGTAACACAGTACAACCTGAATCCTGATACGACAGCACTTGCTACAGATCCTACAGCTGCGCAGGTTATCTCAGAGCAGCTCGCACAGATCGGTTCTCCTGAGATCGTTGAGGCTGGCCGCCAGGGTTATGATGAATTCATCAGCGCTGTTAAGGCTGTTGCAGCAGAGAATCCTGACTGCATCAAGGTTACAGATATCGCAGTTGAGGATCAGGTCGGTTTCATGCTCCTTACTGTAAGCGTAGATTTCTACGGCACAAACCTTACAGACCGTGTTTCTACAGATTCCAGCACAGAAGCTTATACAAGCTGGAAGGGTCATACAAATGTAGCTACAGACGCAGGCTTCATCGGATATCCTTACGTTGTAAGAGATGAGAACAGCCTCTGGTATAAGTGCATCAACCTTGACGCTTCTGTTTCAGACATGATCGACAGACCGTTCGCACCTTACTGGGCAAATGCGGCATTCGTACAGTCTGTTAACAACGCCGGCAGTCTCGCAACATTCTTAGGTGTTGATACAACAATGGCAGCCAATGGCGGAGTCCACGCAGATGAGAGCGAAATGCTCCCGGTTGAGGGCGAAGACCTGTCAGAATAAGCGTTTTGAGAATTGTGGCAGAAATTTGAAAAAATTTGAAAAAAGTGTTGCAATTCGAAAAATACATGCTATACTTAAGCTACAAACTCAAATTACCAAACAGGAGGAAATCACTATGAAGAAGATTCAGAAGTCAAAGAAGGGTTTTACACTCGTTGAGATGGTACTCGTTATCGCTATCATCGTTATCCTTGCAGCAGTTCTCGTTCTTGGAATCGGTACATACCTCAACAAGGCTAAGGCAGCTTCTTCTTCCATCAAGAGCCACAACGCTTCTACAAACGCTGTAGTTTCTGAGATCAACAAGTACACATAATAGTTAGATCCTATTAGTACAAACTGAAGAATTGGAGCGGAGGACACAGTCCTCCGCTCTTAATTATTAATTCACATTTCTTAACAATTTGTTAATAATTCTATTGAAAAATAAAAATAGCATAGTATAATCAGAGTAAGTAATTATATGCATAGAGAATATGCCAGGGAGACAAACTATGAAGAAGATCAATAAGAATAAACATGGTTTTACCTTGACGGAGATGGTTCTGGTCGTAGCTATCATCATCATACTTGCTGGTGCTATCGGAATTGGTATTGCTGATATTATCAATGCCGGTAAGCGCGCAGATGCTGCTGTAATTAAACAGGCTTCTGACCTCCGTACACATATTAATGACAGCGAAAATAAGCTTAAGGGCTACGGATTCTAAGGAGGCGCACTTGATATGAAGAGAATTGCAAAGATCAGGAAGGGCGGTTTTACATTAGTTGAGACTATGTGCGCCGTAGTTATCATGATAATTACTTCAACGATGTTGATCAACGGCTTTATTGCTTCAATGGGATATTCATATCATACTTCTGTTTATACCAGATCTGCCGGTAATAACTATGCTACTTGTATCAACAGAGTTGCTAATCTTCATGGTATGGCTGAAGAGGCCAGACATAAGCAGGCCGAAGTTGATACCCGTTCAGGCGGTGGCTCTGTTGCAGCTACTATGACATTCTCCGGTGGTGTAGCTTCTCTTAAGGAGCTTAAGATCTCTGTTTCACATACAACAGCTAATTCATCTGGTTCTCCTCTTGCAATTAGCGGTGTTGCCAGTGAGGATGACCTCTATCTTGATAACAGACACTCATTCTTCTACTATCCTACAGTAAATAACAGGATAGTATCCGGTGGTACAGCTGATGATACATATCTCGGCAGGACACACATCTATAAGAAGGCAGCTGATGGTGCTTATTACTGGTGCTATGTAGATGATACTACAGGCAAGGTAGTTGAGATCCAGAAAGTAAGTTGATCCAGGAGGGCATTATGAGAAAGACAGTTAAGAACAAGAGAGGTTTTACCCTCGTTGAGATGATGCTCTCACTTGCCATCATTACGATCATTTTTGGTCTTACAACAGCACTTATGATGGCGATCAGAGATTCCTTCATGACAACAGTTAATACAAATGACTCTGCAGACTATGGCCAGCTTTATGCCATGGGTTTCGAGGAGTCACTCCTTAAGTACACAAACGATGGTACTGCAGGCACATGGAGCATCACTGATAATCTCCTCAAGATCGGTACAAAGGCTGTATTTACTCCTACACAGCTTCAGACAACAAATCCTTCAGGTGCAAGAGTTGACAAGTGGAAGATACAGATGTACTTCAACGTAGCTGCTGAGGGTAGAGTTGATTACATTATCTATGTAATCGATAACTATTATGATCCGGGTAAGCTTACTTATACTTATCAGAGCAGCGTATGGCTCCCTCATTTCTCCAAGACAAACGATGGTGAACTTATCGAAGGCGGCAGTGCAGATCCTAAGAATTCCGATTACCATTCAACGATCCAGTTTAAGCCGGTATAAGGATACAACCAAAGAACATTCAAGGCTTCGCTCAGGCGAAGCCTTTTTAATTGTTATGTGATAGAATAGACGATATTTTATAAGGGGTTTTATATGAGTATTAAGATCGGTTTGGATATAGGCGGCAGTGCGACCAAGATCGTCGGGTTAAGAGACGGCAAGCTGATAGGCAAAGAAGTGATCAAGGCATCAGACCCTTTAACATCTGCTTTTGGCGCGCTGGGCAAGATCTGTAAGGGTAATAACTGGACATTGGAGGATATAGACAGGATCTGCCTTACAGGCGTCGGATCTACTGCTATTCCTAATGATCTGTTCGGTATCAGGACTGCAGTCGCCTCTGAGTTTATTGCCACAGGTCTTGGCGGACTCTATCTCTCCGGACTGGATCGTGCTGTAGTGGTAAGCATGGGAACAGGTACTGCTTATCTTGAAGCTACTAGAAGCTCGGTTAACCATATAATCGGATCCGGCGTAGGCGGAGGTACTTTGATCGGTCTTAGCAAGGCTATGCTGGATATCACTGACCCTAACAAGATCACGAATATCGCAAGAGGCGGCAATACAGGTAATGCTGACCTTACGGTAGGAGACATTGCTGAAGGCGGAGTTCAGGGCTTATCGAAGGATATTACCGCCTCAAATTTCGGCAAAGCCTCAGACGCACTCAGTGATTCTGATAAGCTCAGCGCCCTCTTTAATATGGTATATCAGATAACCGGGTCTCTCTCGGTCATGGCATCAAGGAACACCGGGATAGAGGACGTTGTATATACCGGACAGCTTACTACATTTGAGCAGTGCAGGCAGTATATCATGATGTTTGAGTCCGTATACGGCATCAAGATACATATACCCGAAGACGCAATGTATGCCACGGCTATAGGCAGCACTCTGGAATTGGAGGCTTAAGTGTCAGACAGGAAGGAACGCGCATTCGAGCTGGATCTTATAAGGGGACTTGCGATGATAGCGATGCTGTTCATGCATTTCTCCTGGGACATCAGATATGAATTCCGTGTAGACGCATTCTCTTATCTTGAGAAGGGATGGTTCTGGGCTTTCCTGCACCCCATGATAATTACAGGCTTTATAGGGGTGTCAGGTGTATGCACAGCTTTTTCCAGGAGCAATCTCAAGAGAGGCCTTAAGCTTCTTGGGGTGGCAGCAGGCCTTAGCCTTGCGACCTGGCTTATTACCACATTTGCCGGGATAGACTGCCTTATAATCTTTAATGTATTCGCAGTTCTTGCGATAAGCATATTAGTCTACGCGCTTATCGAATTTATAGAGAAGAAGTGTAAGATAGATCCCCGGGTCACCAATGTCATAATGGCCCTTATTGCCGCATATATCGCTCTAGTGGGCTCTGATCTGTGGAATATGGATTATTCTACGGACAATCTGCTCTTTCTCCCCATTGGCTTTGCCATACACAATACGCCCTCAATGGCAGATTATATGCCTCTTGTTCCTCATATCGGGATATTCCTCTTTGGCGCTCTGGTTGGAAGGCTCTGCTATTCAGACAGAAAGTCAGTCTTTAAGACCAGTTCGTTACTGGCAAAAAACATAATGCGGCCGATAGAATTTATAGGGAGACACTCCTTGATCATATATATCGTACACCAGCCCCTTATGTACGGGATCTTATATGTGATATTCATGCTCCTTGGCAGGACATAAGATGAAGATCCTTAATAAGAAGAAGGGAAAAGCCCTGTTACATACGGCAGTCATAGTATTGCTCCTGATCTTATTTATAGCTGTTCTGATACTGCCTAAGTTTATAGCGCCGGAGCTTGCCGAGATCTATTCAGGCAGGATATTCGGCATTATCGCAATGCCTGCCAATCTTATAACCGAATGTGTTCAGATATCTGTAACTGAAACATGCGTTATCGTGGGCGCGCCTTTGGCCTTTATACTTGCCATAGTATTTTTGGTAATCCTCATCAAGAAGCTCATGACAAAGGGCGCTAAGGAATACCTGTATAAGGTTACAAGAGTAGTATTGATCGCCGGGATAATCCTGGGCGCAATATACGGGCTCATGCACGGAGTAAATTACAGGAGATACCCTGCAAGGCAGCTCCTTAAGCTCTATGGTGGGGATTACAGTTACGAAGACTACGAGAATACACTTAACTGGGCTTACCTTGGCATGCTTTCTGCAAGAGCTGAGCTGGGGGAGGATTACTCCGGAGTAGCCCATATGAATAACTCCTTTGAGAATAATGTATCCTATGCCAACATGCTGATAAACGATGTCTTAGGCAGATATGACATCAAGATGAGCAATACCATAATAAGAGCCAAGCCCGTAGCCCTGAGCCACTACTGGAGCATGGTGGGGGTAACCGGAATGTATACGCCCTTCCTGGGGGAGGCTAATATAAATACAGATTACATGGATATAACGGAGTTTCCCATCACTATCTGCCATGAGATACTGCATGCCAAGGGTTTTGCAAGAGAAACGGATTGCAATCTCCTGGCAGCGGTCTGCTGCATCAGGTCCTCAAGACCTGATTTCAGATACGCAGGATACTACGCCATGTTCTGGAGCCTCTATCCCATCGTATCTGATTATGCGGCAAGTGAGAACAGGGCTCTCTATCCCTATTCTACTGACCCTGCTATAGCTGATGTATATGCAGACATCAGGGCAGGCTCAAGATACTGGGACGGGATAGAAGAGGAGACTGCTGCTATCCTGGATATCTTCGGGATAGACCTGATGGAGCTTGGCGAAGACGCAAACAATGCTTTCCTTGAGGCTAACGGCCAGGAGGGCGGCACCGATACATACGAAGTGCCCTACAGCGTCTATGTGGACTTCTACAAACGGTATGTGGAGGATACGGATGCTTAAGGTTCATCTCACAGGGCACGATAAATATTACGGCCTTACTGATGTTATAAGGCTCTGGTTTGACGGGTCGGTGGAGGATAAGGAATCCTGCGAGATCCTATGTCCTGCAGGACCTGACATCAGGATAGAGAGCATACTTCAAGAGGACGGATCGTCCATATGCAGGACAGATGACGGCAGGGTCTATAAGCCTCTAGGGACTCCCTTAGAGCCCGGGCGTGAGATCAAGCGTTCTTTGTATCTTGCGATGAAGGATATAACCGGCAGGGAGGCCGCCTGGGGATGCCTTACAGGTATAAGGCCGACTCTTGTTGCAATGGAAGCAGATTCCGAGGAGGTCCTTATCAGGGACTATTACGTCAGGCCTGATAAGGCACATCTTGCTATGGAGACGGCAAAAGAAGAGATGCGCCTTTTAGATCTGATACCCGAAGAAGATATCAGCATCTATGTGGGGATCCCCTTCTGCCCCTCGCGCTGCACCTATTGCTCCTTTATATCCGAGGATATAACAAAGCACATGGACAGGCTTGCATATTACGAGCAGGCCCTGGAAAAGGAGATCAGGCTCTTATCGCCCCGTATAAACCGCAGTATCGCTTCTCTTTATATCGGAGGAGGCACGCCTACAGTCCTTGAAGATAAGGAGTTCGCATCTCTTTTAGACTGCGTTATGAGCTCGTTTAGATTAGCTAAGGGCACGGAGATCACGGTAGAAGCCGGAAGGCCGGACACTCTGACTGACTATAAACTGGAAGTAATGCGATCTCATGGGATAAACAGGATCTGCATCAATCCCCAGACCATGAATTCGGCTACTCTTGTAAGGCTTAACCGCAAACATACTGCTGACGACATAAGATACTGGTATGGCAAAGCTTCCGATATGGGATTTAGCGTAATAAACATGGACCTTATAGCAGGGCTTCCGGGAGAAACGCCGGAAGACCTATTGTCCTCAGTAAGAAGCCTCATAGGATTAGATCCTAAGAACATTACCATTCATACCCTCTATAAGAAGAGGAGAGCCAATATCAGCAAGGCTGAAGTAATGGACAGGGGAGGCGAGCGCAAGGGCATTGACGAAGCCCTGCAGGAGGCATATGGGCTCCTGCACAAAGCTGGATATCATCCGTATTATATGTATCGCCAGAAGGACACCGAGAAGGGGCTTGAGAATACGGGCTTTGCCAAAGGAGATACAGGCTGCCTCTATAATGTTGCCATGATGACCGACTACAGGGATGTGTTGTCATTCGGTGCAGGTTCTTCCAGCAAGAGGTGCTTCAGGCAGGAAGGCCCTGATTCCAAGAGGAGAGTGGAGCGGTGCTCTACGATCAAGGATGCCCTGGGTTATATCGCAAGATTTGAAGAAATGGCCCGGAAGAAAGCTGATTTCTTTGGATTCTGATGCGTGATATAATTGTGCGCGGAGGTTTTTTATGATTTGCCCCAGATGTAATACCGAGAATAACGGACGCACTATCTGTTCCAAGTGCGGATACTATCTTTACCGTGCCGATGCCCAGAACCGCACCAAGATGACCAGGGGTCAGCTCGCCATGTCTGACGCCAAGATCGCAGGCAAGAAGGCCGGCAAGATCTTTAAGTATATCTGGATAGGTATTACCATAATCGTATTAAGCTTCTGGCTCGTGGCAGGAATGGTATTCCTGATGAGCCTTTTAGGACAGTGAATCTTAAGAAAGAGGAAAATATATGTTTAAGTTACTTATCATTAACCCGGGCTCCACATCTACCAAGGTGAGCCTTTTTGAAGATGAGGAGTCTGTATTTGAGCACAGCCTTTTCCATGATGCGGACGAGCTCCTTAAGTTCCCTCATGTAAACCTGCAGGAAGACTTCAGATACGGGGTCATTATGGATATGCTCAAGGAGGAGAATGTATCTCCCGAGGAGATAGACTGTTTTGTGGGAAGGGGCGGCAGCGCCTGCACCCAGCCGGGAGGCATTACAGAAATAGACGATAAGCTCTACGAAGATACGGTAAATGCAGTGGGTGGATCTGAGCATCCTGCCAAGCTGGGCGTAATGCTGGCTTACAGATTTGCAAAAGAGTATAACAAGCCTGCATATACTCTTAATCCTACAAACGTTGATGAATACTGCGACTACGCAAGGCTTACCGGCATCAAGGGAATATACAGGGTCTCCCACTCCCATGTTCTTAACCAGAAGGCCGTTGCCGAGTTCCACGCAAAGAGTATCGGCCGCAGATATGAAGACTGCAATTTTATCGTCGCCCATATAGACGGTGGTATCACGGTAAGCGCTCATCAGGGCGGCAAGATGATAGACGGTAATATGGGAGCTGACGGCGAGGGTGCATTTACTCCCACAAGGATAGGCTCTGTTCCTGTCCTCTCACTCCTGGACTACATTGAGGAGCACTCTATAGAAGATGTCAGGGTCAGATGCTCAAGGGCTGGCGGCTTTGTAGATCTCTTCGGGACTGCAAATGCGGATACTATACATGAGCTGGTTGATAAGAAAGACCCCAAGGCTACTCTCGTATGGAATACTATGATCTATCAGATCTGCAAGATGATAGGCAGTATGAGCTGCGTGCTCTGCGGCAAGGTCGATGGGATCCTGCTTACGGGCGGACTTATGAGATTTGACGACATCCTTCAGGGTATAACGGAAAGATGCGGATTTATCGCTCCCATCAGCGTATATCCCGGAGAGATGGAGCAGGAGGCTCTGGCACTACCGGCTCTCGGAGTATTAAGAGGCGAGAAGACACCTCTTAAGTATTCAGGCAAAAACGTCTGGGAAGGATTCGAAGGCATAGACCTCTGAAAGGGAGTATACATATGAGCATGATAGACATTGTTAAAGCCAAGGCAAGATCAGATGTTAAGAGCATCGTTCTTCCTGAAGGCGATGAAGTAAGGACCGTTGAGGCAGCATCCATCCTCATGAAGGAAGGGCTTGCAAGACCTGTCCTGTTAGGCGATCCCGTAAAGATCCGTGAGACTGCAGAAGGGATCCCCTGCGATATAGAGGGCATAGAGATAATAGATCCTGCCACCAGTCCCAAGCTTTCCCAATATGCAGAGCTCTTATACGAGCTGCGTAAAGCAAAGGGCGTTACCCGCGAAAAGGCAGATGAGCTTGTAAGAGACCCTATGTATTTCGGCATCATGATGGTCAAGACCGGAGATTCTGACGGGCTTGTATCGGGAGCGGTTCACACCACAGGCGATATGCTAAGACCCGCACTCCAGATAATCAAGACAAAGCCGGAGATGAAGATAGTATCCTCATCCTTCCTTATGGACTGCCCCAATAAGGATATCGGCGAGAACGGACTTCTGGTATATGCAGACTGTGTGGTAATGCCTGATCCCACAGCTGAGGAATTGGCATATATCGCTGTTGCTGCAGCTGATACCGCAAGAAAGCTCTGCGGATTTGATGAGCCCAGAGTTGCAATGCTTTCCTTCTCCAGCAAGGGCAGCGCCAAGCATGCTCTGGTAGATAAGGTCACCTCTGCCACCAGGATCGCAAAGGAGATCGCACCTGACCTGCTGGTTGACGGCGAGATGCAGTTTGACTGCGCTATTGTCCCCGAGATCGGCAAGAGTAAAGCTCCGGGCAGTCCCGTTGCCGGAAGGGCCAATGTACTTATCTTCCCGGATCTGCAAGCCGGCAATATCGGATACAAGATCACCCAGAGGATCGGAGGCGCCGATTGCTTCGCAGTGCTCCAGGGACTTAACCGGCCCTGCAATGATCTGTCCCGCGGATGCTCTGTGGAAGATATCGTAAATACGGTGGCAATGACCGCCGTTCAGGCTCAGGGGTAGACATAAGAGCACGAACAAGTATATTAATAGTAGTAAACATATAGTGAGGTCAGCAGATGTTTAATATCGGGATATTAGGTTGCGGTAAGATAGCAGCAAAGATGGCTCAGGCCATATCCAAGACAGAAGGATGTCAGGTTGCAGGAGTAGCTGCAAGGCAGAGATCAAGAGCCAAGAAGTTTGCAGAGAGCTTCTGTCCGGATGCCAAGGTCTATTCAGGCTACGAGAAGCTTGCAGCAGCTAAGGATATCGATCTTATCTACATTGCAACTCCCAATTCATACCACTATGAACATGCGATCCTCTGTATAAAGGAGTATAAGAATGTCCTTATCGAGAAGCCCCTTGCCATGAACGAAGGCGAGGCCAGGAGCATATTCTGCGAGGCCAAGAACAGAAATCTCTTTGTCTGCGAAGCTATGTGGTCCTCCTTTATGCCTTTGCATCTCAAGATGCTGGAATGGATCCGCGAGGGCAGGATAGGACAGGTTAAGTATATTACAGGTGATCTCGGATACGATCTTACTGAGGTTCCGAGACTCAACGACCCCGTCTTGGGTGGCGGTGCATATCTTGATCTTGGCGTTTATCCTTCTAATCTTGCCATATCCATAATCGGAACAGACATCAAGGCAACTCACGTTTATTCCAAGAGACTGTCAACGGGATGTGACAAGGAGACTTCCTATATTCTTGAATCAGGTGACGGCTCCATTATTGCAGATTTCTTCGTTACCATGGGCGCCGATACAACAAAGGACGGTTCCGTTATAGGCGAGGAAGGCAAGATCAAGATCACGAATATCAACAACTACCGTAAGATAGCTCTGCTTACAAAAGACGATCAGGTGATAGAAGAAATAGAGGCAGAAAAGTCTATAGATGATTCTTATATCTATGAGATCGAAGCCTGCAGAGATGCTGTAACAAAGGGTCTTATCCAGTGTCCTGAGATGAACTGGGACAAGAGCCTTAAGCTTGCGGTAATAAATGACGCCGTCAGGGCTTCAATTGGCCAGTATATGTAATAGAAGAGAAAATATGGATACAAGATCCAAGAACAGAAAAAGAATACTATTTGTTGTTATAAACGGGATCATAGCTGCTCTTTATGTGGTGCTCACGCTCCCCTTTGCGCAGTTTGCATACGGGCCGCTGCAGGTAAGACTGGCTGAGGTTATGTCGGTGCTCCCCGCATTCTCCGTAGGTTTTGTGCCGGGTGTTACATTAGGATGCTTCCTGGCAAATCTCTTTAACCCCGGAAATCTTGGCCCCATAGATATCATCTTTGGAACACTTGCAACTCTCATTGCAGGATTCCTGTCCTATGTAATAGCTAAGAAAAAGAGATTCCTGGGCATAATACCTCCTATCCTTGTAAACGGGATAATCGTCGGAGGATATATGCCTTTCCTTCTTGCAGATGCTGCAAGCGGGGTGACAGCATACATGGTAGTCATAAGCATGCTGGAAGTGGCAGCTTCTGAAGCAGCGCTCCTCATAGTCTTAGGTCTGCCACTCATGCTCGTTATCAGCAAGCTCAGATTGGGGGATAAGATCTGATGCCCCAGTATTTCGATCCGGATCCTATTACTGCTTCTGACAGAAAGCTGATAGATTACGATTTTGGAGGTATCGGTTTCAGATTCATCACCGATACCAATGTGTTCTCCAGGAACGGAATAGATAAGGGGACAGATTGCCTCCTTAAGGAGGTCGTATCTGACCTGCGCAAGATCAAGCCTCAATATCAGCATTTCCTGGATCTTGGATGCGGGATAGGTGTTGTGGGTATCGTGCTCGCATCGAGATTCCCCAATTGTGAGATCAAGGGATACGATGTTAATTCAAGAGCCTGCGGGCTTGCCATGGAGAATGCGGAGCTTAATAAGGTGAGAGCGTCATTTGAGCAGCTCGATGTAACAAGCGGCCTTCCCTGTGGCGAGACATATGACGCAATAATCACGAACCCCCCTGTAAGGGCAGGCAAGAGCACAGTATTTAAATTCTATGAAGAAGCCTATTCCCATCTGTCCCAGGGAGGCAGGCTTTATGTGGTATTGCAGCGCAAACAGGGCGCAGCTTCATCCAAGACAAAACTTGAGGACTTATTCGGCAATTGTACGACACTCGGCATAACGGGTGGATATCATGTAATGAAAGCGGAGAAGTAATAATGCTGCCATATCCTTTCCTTACATCCTTTATGATGTTCTTTATATACAGCTTTATCGGCTGGGTAGTTGAGGTCATATACTACGGCATTACCGAGGAACAATTTATAAACAGAGGCTTTCTGGCAGGTCCCATATGTCCTGTGTACGGCCTTGGTTTCTATGCCGGGATCTGGCTTTTCGAGCCCTTTGTAGGGAATTTCTTCATAATATTCTTCGGCACCGCTGCAAGCGCAACGCTGGTAGAGCTTATCGCCGGCATCATCTTGTACCGTACCTTCCACATGAGATGGTGGGATTATTCGGATTATAAGCTTAACTTCAGGGGATATATCTGCGCCAGGTTCTTTATATACTGGGGCATCGCATGTTCTCTCGGACTGTACGTACTGCATCCGGCGGTAAAATGGCTCATAGAAAAGATGCCGGATCCCGTATTCTACATCCTGCTCTCTGTCTTTACCGTGATACTGATCAGCGACATCGTTGTATCCGTCGCAACCATCATCGGATTGCAGAAGAAAATCAAGGCCTTTAAGAAAGTTACATCCGGCATCAAGACCGTATCTGACAAGATCGGCTCCCAGATCTACGGCGCCGTGGATACTATCGTTACGGTAAGCGAGCCTACCAAGAAGCATTACGCGGAATACCGGGCCCTCATAACCGAGAACCGCAGGATAGAAAACGAGATCGCTGCCGCCCACAGAGCCGCCGAAAAAGCTTTTGCAGAGCAGTTTACGGCAGCAGAGAAAGAGAGCCTTAATATTGCAAAGCAATCTGCCCATGATTCCCTTAAGGCCTTCACATCTTCACTGAAGCATGGTGAGAGGCGTCTTGTAAGCATAGTATCAGTCGGATATGACACAGGCTTTAAGAAACTCTCGACTCTTATCAGGAAAGAGGAGAGCGAGGAAGAAAGAGACAAAGACATCTGATATAATTGAATCTGAATTAAAATCGGGAGGCTATTATGGCATCAGCATGTGATTCTTGCCCTTCTAAGGGCGGCTGCTCATCTACGGAGCAGTGTCCTTCAGCAAACGGCACAGGTAATGAGAGAAGACCTTCAGGAATAGAGAAGGAGAGCCTGGCAGAGGGCTCCTCCATAAAAACGGTAATCGGCATAGCCAGCGGCAAAGGCGGCGTCGGCAAGTCATTTGTTACTTCCTGCCTGGCAGTAAGCCTTGCACGCAAGGGATATAAAGTCGGCATTATGGATGCAGACGTAACAGGTCCTTCTATCCCCAACAGTTTCGGTCTTGAGGGTATGCTGGAATCTGACGGGATCAACATCATCCCTTCTACTACAGATACAGGTATCAAGGTTGTATCCGTAAACCTGGTCCTGGAGAACAAGGAGACTCCTGTTGTATGGAGAGGCCCGGTCCTCAATTCCCTGGTAAGACAGTTCTGGGGACAGGTTAACTGGGGCATGTTAGATGTACTTCTCATAGATATGCCTCCGGGCACGGGAGACGTTCCTCTTACTGTATTCCAGGCAATCCCTGCAGACGGGATAGTCCTGGTATCGACTGCTCAGGATCTGGTCTCCATGATAGTCAACAAGGCACGCAACATGGCCTCTATGATGAACATCCCCATCCTCGGCATGGTGGAGAACATGAGCTATATCAAGTGTCCTCATTGCGACGAGAAGATCTATCTCTACGGAGACGGCTCTAATGTTGAGAAGTCAGCCAAAGACATTGGCTCTAAGGTATTAGACAGGCTCCCTCTCGATCCGGAGATCACAAGACTTGTGGATTCGGGCAAGGCTGAGGCAGTCCCCGAAGATATCCTTGCAAAAACAACGGATTTGGTAATAGACCTTATCAAGGAGAAAGGCTGATCTATGAGGCGCAAAATACTTGCCGTAACTATCGCCCTGTCACTTGTTCTTACGCTCTCTTCATGCACCAAGAAGCTTAAAGACTGCATCGGGAATATCAATTACAGTTCACCTGCCATCTGCATGTGCTACGAGGAGGTTCCCGGCGAATACGACGAGGCAGGAGGCGCGGTTAAGGGGATAGTCTACCGCGAAGTTACAGACCTTGACGGCATAATGAAGCAGAAGGAGCTGCCGGTATTAATGTATTTCTATACCACGGCAAATACCAATGCCGCAGGTATAACTGCAGGTGTAGAAGATCTTGCTGAGAGATTAAACGGCAGAGTAGTAGTTGTTGCAGTAGATGCAAGCGCCAACAGGCCTCTAAATACTGAACTTAATGTAACGGCAGTGCCTGAGTTCGTACTTATGAGAGACGGCGCCAAGGTATCTGCCTTCGATTCAGGCAGCAAGGTTAACTGGACTGTTGCAGATGTATCTGCCTGGCTTGGCAGCAACGGTATCTGATGAGGACAGGGTAATGGATAATCTTTGTATAAGCACGATAGGTCAGGATTCCCACAGGTTTGAAGATGTCCCTGAGGGCTCTTACAACATAAGGCTCGCAGGCATTGATATCCCTCATACGAGACCCTTCAGCGCCAATTCTGATGGCGATGTGGTCTTACATGCGGTAACTAATGCTGTCTCCGGTTTTACGGGTGTAAATATCCTGGGCGGGATCGCAGATACCATCTGCCTTGAGCAGGGCATCAAGGACAGCGCCGTTTATCTTGAAGAGGCATTAAGATATATGCCTGAAGGCTCCGGGATAATCCACTGCTCCATCACCATCGAATGCTTAAGACCTAAGCTCAAGGACCATATAGAGGATATGAAGGGGAGCCTGGCAGGGCTTCTTGGAATACCCAAGGCATCAGTAGGGATCACTGCCACCACAGGCGAAGGCCTTACAGGCCAAGGCAGGGGCGAAGGTGTTCAGGTCTTTGCCATATTAACCTTCAGAAAGTCTGTCTGATATCCCTGCAGCAACTGCTATATCTTCGGGAGTAGTTATCTTTATATTTGAATAATCGCCTTGGGTTATCCGGACTTCGAGTCCTAAGCATTCAGCTAAGGCAGTATCGTCAGTTGCGTTTATGTTATTAACCCGGGCGTATTCATAACAATCCTTAAGAGCTGAATATCTAAAGCCCTGGGGTGTCTGCACGGCATAAAGCTTGTCCCTGTCAGGAGTTACTTCTGCAAAAAGCCCGCTATCCTTACTCTTAACTATCTTGATAGTATCCTTTACAGGGACTGCGGCAACGCAGACGCTGCAGGAAGATAAACCCATAACAACTCTGTCTATAACATCTGTAGTAACGAGGCATCTGGCTCCGTCATGTATGAGTACCAAATCATCCGGCGCTATATCAGGCAGGAGCTCTGATATGGCATTTATGCCGTTAGATACAGACTCTGTTCTGGTGCTGCCACCTATTGTAACGGTCCATTTGATACCGGGCAAAAGCCTCTCAGCAATAGACTTTAGTTCTTCCTTAAGTTCTGCCGTTGTAACGAGAACCAGGGAGACCTTAAGATCTGTAATCTTTGCATAAGAAGTAATGGCCTCAAGAGTGCGGGATATAACTGTCTTGCCGGCAACGGGCAGCAGGATCTTGGGGATATCGGACTTCATCCTTGTTCCCTGTCCTGCAGCAGGGACGATAAATACCAGATTACCTGCCATATCAACCTCCGCTAAAGAGCATGTCGCATGCTTCACTCAGGTTATCGGGATAGAGCCTTACCGTGCCTGCCATAGCTTTGCCTATATCACCTGTAAGATCGCTTATCTCCTTCTCGAGGCTGTCTTGGAGACTGCCCGGCAGGACTAAGGTGGTGATCCCCATGCGCACGGCACTAAGGCATCTTCTGAGTATATAAGATACGGGCCTTATCTCGCCTGACAGACCGACCTCGCCGATTATCAGGGTATTAGGCCTTACAGGGACCTCTCTTGCAGAAGATATCACAGCAGCGCATACAGCAAGGTCAGTAGCAGGATCAGATACCCGGAGCCCGCCGATAATGTTTACAAAACAGTCCATGCTCACAAGATTCAGCTTCAGGATCTTGTCGCAGACAGCAAGCAGCATAAGGACCCTGTTGCGGTCAGGTCCTGCGCTCATGCGCTGGGGATTACTGAAGCAGCTTGCTGTAACTAGGGCCTGGACCTCGCACATGAGAGCTTCGTTACCCTCTATTATGGATGTAAGGCAGGAACCGGGGCTGTTTATCGGTCTTCCTGCCACAAGGAGCGCTGCAGAAGAACTTACAGGCTTAAGTCCCTTATCACCCATCTCAAAGAAAGCCAGCTCATTGCTCTTGCCGAATCTGTTCTTATTGGACCTTAGTATCCTGTATCCGCCTGTATTGTCCCCTTCAAAGGTAAGTACGGTATCCACCATGTGCTCTATGGTCTTAGGGCCTGCGATGGAGCCTTCCTTTGTTATGTGACCTACCAGGATTATGGAGATATTAGAGGTTTTGGCAAGCCTTATAAGACCTGCCGTGACTTCTCTTGTCTGGGTGACGCTGCCGGGGGTACCTGTTATCTGTTCAGAATAAAGTGTCTGTATGGAATCGATGACGCAGAGGGCGGGCTTTGACTTATCTATCTCCTCACGGATCTTCTCAAAACGGGTCTCGCCGCATATCAGGAAATTGCGCTTTACACCCAATCGCTCAGCTCTCATGCCGATCTGGGCAGGGGACTCCTCGCCGGATACATAGAGGACTTCCCTATCTGATCTGAAGGTATCCATAAGCTGCATAAGGATAGTTGACTTACCGATGCCGGGTTCGCCTACGATAAGGGTTACAGAGCCTTCGGTAATGCCACCGCCAAACAGATTGTCGAGTTCTGGTATACCTGTGCTGATACGTTCGTACTTCTCAGTTCCTGCATCCTTAAGCCTTACAGTTCTGGCTGAATCAGTCCAGGAATATATCATGCCGCCCTGTTTACTCTTGGCAGGGGCATTTGACGGGGCTTCTGTCAGAGTGTTCCATTTGCCGCATCCGGGACACTGTCCCATCCAGCCCTGGGTCTCGAAGCCGCATTCACTGCAAAAAAATAATCCGTTCTTTTTGGCCATTTTTTATCCTCTTTGACAATTTATATATTATAGCATCTAACTATTGTTCATTGTATTATTGGTCCTATGGAAAGCATAAGGGACAGATGGGATCAGCTGTTAGACCAGATCCAGGACAGGGATATCAATGTCGCATTGGTATCGCTGTCCATTATCTGCAATATCATCATGTCAGCGGCTAAACTGTTCTATGGTATCTGGACCAGGTCCGGATGGCTCCTGTTCAACGTCATCTATGTTCTTGCTATAGGAGAATTCAGACACAAGATCCTCCTGAAGTATATATTCTCCAAAAAGATCCCAGATCCCCATGACTGCTACTACTACGAATACAGGACGCATAAATACAGCAGCGTCAGGATGCTGATACTTGGTCTCATCTATATGGGCTGCAGCCTGCGCATGTTCCTGGTAGGTGACGGGGTTACCATCCCCGGCAGATTTATCTATGTCTTCGCGGCCTTTGCCGTGATCAAGATGTCCTTTTCCATAAAGGGCATGATGGCTACCAGGAGGAGGGAAGACCCCATTGTCCGTACCATGAAGGTAATAGGTTTCTCGGACGCAGGCGTTGCTATCGTAGAGCTCATCTATGCGGGACTGTCTTATATCGGGCACCCGGCATCTGCCCAGTACAGCAGCCTTGCGGGAATGATCGTATCCCTCCTCATGATCATAGGAGGCATCATAATGTTCCTGCGCAAGCGTCCGACTTCTAGTGATACCTATTTGTAATGTTAATCGTAAATTAATAACTGTTTCCGCAGAATTGGTTTATAATTTAGTGTATCAAGAGCAAGGAGGATATTATCAATGCCAATTTTTGCAGACACAAAGCAGAAGAATATTGCTAACTTCCAGAAGTCCATTCAGGAGAAGAAGAATACTATCAGACGCAACTACGACGAGATCGGTCATCTTTACTATGGACAGTACAAGGATATCAATATCGACTGCACCAAGGATATAAATGCTAAGTGCGACGCTATTACCAGACTCAACGAGGAGATCGAGGAATTAGAGATCAAGATCCTTCGTGAGAGAGGACTCAAGAGATGCCCTGTATGCCGTACAGAGAATAACCTCTCTTATGCATTCTGCTTTAAGTGCGGTGCCAGGTTCGACGACGAGGATTCAGTTCCTGCTCCCGAGGCCGTGAAGGCAGAAGAGCCGAAGGAAGAACCCAAGGAAGAACCTAAGGCAGAAGCAGAGGATACAGAGGCTGAAGCTGAGGACAAAGCCGAGGAATAAACCTCAAACAGAACAAAAGACAAATGCCCCGTACGGGATCTCCCGCACGGGGTTATTAATTGGCTACAAAATCAGGAGAACAAATATCAGTTTTTTTGTATGGTTACCGAGGTATCCTTATGCTATTATTTATTAATTAATTTGTAAGGGGGCTATTTATGGCACAGATTTTCGAGCAGGAATCAAGAACATTCTCAGAGTACCTTCTTATACCGAACCTCACCACAGAGGCTAACACTCCCGATAAGATCGACTTGTCGGCTCCGGTATGCAAGTACAGGAAGGGCGAGGAAGAGTCCAAACTCAAGATCAATATTCCTATGGTATCAGCAGTAATGCAGGCCGTATCAGACGACGGTCTCGCGATCGCACTTGCCAGATGCGGCGGTATGTCGTTCATATTTCAGTCCCAGTCGGTAGAGTCTCAGTGCGAGATGATCCGCAAGGTCAAGAAGTACAAGGCAGGTATCGTTGCATCAGATTCAAATCTTGCTCCCGACGATACACTTGCAAGAGTTCTCGAATTACGTGAGAAGACAGGTCACGGTACAGCAGCCGTAACAGAAGACGGAACAGCAGAGGGCAAGCTCTTAGGCCTCGTTACAACAAGAGATTACCGTGTAAGCCGTATGTCTCCCGATGAGAAGGTCTCAAGCTTCATGACCCCTATAGACAAGCTCATAACAGCACCTGAGGGAACTTCCCTTAAGGAGGCAAATGACATAATCTGGGATAACAAGATCAATCAGCTCCCCATAGTAGATGGTCAGGGAAGACTTGTAGGACTTGTATTCCGTAAAGACTACGAATTCCATAAGGCAAATCCCCACGAGCTCTTAGATTCTGAGAAGAAACTCATTGTCGGTGCCGGGATCAACACAAGAGACTACGAGCAGAGAGTTCCTGCTCTTATCGAGGCAGGCGCAGATGCTCTCTGCCTTGACTCTTCTGACGGATTCTCAGTATGGCAGCAGCAGGCCCTCGCATGGATCAAGTCCAACTACCCGGACGTTATCGTAGGCGCAGGCAATGTCGTAGATGCCGAGGGCTTCAGATTTCTTGCTGAGTCCGGAGCAGACTTCATCAAGATCGGTATCGGCGGCGGTTCCATCTGCATCACAAGAGAGCAGAAGGGTATCGGATGCGGCCAGGCATCTGCAGTTCTTGCAGTAGCTGAAGCAAGAGATAAGTATTTCAAAGAGACAGGCGTATATATCCCCTTATGCTCAGACGGTGGTATCGTACACGACTACCACATGGCTCTTGCTCTTGCCATGGGTGCTGACTTCATGATGCTCGGCAGATATTTCGCAAGATTCGACGAATCCCCTACGAGAAAGCTCCTGGTAGGCGGCTCATACGTTAAGGAGTATTGGGGTGAGGGTTCTAACAGAGCACGTAACTGGCAGCGTTACGACGACGGCGGCAAGGGCGGCAAGATGGCCTTCGAAGAGGGCGTCGATTCCTATGTTCCTTATGCAGGTTCCCTTAAGGACGGCGTTGAGACTTCTCTTGCTAAGGTCAAGGCAACAATGTGCTCCTGCGGTTCTTCTTCGATAGAGGAATTCCAGAACAAGGCAAGACTCGTTGTCGTATCCTCCACATCCATTGTTGAGGGCGGTGCCCACGACGTAATCCAGAAGGAGAACGACAGGACTGCAAGATAAATTTGCAAAAGGCGTCTCCCTTTATTAAAATAAGCAAAGCTAATTTCAAAGGAGTAATAAGAATGGCAGAAGCAATTAAGAACCAGATGACCAAGGAAGGTTTCGAGGAACTCCAGAACGAGCTCGCCGAGAGAAAGACTACCAAGATGGCAGAGATCTCTGCCAAGCTTGAAGAAGCTAAGGCTCAGGGAGACTTATCAGAGAACTCCGAATACGACGAAGCTAAGGCTGAGCAGTCTGCAAACGCAGAGCGTATCGCAGCTATCGAGGCTATCCTCAAGAATGCTGAGGTTGTTGACGATTCAGAACTTACAACAGAGAAGGTTGCCCTCGGTTCTATCGTTACACTCCAGAATACAGTTACTAAGGATGAGTTTAAATATAAGCTCGTAGGTGAGTCTGAGGTCGACTTCAAGAAGAGAAAGATCTCTGAGAATTCTCCCGTAGGCAGAGCCATCACCGGCCAGAAGAAGGGTAAGACTGTATCTGTATCTGCTCCTACAGGCGTTATCAAGTACAAGATCATCAAGATCGAGAAGTAATAAGTTACAGCACAATCTATAACTGATATGAAGTGCGGCCCAGGTTCGCACTTCTATTCTTAAAAAGAATGGAGATTTTATATGGCAAGCGAGATCGATGTAAGGCTGGAGAAGTTAAATAATCTCAAGGCGAGCGGCAAGAACCCCTTTGAGATCACCAAATTCGACCAGTCTTGTCATACAGACGAAGCCAAGGCTTGGTTCGAGACTCTTGAGAGCGAGCTTTTGAAGGGCAGAGAAGAGGTAGATGTTACCGGCCTTGAAGAGCAGGAAGCAAGAGCAAAAAAGAAGGCCGACTACGAGGAGAGACGCCAGATCATGGATGCCAGGCCCATCCATGTCTCAGTTGCCGGACGCATGATGTTCAAGCGCGTCATGGGCAAAGCCTCCTTCATGAGTCTCCGTGACCTTAAGGGCAATATCCAGGTATATGTGGCAAGGGATGCCATAGGCGAAGAGGCATATGCAGACTTTAAGAAGTCTGATGTAGGCGATATCTACGGCGTAGAAGGCTTCCTTTTCAGGACCATGACCGGCGAGATCTCGGTACATGCCGAGAAGATAACCCTGCTTACTAAGAGCCTTCAGCCTCTCCCTGAGAAGTTCCACGGCCTCACGGATACAGAGATGAGATACCGCCAGAGATATACGGATCTTATCTGCAATCCCGAGGTAAAGGATACTTTTGTTAAGAGATCCCAGATAATCAAGGAGATTCGCAACTTCTTAGACGGCAGAAACTTTATGGAAGTTGAGACCCCCATACTGGTAAGTAACGCCGGTGGTGCAGCTGCAAGACCCTTCGAGACACATTACAATGCTCTTGACGAGGATGTTAAGCTCCGTATCTCCCTTGAACTCTACTTAAAGCGTCTGATCGTAGGAGGCCTTGAGAGAGTCTACGAGATCGGCAGGGTATTCCGTAACGAGGGTGTAGATACAAGGCACAATCCTGAGTTTACTCTCATGGAGCTCTACCAGGCATACACAGATTACGAGGGCATGATGGAGCTCACAGAGTCCATGTTCAGATATCTGGCAGAGAAGGTCCTGGGAAAGACCAAGTTCATATATGGCGATATCGAGCTTGACTTCGGCAAGCCCTTCGAGCGCATCACCATGAACGACTGCATCAAGAAGTATACAGGCATCGACTTCGATACCATCGCAACAGATGAAGAAGCAAAGGCCCTTGCAAGAGAGCACCATGTAGAATACGAGGAGCGCCACACCAAGGGTGACATCATCAACCTCTTCTTCGAAGAGTTCTGCGAGAAGAACCTTATACAGCCTACATTTGTAACGGACCATCCTCTTGCGATATCACCCCTTACAAAGAAGAAGCCCACAGATCCCGAGAAGGTAGAGAGATTCGAGCTCTTTATCAACACATGGGAGATGTGCAACGCCTACTCAGAGCTCAACGATCCTATTGACCAGCGTGAAAGATTTGCGGCTCAGGATGCTGCCTTTGCAGCAGGCGACGAGGAAGCAAATCACACAGACGAAGACTTCCTCAACGCTCTTGAGATCGGCATGCCTCCTACAGGCGGCATCGGTTACGGCATCGACAGGCTCGTCATGCTTCTGACCAACAGCGAATCCATAAGAGATGTTTTGCTGTTCCCGACTATGAAGTCACAGAACCAGTGAAAGCCTGAAAATAAAGGGTTTTAGAGAAGACGAATATAGGCTTTCATCGTATATTTTCCGTATAATCGTATATTTATCGTATTTTTTGTGATAAATAATCGTATACCAATAAAAATATACGATGGAGGTCTTTTTATGTCCAAGAATAGTGTGAGGATATCAACAAAACAGCCCGGTATCTATAAGAATATGGTTACCGGGAAATACGATGTGAAGTACTGTTATTCTGAGGTCGATCCTCTGACTAACGAGAAGAAACACAGACAAAAATGGTATTACAGTATAAATTCGTATAAAGGGGCTAAGGATCTGCTTGCTTGTAAGAAGAACACAAGCGAGAGAAAAACGTGTGAAAAATTCACTTTGCAGCAGGCAAAAGAACTTTGGAATGAGAAAGCCAAGGCAAATAGATACAGTCTGATATCGGTTCGTAATACCGATCAACAATTTAATATGATAACCAAGTTCTGGTCACCGAATCTGGCGATAGAGGACATAACTGAATCACATTATCTGAGACTAATCGACAGTTGCAGGGAATACGGTTATTCCGAAGAGACTATATGGAATATTAACTCGTGTGTCAGAAAGATAATCAAGCTTGCATATAAGAATCGTTGCATCAGTGAGAATCCTATGGATTTTTGGGATTCGCCGCGAATCAATACCGGGGCACGTAAGAATGTCATAACAAAAGAAGAGTTCTTGTTGCTGGATCAATTCTTCAGTAACAATGAGTTCCGCCGCCTTGGAAGAAACAACTATCCCAAGTACCGACTGTTGTTGAATCTTCTTTATTATACAGGCATGAGAATAGGGGAGATAATTGCACTTACATACAGTGATTTCATGAGTTCTGATAAACCCGGCGAAAAGATCATCCGCATCAGTGTAAACAAGTCTTACAATTCTGTTTACCGTCTTCTGAAAGATACTAAGAATCACAAAAACAGAGTAATACCGCTGCCGGAGTGTGTAATTGAGATTTTTAATGAAGTATACCGAGACCACCTTCAGCATGGAGGTAACGAGAATGCGCGCATCATAACCTGGAATCACAGTGCTTGCAGAATGATGATTGAGAAAGCATGCAAGGCTACAGGGCTTCGCACTTATTGCTGTCATGATTTCCGTCACACGTATATAAGTAATCTCATCAGACTTAATGTGCCGTTGCCGATAATCGAATTTGTGAGCGGTGATACACAGGAAACGATCTTAAAACACTATTCGCATATGTTTAATGGTGATGAGCTTTTGTTGTTGGATGCGCTTGAATCAATGTAGAAGATAAAACTATCGTTTTCTATTATGTACTATATAAAGGCCGTCATTTATAGGGTATTTCATAGGAGGAAAATGAGTTCTGAACTTG
>DJYO01000030.1 GCA_002450155.1 Mageeibacillus sp. UBA6976 | reverse complement strand
TACATACACGGTAACAGAGTCTACGGTACCTGATCACTTCACAGCAGCTTATACGAATGCTACAGGTGAGATCGTAGCGAATACTACAAAGACAGCTACTGTAACAAATACTTATGATTACACAGCACCTGCACCTGTACCTACAGGTTCGCTGACAGTTGAGAAGACAGTCGTTAGAGCAGAAGGATCAGATGCTGCACCTGATTTAGCATTCGGTATCCAGGTTACGTTTACTGTACCTTCTGGCACAACATTAGCAGGAACATATTCTGTTAACGGAGGAGCAGCTTCCCCTATAACGGAGACTGTTACATTCGACCTTAAGGCTGGTAAGTCTGCTGAGTTCACAGGAATACCTGAAGGCGTTACATATACAGTAACAGAGCCTACAGTGCCTGAGCACTTCAGTGTAGCTTATACAACAGCTTCAGGAACGATCGAAGAGAATACTACAAAGACAGCTACTGTAACAAATACTTATAACTACACAGCACCTGCACCTGTAGTCGGATCACTTACTCTTAACAAGCAGGTCATCGGATGCAGTGCTCTTAACTCTACACCTGTAACATTCTATGTTCAGAATGTTACAACCGGTAAGTATTACAGTGATGAAGCTGTAGAGTCGGATGATCCTGTTGCTATCACAGTTATTCCTGGTACAGCTAAGGTCATCAGGAATCTGCCTGAAGGTGAATATGAAGTTACTGAGACTGCACCTACAGTGCCTGGTGGATATAGAAATGATGATGCTAACAGTGTAAGATCTGGAAGAGACACTGTTTCTGCAGCAGGTGCCGCTTCAGTTACACTCAAGAATGCGTATACTGAAATACCTGCTCCTACAGTATCTTCAACACCTATAGCTACAGCTACTCCGGTAGCAACAGCTACACCAAATCCTACACCTACAACAGTAACCAAGCATCCTGTAACATTCACAAAGGATGACATTTCCACATTGGAGAATCTGCCTGGTACTGAGATCATCATCAAGGATAAGGATGGTAATCCGGTTGGTACATGGACACATGGTGATACACCTGAGACGATAGATCTTCCTGCAGGTACTTATACTCTCGAAGAGACATCTACACCTACAGGTTATAAGCCGATCCTGCCCGGTACTACATTCACGATTGATGATAACGGTGACATCGTATCTGCTACAGGTAGCGCAAGAGTTGACGACAAGAACATGAACCTTCTTATTGTTGACTACGAGCCTATCACTCCTGCAACTGTAACTATCAGCAAGCAGGATATCGCAGGTAACGAGATACCTCAGGCTACACTTACGATCACGAGCATCGACGGTTTCGATCTGTCAGGTTGTGTAATCACTCAGAATGGAGCTTTGGTCACAACTACACTTTCTAACAGGAATACATCGATCTCCTTCGTAACTATCTCCACATGGCCTTCGATCGTAAGAGGCCTGCAGCCCGGTACATACGAGCTTAAGGAGACAGTAACACCTGAAGCATATCTTACAGCTGAGGCAATCCTGTTCACTGTAAGAGATGACGGATCCGTTTATGTCGGTACAGTTGAGATGCAGGGTTCCAAGATCGTCATGGTCGACAAGGCTGATCCTACATACAACCAGAAGACAACAAACAATAACAATACAGCTGTACCTGCAACAGGTGAGGCAATGTCTATCTTTACGGTAGCTTCTATCACTCTGGTAATGCTTGCAAGTTGCATTATGGGTCTTGTCTTCTACCGTAAGTGGAGAGAGTCAGAACAAGAATAAGCCTCATAGGGTGAACTAATAGTGATGTGAGAGGTCCGGTCCAGTGCCGGACCTTTCATATTTTTTTGTTGTAAAAGGAAAAATGTTCTTGACACCGCAATTCCTTATAAGTATAATTATCAAGCCTAATACAGATGCGGCCGTGGCGGAACTGGCAGACGCGCACGTTTGAGGGGCGTGTGGTTAACCCCATACGAGTTCAAGTCTCGTCGGCCGCACCATTAAGAAAACCGAAGTTTATGCTTCGGTTTTTTCTTTTTCTCTTATTTCTTTTCTTCTAGTTGTGTATGTCCTTAGTTCTTTCGTAGTAGAACATAAACTGCTGCATTATGCCTGCGGTATCAGGGTAGGAGGATGTATCGAAGTGTCCTTCGTAATAGTTATCTAATATTCTTTGGATCCATACATCTATGGGGAATCTTGATGTTCTTGCAAAACTGAACAGCATTATGCAGTTGGCGACCTTGGTTCCCACTCCGTACATGCCGGTAAGAGCCTTGTAGAGTTCTTCGTCTCCTGTTCTTGCCAGTTCTTTCTCATCTAATTTACCAGATGCAAAGTCTCTTGCCGCTTCTGCGATATAGGGAGCTCTGTAGCCTACTCCGGTCTCCTGCAGCTCCTCTGTGGAGAGCCTGGCAAGAGAATCAGGGGAAGGGAAGGCGTAGTATTCGCTGTGTATTGGAGCTACAAAAGGCGATTTGAGCTTAGGAGCCTTTATTACCTTGCCGGATATCCTTGATATCTTCTCTACCGATGTGGTTATTGAAGGAATGGATTTGCGCTGGGAGATTATATAACTGATGGTCGTCTCGAATACTTCCTGTTTTAAGATCCTTATGCCTCTGCCGTATTCTTCAGCTCTTTGAAGATACTTATCCTTTTTGTCTATCTGCTTTGAGATCTCCCGGTAGTCTCTTCCCAGGTCAAAGTAGTTGTACCATATGTTCTGGAATTCATCTTCTGAGCAGGAGAAGGCAAAGGTGTCTTCTCCTGTCCTTGCTATCTGAAGATATCTGCCTTTTGCTACAAGCTCGGTATGATCGCTGTCTATTACCTGTATCCTAAACGCCTGTCCTGATCTGGCTATCTTAACCGGGTCAAAAAAGCTGATCTGTTTGATTACCATTATCTGTTACCTTGTGACTTATCGAGTTTATAGTAGTTGAACAGATGGCATAAGATATTGCCGTTATAGAGCTTGACTCTCTTATCAGCTTTATATCCTGTAGCATCTTCAAAACAGGCGTCAGGTGTTATTACTGAGAGTCTTATTCCCTTTTTACACTTGCCTTGTCTTGTCAGATACTGGCGCGCTATCAGGCGGTATATGTCGTCTGCTTCCTCAGGTGTCATGAGCCTTCCGCCGTAAGGGGGATTTGTCAGGATGAGCTGTCTGTCCATATGGGTTATCTTATTAAGATTCTCAGTTGTCATGCGTGCGCAGTCTGAGATCGTGAACTTGACAAAGTCTTCTACACCGGCGGCTTCAGCATTGCGCTTTGCAGACTGAACTGCTTTGGGATCTATATCCGATCCATAGAAGAAGCAGTCGTCCATGGGAGTTAAGTCCTCCATATCCATTGCTTCCTTAAGGGCTTCGCGTCTTTTGCTGTTACCTATGTAGGGGAGCGACTCGTAAGCAAAGTGTCTTTGCTTACCGGGGGCTATGCCGAGAGCCATAAGGGCTGCCTCTATAACAATGGTCCCGGAGCCGCAGAACGGGTCGTAGAGAGCTTCGCAGCCGAAGGGGGTATATCTTGCCAGACTGACCATTCCCGAAGCAAGAGTCTCTCTTATCGGCGCTTCGTGGGTAAGAGGACGGTAGCCTCTTTTGTGGAGTCCTTCGCCCGTGGTATCCAGCATGAAGCGGCACTTATCGTTTACGATCCCGAATTGTACCTTTACAACACCTTCACTTGCGTCTTCGTAGAGGATCCCGTCTTCAGACATGTTCCTTGATGTGAGGATGCTCCTTGCTATAGCTTTCTTTGCAAGGGACTGAAGGGCAGGGACTCCGAAGAGCTTTGATTTACGGGAGAATCCATTTACGATATAAGCATATCCCTTGGGGATAAAATCGTTCCAGGGCAAAGCCTTTGTACCGTCGAAAAAGCTGTCGAAATCCTTAGCCTCAAATTCTCCGATCTCAAGTAAAACGCGCTCTCCGCGCCTTACCCACATGTTGACTCTTGCAACCTGCAAGGGCCAGTCGTCACCTGTTTCAATGGTTACAACGCCGTCTGTTACAGTGATCTGGTCATAGGTAAAACCTATAGCTTTGAGATCTTCTTTGACCGGGGTCTCTAGACCGAATAGTGTAGTGATTATTATTCTCATGGAGAAATTATATTACAAAAGAGCGGGTAATGGTCAAATTCTTTATTAGGGTGTGCATAGTACGTGGACAGGGCGCATCGAACATATGTTGTCAAGCCTTCCGGAGCTTGAAAATACGGCGTTGAACACTTGTGTCAGACTTTTGCAACTGTTTTGTAATAAATTTGAAATAAAAATGCAAAACGGCTTTTTTTCGGCCTTTGAGAGCTGTTAAAAAATCAAATGCTTGTTTTAAAGTTATCGACAGAGTTTTGCACATTATGAACATTTTTGTCCGTTTTTCAAATCAGAACTGCTGTTGTATAATCCTATAAAAATCCAAAGGGGAGACTATATGTCAGAGATATCAGAGCAGGCTCAGCTTGCAAGAAATGCCTCTTTTAAGATGGCAGTGCTCTCTAGAGAGCAGAAGGATTCAGCGCTTAGGGCGATAGCGGAATCCCTTGATAAGAATAAGGCTTTGATCTTTGAAGCAAATGAGAAGGATGTTGCCAAGGCAACTGCAGATGATCTGGATAAGCCGCTCCTGAAGAGACTTGGTTTTGGTGAAGCTAAACTCGCTGATTCAGTATCCGGTATATTAAGCCTGATAACTCTTGAAGATCCGGTAGGCAGGACAACGCTGCATACAACTCTTGATGATGGTCTTGAACTGTACAGGGTGACATGTCCTATCGGAGTTATAGGTGTTATCTTTGAGAGCAGACCTGACGCTCTCATCCAGATCGCAACCCTCTGCCTTAAGAGCGGCAACAGTGTATTCCTGAAGGGCGGATCTGAAGCATATAACACAAATCTTACCTTAGCTAAGATAATCTACGATGCCGGAGTAGGTGCAGGGCTTCCTGAAGGCTGGCTCCATCTCCTTACTACAAGATCTGAGATATCCGAGATGTTAGCTCTTGATGAATATATCGATCTTATTATCCCCAGGGGCTCTAACAGCTTTGTTCAATACATTATGCGCAACACCAATATAGCAGTGCTGGGACATGCAGACGGTGTATGCCACACCTATGTGCACAAGGCCTGCGATAAGGATAAGACCCTTAAGGTCCTTATAGATGCCAAGACACAGTATGTGTCTGTCTGCAATGCAACAGAGACAATACTGGTCGATGAGGAGCTTAAGGATACAGTTCTTCCCGACATTATAGGAGCTCTTAAGTCTGCAGGTGTTGAGATCTATGGCGATCAGTATGTAGCTGATAAGTTTGGCGGCATATTACAGACTGAGTGGCATCACGAGTATCTCGACATGAAGGTATCGGTAAAGCTGGTATCCGGCATAAACGAAGCGATAGAGCATATAAACCGTTACGGTTCAGGGCATACTGATGCGATACTGACCGAGGATCAGGATGCAAGAGACAGGTTCATGGCAGAGGTAGATTCCGGAAGCGTGCTCGTTAACTGCTCTACAAGGTTTGCTGACGGATTCCGATACGGTTTTGGCGCAGAGGTGGGCATATCCACATCCAAGATCCATGCAAGGGGGCCTGTCGGTCTTGAAGGACTCGTATCCTATAAGTACAAGCTCTATGGAAACGGTGATATAGTAGCACCTTACGCTTCAGGTGATAAGAAATTCAAGCATATTAAGCACGACATCTGATATAGGAGGAGAGTATGGTTGTATCGATTGCATCAGATCATGCAGGTTATGATCTCAGAATGGCAGTAAAGAAGCATTTGGAAGAGATGGGTATTGAGGTTATAGACGGCGGCGCCGTATCAGGAACCGAGTCCTTCTCTTACGTTGAGGCAGGTAAGAAGATCGCAGAGGATGTATCCTCCGGCAAGGCAGACAGGGGAGTTGCCATCTGCGGCACAGGCATCGGAATATCCATGGTATGCAACAAGTATAAGGGTATAAGGTGCGCTCTGTGCCATAACGAATACACGGCCAGAATGTGCAGGCAGCATAACGATGCAAATGTCATAGCTTTCGGCGGCAGAGTCATTGGATCCGCAGTTGCCCTTGCCATGATAGATGCCTTTTTCGCCGAGGAGTTTGCCGGCGGGAGACATGCGGTAAGAGTCGGAGATATCTCGAGTCTTGAGGAAGTGAATTTCAAATAACGGGTTAAACCTTGTAAAGTACGAAAAAACTTCGATTTTCGGGCTTTTTTTGTGCAATCGGTTATGGGATATTCTTATAAAGAGGCGTAAAATCCATAATAAGTAAGTTGTGGAGGGTATTTATGTATAACGCCTCTTTATTTATTGAGCCCTGGATTTCGGAGTTTCTTTCCGCATTCGGCAAAAAGTTTGTTGAAGAGTGGGGTATTGGTGATATAGGAACCGAGATAAGGGAAGGTATCATGCAGTGGCAGCATACTTTCTTTAATATTGGCAATATTCCTTTTATCCTTACAGATGCCATTATCGTAACCTGGATAGCTGTTATCCTCGTTATCATACTGACACGCTCAATGGTGGGCAAGGACGGTATCAGACCCAATAAGCGCCAGACGGCACTTTATATGCTCGTAGATCTTATGATAGGTGTCTGCATGGGTTTCGGTATGAAGAGGGATGAAGCAGAGCGCGTTATCCCCATGATCGGCACATTCGGTCTTGTTATCGCAGGCTGCAATGTCATATCGTTCTTTAAGATCGCTCCCCCTGCCAAGAATATCGCATTCCCGGCAGCGCTTGCTGTTACAGCTATCGTCTATGTTATCTACATATCCATAAGACTTGTGGGCTTTAAGGGTTTCTGGCTCTCGCTTACAACCCCTATGAAGGCCATGCTTCCCTTTAAGATATTAGACTTTATCATCAAGCCTGTATCCCTGGCATTGCGACTCTTTGGTAATGTATTCGGATCTTTTGTATTTATGGAGTTCTTGTCAATAATCGTACCTATAATCCTGCCTGCTGCCTTCGGACTCTGGTTCGATATCGCAGACGGACTGCTTCAGGCTGTTGTATTCTCTTATCTCACTATGAGCTATATAGGCGAGATCTGTGAGGTTGCTCACGAATACGAGGAACATCCCGAGAATTTTGCCAAACCCAAGAAGGCTAAGAAATCAAAGAAGAGTTCAGCTGACTCCAAGCCCGCTGAAGCTACAGTTTAATCAAAGCTAATAAATCATTACACATATTTCAGGAGGAATGAACATGACAAATTTATTAATGGCAGCTGCCTCAATCCTTGCCCAGGCACCCGAAGTGCTCGCAGCAGGAACGATCGAACCTAAGGCCTTTGCAGCTATCGGTGCAGGTCTTGCTATAGGTCTTGGCGCTCTGGGAGGCGCTCTTGCAATGGGTAATGCTGCAAGTAATGCATTGAATGCCGGTTCCAGACAGCCTGAGATCTTCGGTAAGATCCAGACACTCCTTCTTACTACTATCGTATTTATCGAGTCAGTAGTTATCTATGCGCTTGTTGTAGCGCTGCTTCTCATCTTTACTTTCTAATTGAAGGGAACGACTTATGAATTTAGATGTTATTAGAATCATGCTTGCTGCCGAGGAAAATGCTGAGTCATCTCTGTTCTCTCCGGATCAGTTTGCAGGGTATGCAGTAACGGCAGTATTTACGATCATCAATGTCTTTATCGCTTATCTGATAATCAAGCGTTTCCTGTTTAAGCCGATCCTCAATATGATGAAGAAGCGTCAGGAAGCTTTGAACAGTGAGCTCGATGCCGCAGCCAAGTCTAAAGAAGAGGCTGATAAGGTAGTAGCCGAGTCCAAGGAGACTATAGATGAAGCCAGAAGGCAGGCAGCTGTCATCCTTGAGGAAGCAAGAGAGAATGCCTCCAAGCAGTCTGACCTTATCATCAATGCAGCGATCGAAGAATCAAACGAGATCACAAGCAGAGCCGAAGAGGACATCGTCAGGATGAAGAAGGTCGCTCTCGAAGAGATTAAGGACGACATCACTGACCTGGCCGTACAGATAGCTCAGAAGGTTATTGGCGACTCTGTCTCCGAGCACCAGCTGAGAGAACGTGCGGCAAAGCACACAGAAGAGATCGTAAATGCAGAGGTGAAGGCAAGTGAGTGAGCCAAACAAGGACAAGAAGAATAAGTCCAAGGGCCCCGTTCTCCGAATAGAGTCAGCGGGGGATATCCCCGGTGATAAGATGGAGGTCATCGCAGCTAAGTTTGCCCAGATGAACGACATCTCAAACTACCGTCTCGTTGTCGAGAATAAGCCGGAGATAATCGGAGGTTTTGTTATCTACTTTGGCGGCAACCGTTACGATTATTCCGTAACAGGTCAGCTGGACAGGATCAGCACATTCATGAAGAGGACACGTGCTGTTTCCCCGGTAGAAGAAGACAGCTCCCTTGAGTTCTCAAAAGAGGCTGTTAAGAAGGACCTTGAGGAAGCTCTTGGCAAGTATAACGAATCATTTACTTCCAGTATTGATGGCGTTGAACTGTTGCATCTGACCGATGATGAGGTCGATGCAAGGCTCGAAGAGAGCTTCAAGATCGAGAACATAATCGATGAGATCGGTACAGTATCCGCCATAAGCGACGGAGTTGCTACTGTAACCGGACTAAAGCATTGTATGCTCTCTGAGCTTATCTCCTTCAAATCCGGAGCTACGGGCATTGCCATGAACCTTGAGAAGAACAAGGTCGGCGTAGTCCTTCTTACCGGCGAAGAGACTGTATCAGACGGTATGACATGTAAGCGTACCATGACAACGGTATCCGTACCTGTGGGTAACGGTATGTTAGGAAGGGTTGTAGACCCTCTTGGAAGACCAATAGACGGCAAGGGTATCATCAGATACACGGAGACAAGACCTATTGAGTCTCCCGCACCTTCCATCGTTGACAGATCACCTGTAAACAGACCTCTCATGACCGGTATCACCGCAATAGATGCCCTTACACCTATAGGCAGGGGCCAAAGAGAGCTCATTATAGGTGACAGGCAGACCGGTAAGACGGCAATAGCTCTTGACACTATAATCAATCAGGCGGGCAAGGATGTTTTGTGCGTCTATGTTGCTATAGGTCAGAAGATGAGCACCATCGTGTCTACCGCAAATACTCTGAGCAAGCACGGAGCCATGGACTATACTGTAATAGTCGCATCCTCAGCTTCGGATTCTGCAGCCATGCAGTATATCGCACCTTTCTCTGCCTGCGCCATAGCAGAGAAGTTTATGTACGATTACCATAGAGACGTCCTTATCGTTTACGACGATCTCAGTAAGCACGCTCAGGCATATAGAGCGATATCCCTGCTCCTCAGGCGTCCGCCGGGAAGAGAGGCATATCCGGGAGATGTATTCTATCTCCACTCAAGGCTCCTCGAGAGAGCAGCCAAGCTCTCAGACAAGATGGGCGGCGGGTCTATTACGGCTCTGCCTATAGTAGAGACTCTCGGAAACGATATCTCCGCATATATCCCTACCAATGTTATCTCCATCACAGATGGCCAGATCTATCTTGCTCCGGAATTATTCTTCTCCGGCCAGAGACCTGCCATCAATGTTGGTCTGTCGGTATCCCGTGTAGGCGGTGCTGCCCAGACTAAGGCTATGAAGAAGGTAGGCGGTCCTTTGAGAATCTCGCTTGCCCAGGCAAGGGAAATGGCATCTTTTGCCCAGTTTGGCTCAGATCTTGATGAGACTACCCAGCTCCAGATCAAGCGTGGCGTCGTTCTCAACGAGGTCCTTAAGCAGGAACAGTTCTCACCCTGGTCGATGGAAGAAGAGGTTATTATTCTTTATATAGCAACGACAGACAAGCTCAACTTCCTTGCCAAGGAAGACATCAACGAGTATATCGATGAATTCATTACTTATGTAAGAACAACTCATCCGGACATCATGGACGATCTCATGACGGGAGAGACTCTTACAGACGAGATCAAAGAGCGTATCGAATATGCTCACAGTGACTTTAACGAGACATATCTTGTTGCTCACTCTGAGTATTCAAACGAAGAGGCATAATCAAGGCGAAGGCAAATGGAAAATTTCAATGCGATCAAAAAGAGAATGAAGAGCGTTAATGACATCAGTCAGATGACTAATGCCATGCAGCTTGTCAGTTCTTCAAAGATGCGCAGATCTCTTCTTTTGCACGATTCGATGTATCCTTTTTTCTCTCTTTGTGTAGAGAGCATGCAGGAGCTGCGGAACAATTGCCCCGAGGTTCACAATGCTTTCTTCGACGTAACGCAGAAGGCCGAAGGGGATACCTGGAAGATAGGTTACTTTGTCCTGTCCGGTGACCAGGGCCTTGCCGGTGCCTTCAACAACAATATGGTCAAGATCACCGAGGAACATATAAGAGGCAAGATACTGGAGAATACACGCAAAAATATCCATACCCAGTACGAGCTTAATGTATTCGGTAAACTTGCAAGAGAAAAACTTATCAGAGCCGGTTATAACGTCAATAAGGAATTTGCATTCCCTATTACGGAGCCCACATTCTACGATGCCCGTAATGTAAGCTCCATAATCAGGCAGAAGTTTCTTAACAATGAATACGACCTTATCTATCTGCTCTATACAAAGATGGAGTCTTCCATCAAGATGGTACCTATGGCAGTAAGGCTCCTGCCTATTGACCTTAAGTCCATGGCACAGATCCTCCCGGAGAATCTGAATGATGCGGGAATGGCTAAGTCCAAGGGAATGGAGATCGAGTATATGCCTGATTCCGAGGCTGTACTGGATTACCTTATCGATACTTATACAAATGCATTGTGTTACGGCGCCATGGTGGAGTCTTATGCCAGTGAGCAGACTGCAAGGCTTACAGCGATGCAGAATGCCAACGACAATGCAGCAGAGATGATCAAGCAGTTAGAGCTTATGAGCAACCGTGCAAGACAGGCAAGGATAACCACAGAGCTCACGGAGATCGTCAACGGTGCCGAGCAGGCAAACAATATGTAAAAGGGGAAACAACATGGCTAGCGGCAAAGTAGTACAGATAATCGGACCTGTTATTGACTGTGAATTTGACAAGAGCGATCTTCCTAAGATCAACGATGCCATCAGGATCATCAAGAACAGCGATGGCATAACGAAGTCAGAGGATGATGTATTTGCAGAGGTCCTTCAGCAGAGAGGCAGCGGTGTCGTAAGATGCGTTTCCTTCAATGCTACAGAAGGACTGATGAGAGGTCTGACATGCGAATCCCTGGGTTCAGCTATCAAGGTCCCTGTAGGCGAGGGCATTACAGGAAGATTATTCGATGCCCTTGGAAGGCCCATAGACGGTCTTGGCGAAGTTCATGCAGAGGATTACTGGCCTATTCACCGCAAAGCTCCTTCATATGTTGAGCAGTATCCTACCGAGTCAGTACTTGAGACAGGCATTAAGGTCATAGACCTTCTCGTACCATTCTCCAGGGGTGGTAAGATCGGTCTTTTCGGAGGCGCCGGTGTAGGTAAGACTGTTCTTATCCTTGAGCTCATCCGTAATATCGCAAGTGAGCACGGCGGATATTCTGTATTTACCGGTGTAGGTGAGCGTTCAAGAGAGGGTAACGATCTCTGGGGCGAGATGAAGGAATCCGGAGTTCTTGATAAGACCATCATGGTATTCGGTCAGATGAACGAGACTTCAGGTGCCAGGATGAGAGCTCCTCTTACAGGACTTACAATGGCTGAGTATCTGAGAGATGAGAAGAAGAAGGACGTTCTTCTGTTCATCGATAATATATACAGATTTGTCCAGGCAGGTTCCGAGGTATCTGCCCTTCTGGGAAGGATCCCTTCAGCCGTAGGTTATCAGCCTACACTGGCGAATGAAGTAGGCGACCTGCAGGAGAGGATCACCTCGACCAAGAATGGATCCATTACTTCGATACAGGCAGTATATGTCCCCGCAGACGATATCACTGACCCTGCACCTGCTACCACATTTGCCCATCTCGATGCAAACATAGTTTTGTCCCGTGCCGTAGTTGAGCTCGGTATCTATCCTGCTGTAGATCCTCTGGAATCTTCATCCAGGATCCTCAAGGAGGATGTAGTAGGCCCTGAGCATTACCATGTAGCCCGTAAGGTGCAGGAGATGCTCCAGAGATATAAGGAACTCCAGGACATCATCGCCATCCTCGGTATGGAGGAACTCTCCGAGAGCGACAGACTTATCGTTGCAAGGGCCAGGAAAGTGCAGAGATATCTCTCTCAGCCTTTCTTTGTAACAGCTGACTCTACAGGATTTGAACCGAGATATGTACCTCTCAAGGAGACCATTAAGGCCTTCGGCGAGCTTATCTCCGGATCTTTGGACCACATCCCCGAACAGTGCTTCTTCATGAAGGGCGGTCTGGACGATGTCATCAAGGCTTATAAGGAAATCAATCCGTAATGGCTGATACCGGTTCTAACAAGATTAATCTCATTGTGGTTACTCCTTACAGGAATTTCTATGAAGGTAAGGTAACTGTTGTGACTCTCCCTTCTGCAGACGGAGATATAGGTATAATGCACGGCCATTCACCTTTGGTATTTGCCATTACCCCCGGTGTTGCCACCATAAGGATAGATGACGAAGTTAAGCACTTTGTCATATCTGAGGGTTATGCAGAAGTTAATAATGAGATGGCCCTTGTTGTCTGCAACTCCGCTGAATATCCTGAAGAGATCCATATCAAGTGGATATTCGAAGCTTTGAAAGAAGCAGAAGAAGGCATAGCAAAGGATAAGATGCAGCCTTCAGGCTATAAGAACAGTATGGATAATACCTACAAATTAAGGAGAGCTAAGGCAAGGATCCACCTGATCGAGTTATATGGCTCTGAACAGCAAAAGCAGAGACTTGCAAATATAAAAGCAGGAGCAGAAGCTTAAAGTCTGGTCTCAAATATGAATTCGAGACCTCCTATGGTTATCTTCTGACCATCCTTGATCTCCTGTTTATCCCCGGACAAGATCCGTTTATTCTCTACATATGTATCACCACTGTTGGTGCAGCAGCTTATATAGTAGCCGGGATCAGACCTGTATATCAATGCATGTATAGGGCTTACTGCAGGGCTCTCGAGTACTATGTCTGATAAAAACATGTCTGATCCGATGGTGACCTTATCCATCAGGATCGAATAGTGTTCTCTTATGCCCTTAGCCGGTGTGATCAGTTTAAGGCTGGCAGTTCCTGATATCTGACCGCCCTCTTTATCCGAGAACAGTATCTGCTTGCGCTCCTCAGCCTGTTTTACGTCCTCTGTCTTCTGCCTGGCTTTATCGTCAGATCTGTATGTCTTATATAGCTTTGCTAAAGAGACAAATGTGACGCCCAGTGACAATACGGCAGGAACAGGTCCTGCAACTTTATAAAGAAGAGGGCAGAGCACGAGACCTGAGGCTCCGTATATCATCTCCATATTGAATCTGAACTTACGGGGCTTCTCATTACCTGAGTAAGCAGCGAGCCTGTTGCAGCATTCAAGGTACAATGCCTCGTCACTCTGCTTGACCGAATAGATAAGCTCCTGTTTCTCGTCTTCTGTAAGGATCCCGTCGAAGAAGGGAAGATTCAGCAGTCTCTCCATCCGTTCAGTTCCGAGTGAGCGCAATTCCGGTACGCTCCCTGTGAGCTTTAATGGGAGATAGCAGATCTTCAGTTCTTCTCCGGCAGGATCGGTAAAGATATATCTTCCGTCAAGGACGATATTTGACAGATCGAGCAACATATCCAGATCGTCTGCAAATGAATGCAGTAGAGAACCAAAGTTCCTGCGCAGTTCTTCTGTATGTCTGTTCCTGTTGTTCCCGGGGTTTGCAGTCTTATGTTTGGTATTGGGAACAAAACCCTCTATAGACTTAAGATCTGAGCAGTCGAAACTAATATATGTACCCTGCGGATATGTATCTATGCTGCAGGGGAGAAAGAAACCACCTGGGTTTCTGCTTATTATCTTACTCGCATATTCAAAAATGTTATCGGGTGAATCTGTCTTCTCGATTGCAAAATGCCCGTATGGTCCTCTTTTGATCAACATATTACTCAATCCTTCTTGTATCAGTTAAATGCAGCAGTTATCCTGGCATCATCGAAACAAAAATCCATTACTTTGTTTCCATACTCTGTAAGTCCGCCTCTGAATAACAGAGCCAGCGAGACGAGCACAGCGATGATTATGACGATCTCTACTGTACCCATGCCTTTGCGGTCATGTTTTTGTTCCTTCCTCATTGTCAGCCTCCTTTCTTATAATCCGAGTGAGATAATAGCCGGTGTTGTAGCAACGATGAGCACGCTTATAAAGTCCAGTGTCATCGGGAGCAGCAGTCCCAGAGCTTCTCTTTCCTGTTTCTTCCTTGCCGCATTGCGGCAGAGATTCCAGCAGGAAGAGGCTTGAAGCTGCAGCAGATTTAAGACCTCAGATGTCCCGAGCCTGCCGTATCTTGCCACAAGCAGGAGTGCGGCCTGGGCTTCGGGTATCTGGATCCTGAGAGAGAATCTCTCAACAGCGTCTGATGCGGATATCCCGGATAGCATCATGGCTCTGATGTTCTTGATCTCAAGAGAGAGCTCTTTGTTGTCTCCAAATGCTTTGGAACATATCTCTATCGCCTTGGGGAGCTGCATGCCGGCCTCTAACAGGGTTGATATAAGGCACATGAATAACGGGATATCCTGCATCAGATCTTCTCTTTTGGTCTGGGCGGTAGTGTGTGCCTCTCTTGAGCAAAGGAGTATTGATGCTATTGCCGGAAAGATAGCAAATACGGGGTTCTTATTGAGAGTAGTAAGTATGGCAATAGCGATCAGTGCAGTTGCGAAGAATACCAGCAGCGTCTTCTTGAGATATTGTTCGTAAGCAAGATCAGGGTTGACTGAAAGTTCGTTGAACAGTTCATGCCTTGAAGCAAGAAAGCTCTGGGGCATGAGCTTTACGATAAGTGTTGTTAGAGGATACTTTGAAGATACCTTGACCGAGTCATCGTAACCTAGACTGGTCATTGATTTAAGGGATCTTGAAGTATCGTGGGACATATATTTAAGCAACATGGCAGCAGCTATAACGCATATGCCGAAAGCTGCTATCAGCATAACTGAGCCAGTCTTCGTAGTCTTTGCCATGGCAAGATACTCTGAGCTCATATGATTTAGCGCAAAGGTAATTGCAAAGGGCATTATGCAGAGCATGGCAGCTTCCGCGTTCTTGCCTGCATTAGATGCAGCTATGTCGTTTTGCACGGCATTCATCTCAGACAGCATCTGGCAGGAGCTCCTTAATATAGCAAGGGTGTTATTGCCGATCTCTCCTGATATTGCAAGGGCATGGAACACCGGCAAAGTCTCGGAAAAGTTTATCCGGAGTGCAAAGGAATCTAATGCCTTATCAAGACCTATATGCATCTTAAGGTCATTCTCCAGGTTAATAAGAGGCTTTATAAGTACGCATCTCTTACCGAAGGTATGCTCTATGACAGGCCTTATAAGAGTAAGGGATCTCTCTATGGAATAACCGCTCGATACAGAGGTGCACAGGACCTGAAGCATGACCAGAAGCTGCGTTCTAAGATGCTTATGGGTCCTCTGATAGAGTTTCTTCATGACGGCCAGCCAGGGAAAAATGCTCAGTATGACAGACAGTATCAGCCTTAGCCTGTCTGATGCAATGAACATACCTGACATGAGATATATCGCTAAGGCAAAGAGGGGATAGGCCCATATGCCGCGGATAGTATAGATAGTTCCCGGGTCAAGGTGAAATGGTTCGTGCTTATTAAGCTCTGTAAACAAGGATCTCCCGGATCTTTGCAATATCGCAAACGCGTTCAAGTCTGTCACCTCCTTCGTTTTTGTATAAGGGTTCAAGGTTATATTCGCAGCCGCTGGATCTTAAGACATGACAGATCTCGTCTATATAACGTCTGCCTTCGCGGTTCCTCGTAATGTGCAATATGATGTCTATTCCCATGGATATCTGGGTAACTATGGCGTTGTAGGGAAGAGAGGACCCTGCCATTACCATGCCGGTCAGTCTCTCTAACATCTCAAAGCAGGAATTGGCATGGCCTGTACACATGGAACCCGGATGTCCGGTGTTAAGGGCATGCATCATGTCAGCGCTCTCGCTGCCCCTGACCTCTCCGACGATTATCCTGTCAGGACGCATCCTGAGGGATGCTCTGATCATCTGACCGATGTTTACTTCGCCCGTACCGTCTGGTCCCGGGAGCCTCGCCTCCATCCTTACGAGATTGTCTATTCCCTGAAGATTCAGTTCTGCCGAGTCCTCTATCGTTATTACCCGTTCGTCCTTGGGGATGAAGGATGAAAGACAATTTAGGAA
>DJYO01000016.1:229-36851 GCA_002450155.1 Mageeibacillus sp. UBA6976 | reverse complement strand
TCGGTAACACCGGCAGTTGTTCGATGCAGCATTCATCTTTTCTGATATCGTTGACAAGGAATTCTCGAACTTTTCTCTCGCGATAGAAAAATGTACTGCAGGGTATATTCTCTCTTTTACACCAGGCAGTCGCAGACAGGCCGCTTTCTCTCCAAGACATTACTTGCCGGCTCCATTCGTTCATCTGGACTTCGTGCTTGATCTTTTCAATCTCGTTCATGTACATCACCACGATCTGCAATTTGCTACAAATCACTCCAATTGGAGCATGTTGTAGTCTTTTAGTGTATTTCGTTTAAGTATTGCATTATTCGCTTAGTCAGGGTA
The DNA here is from genome assembly GCA_002450155.1 of Mageeibacillus sp. UBA6976. Lineage (GTDB taxonomy): Bacteria > Bacillota > Clostridia > Saccharofermentanales > Saccharofermentanaceae > Saccharofermentans. The sequence continues at coordinate 36,524 of DJYO01000016.1, read as the reverse complement.
GGCACCGGGTTATTAAGCGCTTACCGTAAAATTGAGGGTGAATACTACATGCCGGACTTTGAGCAGCTTAAGAAGGAATTGGCTAAGCCCGAAGTAACACTTCAACTCTTATGGGAAGAGTATTCTGACAGGTGCAGGCTGTCAGGATTGAAGCCGTATCAGCTTACACAGTTCAACTCCAATTTACAATAGTTTATCAAAATGATCGGCACCCAAGAAATGGTGTTTAATCTTATACATTGTAAATGCTGATTGTGGATGTTACTATTGCTTAAATACATGATTTTTCCTCGGGCTAAACTTATGTGGAGTGAATATGAGTAACAGATTGATAAAATTGTATTCTGGATTTCTGATAGCGTTGCTTATAGTATCTTCTTTGCCATTTGCCAGTAACCGTGCTTATGCAGCGGGCAATACATATGAAAACACATGGAAAGAGTATAATTATGGCACTTCTAATGGAGTCGAGAATAAGGGGTACTATCTAGAACCAACAGCTGATGGAAAATACCCGGTTTTAATATTTATTCATGGCTCTGGCGGAGTTTCGGATATTCCACTGGATACTTTTAGAAATCTTGTAGAGTATTGGACCACTATGGGGTATATGGACGAGATGGTAATCATTGTCCCCAACATTGAAGTTGGCACCACTCCAAGTATATATGAAGCTTTTCACCGATGGTCAATGGGGGATAAACTAAGTGGACTTTTGGGCAAAAACATAAAGAATGGCACTTTAAGTTCTAAGATCGATACAAATGCAGAAATCAACATTACGGGACTCTCGTGTGGTGCCGCAGCATCGTTAGCTTCTGGAGTCTGCTTTAAGCAATACTACACACAGATTGGTGCGTTCAGTCCCTTTCAAGGATACTATTTAGGCGAAGGTCAATGGGGCTGGTTTAATCATTCGAGTGAATTGGTCTATCAAGACAATGCTGATATATTCATTTCTTATGGGGATGGCGAAGTTAAAGCCAGTGACCCCAAGAACTTCAAGACAACGTCAGAATTATATGCTCAGAAGATACAGGAAAACAACAATTCTAGTGTTAGTGTCTCACTTTATTCATTTGATTCATACTATGGCGGACATGGATGGAAACTGTTCTCGGCTGAATTGTTCGCCTATTTATATCTACACAAGAATGGCACGATACCGAGCGATGATCTGATCAAATCGGCGTTTAACATACCATCGCCGACAAACTATACTGTTTCGTTCAATGCAAATGGTCACGGCTCTGCACCCGCCGTTCAAACGATTACTAGTGGAGGCAAAGCTTCTAAACCATCTGATCCTTCCGCATCTGGTTATACATTTGGCGGCTGGTATACAGATTCAGCATGCACAACAGCTTATGACTTCAATTCATCAGTAATCAGTAACATTACACTTTATGCTAAATGGACTGCTGTCAGTTCCGGTTCTGGTTCAGGCTCTGGTTCGGGTTCCTCAACGACTCCCGCGCCATCTACACCAGCACCTACACCTGAGCCAATCGAAACACCAAAGCTCACAACAGGTATCGCACATGTCCAGGATATAGGTGATGTAAGCTATACAACTGAAGCAGGCGTGCTTACCATCGGTACAAGAGGTAAGAGCAAGCGTCTCGAAGAGATAACTATCAACTTCGAGAACAATACACCTTACTCAGGAACACTACAGTACAGAGTACATGTCCAGAACATCGGCTGGATGGAATGGACAGATGCAGGTCAGAAGTGTGGTACAGAAGGTCAATCCTTACGTATCGAGGCTATCGAGATCAGATTTACAGGTGAGCTCGCAGACTATTACTCAGTAGAATACTGCGTACATATCCAGGACTATGGTGATATGCAGGGCTGGGTAAAGGACGGAGCACTTGCAGGAACAACAGGTGAGTCTAAGAGGATAGAAGAACTCAAGATAAGGATCGTACCTAAGAATTCTGGTTCTTCAATGTCAGTCAAGTACAGAGTACATGTACAGGATTACGGCTGGGAGAGGTCATATGCTTCCAATGGTGCTATGTCTGGTACATCAGGCGAATCCAAGAGACTTGAAGGTATCGAACTGTTCCTGTCAGGCACACAGTATTCAGGTGGAATCAAGTACAAGACTCATGTACAGGATTACGGCTGGCAGGGCTGGAGCTATGACGGCGAGATGAGCGGAACGCAGGGTGAAGCCAGGAGACTTGAGGGAATCTGCATCGAGCTCTACGGTGAGATAGCAGACTACTACGATATCTACTACAGAGTCCATGCACAGGATATCGGCTGGATGGCTTGGGCCAGGAACGGTGAGTGCGCAGGCACAGCAGGAAGATCTGCAAGACTCGAAGGAATCCAGATCGTACTGGTGCCTAAGGGATCACCTGCACCCAGTGCAACATACGAAGGTATCACAGCTGTAACAGAACAAGCTTTTATTGAAGGATTCTAAGAATAGTATTTCGTGTATAATAAATGCTCGATTGAGGATACCTAAGGAGTATTTGACATGATCGCGATCTTACTCGCAGCAGGATATGCAACCAGACTTTACCCCCTTACGAAAGATAAGCCGAAGTCGCTTCTTCCGCTCGGCAGCAAGCTCATCATCGATTACATCATGGATGAGATCGACAAGCTCCCGGATCTTAACCACGTCATCCTTGTAACCAACTCGCGCTTCGCAGGCCAGTTCGAAGACTGGGCTTCTTCCTGCGACAGATCGGGCAAAGCTCCTATTTCCGTCTTAGACGACGGCACCACAAATAACGATAACCGCTTAGGCGCCATCGGCGATATCATCTTCACCATCAAGAAGGAGAACATTGACGAAGACATCGCCATATTCGCAGGCGACAACATCTTCACATATTCTCTTACCGACATGTATGCTTTCTTCAAGGAGAAGAATGCACCCACGCTCATCGCCATCAATGTTCCCGACGTAGAGCAGAGAAGGAAGCTCGCGATCGCAGAGATCGCCGAAGACGGCCAGGTTCTGGATATGGTGGAGAAGCCTTCCGAACCCAAGACAGAGTGGGGCATCTATGCGGCGTATTTCTATGGCAGGGAGATTATTCCTCTTTTCGACAGGTATATAGCAGAGGGCAATCCTCCGGATGCTCCCGGCAACTTCCCTTCCTGGCTGTACAAGATAATGCCCGTCTATGCTTATAAGGGCGAGGGTGAGTGCATCGATATCGGCACGCCCGAGAACTATGCAGAAGTTTGTGAAGAGTACATGGACAGTTAGTCCAATTATAATATTTATTATATAATGTATGGCGAATTTCTTAACGGAGGCACCTGATATGAAAGGCATAGTTCTTGCCGGCGGATCCGGCACGAGACTTTATCCGCTTACAATGGTAACATCCAAACAGCTTCTGCCTGTCTATGACAAGCCGATGATCTACTATCCTCTGTCAGTCCTTATGTCTGCAGGGATAAGGGATATCCTCATTATCTCAACTCCCCAGGATACTCCCAGGTTCGAAGAACTCCTCAAGGACGGCTCCCAGTTCGGAATCAATCTCTCATATAAAGTACAGCCGTCACCTGACGGACTTGCTCAGGCTTTCATCATCGGTGATGAGTTCATAGGTGATGACAATGTCGCCATGATCTTAGGCGATAATATCTTCTCAGGTCACGGACTTCGTGAGAGATTAAGACATGCGGTTACAAATGCCGAGACCGGCAAGGGCGCAACAGTATTCGGTTACTATGTAGAGGACCCTGAGAGATTCGGTATCGTTGAGTTCGATAAGGAAGGTACTGCGATCTCGATAGAGGAGAAACCCGCTGCTCCTAAGAGCAATTACTGCGTAACTGGTCTTTATTTCTACGATAACAAGGTTGTGGAATATGCCAGGAATCTTAAGCCTTCTGCAAGAGGAGAGCTTGAGATAACAGATCTTAACAGGATCTATCTTGAGCAGGGCAGGCTCAATGTTGAGATAATGGGACAGGGCTTTACCTGGCTTGATACCGGAACTCATGAGAGCCTATTCGATGCAGGTAACTTCGTAAAGACATTAGAGCAGCATCAGCATCGCAAGATAGGATGTCTTGAGGATATCGCATACAGGAACGGCTGGATCGACAGATCAGGAGTAGAGGCTGCCATTAACAAGATGGGCAAGAGCCAGTATGGTCAGTATCTCAGAGCTGTTCTGGATGGAAAATATATAAATAAGATAAAGTGACTGACATGTCCAACAGAAAACCTAAGAAGACAGCAATAGAGTTAATTGAGCATCTTAAGAATAAGGGTGTGCGTTTTAGCATTATTGGTGAGGCTGTCGCTGAAGATTACTTGAGAAACCACAACTACTATTTTAAGCTTGCTTCGTATCGAAAGAATTATCCCAAACATGCTTCCGGAAAAAACAAAGATAAGTATATAGATCTGGAATTTGCATATCTTGTTGATTTGGCCAAAATCGATATGAGATTCCGTTATCGTATTATTCAAATGTCTTTGGATATTGAGCATCACACTAAACTTCAATTATTGAGATTCATTGAAGATAACCAGACGGAAGATGGATATCAAATCGTAGAAGATTATAGATATTCTCTATCTCAAGACCAGATTGCTATATTGGATTCTGAACTTAGCAGAAACGCAAACAATATTTATTGCGGTGCTATTTATTCGAAGTATAACGGGGATTTTCCAGTTTGGGCTTTTATAGAGATAATTCCATTCGGCAGGCTGGTTGATTTTTATAAGTTCTGTGCGAATAGGTTTAATGATTCTTTGATGATAGATAATTATTATAGATTATTAACTGTTAAAAGCATAAGAAATGCAGCTGCTCACAGCAACTGTATCTTTAATGATTTATCAACAGGTAGTACTGTACATAGGACGAATTTCCGAGTAACTCATGAGTTGTCGATGATTCCCGGGTTGAGCCCTGGATTCAGAACACTTAAGATGAGCAATTCTCGAATTCAGGAAATTGTTACTCTTCTATATACTCATAAGACATTGGTCAAAAGTCAAAGCGTACACGATCATGAGAGCAAAGAGTTGCATTTAGTTATTAACAGAATGTACAAAAACATACATTACTATGATAATAATGAATTGATTAAGAGTTCGTTTGAATTCTTGAGAATAGTTGTTGACAACTGGTATAAAGAAAAATATAATAATCATACATAGAAAAAGAGTAATCTTTTGCGGGACGGCATTATGAAAGTGATGTTTGTTCCGCTTTTCTTTTTGGTTTTGTATAAAGAATTATGTTTGGGAGGCTTAAATGAATATTATCGTTACAGGCGGAGCAGGTTTTATCGGAAGTAACTTTGTATTCCATATGCTGAAGGAGCATCCTGATTACAGGATAATATGCCTCGATAAGCTAACATACGCAGGCAATCTCTCTACACTGGAATCGGTTATGGATAATCCGAACTTCAGATTCGTTAAGGCTGATATCTGTGATAAAGAAGCAGTAGAGAAACTCTTTGAGGAAGAAAAACCTGATATCGTAGTAAACTTTGCTGCAGAATCTCACGTTGACAGGTCGATAGAGGATCCCCAGATCTTCCTCGAGACTAATATCATTGGAACATCTGTGCTTATGGATGCCTGCAGGAAGTACGGCATCACCAGATACCATCAGGTATCTACAGATGAGGTATATGGAGACCTGCCGCTTGACAGGCCTGATCTGTTCTTTACGGAGCAGACCCCTATACATACATCTTCACCCTATTCATCCTCGAAGGCAGGAGCAGATCTGCTGGTACTGGCATATCACAGGACATACGGACTGCCTGTAACCATATCACGCTGCTCTAATAACTACGGTCCTTATCACTTCCCGGAGAAGCTTATCCCTCTTATGATCGCAAATGCCTTGGCAGATAAGCCGCTGCCGGTATATGGCGAAGGACTTAATGTGCGTGACTGGCTCTATGTCGAGGATCACTGCAGGGCGATAGATCTTATAATCCACAAGGGTAAGGTCGGAGAAGTATATAACGTAGGCGGACATAACGAGATGAGGAATATCGATATAGTTAAGCTCATCTGCAAATATCTTGATAAGCCGGAATCACTTATCGTTCATGTAGAGGACCGCAAGGGACACGACATGAGATATGCAATAGATCCCACCAAGATCCATAACGAGCTGGGCTGGCTTCCTGAGACTAAGTTTGAAGACGGCATCAAGAAGACTATCGAGTGGTATCTTAATAACCGTTCATGGTGGGAGAATATAATCTCCGGTGAATACCAGAACTACTACGACAAGATGTATTCCAAGAGAATAGAAGAGGCCTGAGGTTCGTCTGTTTTTGATGAAGAAACGAATCCTTTGTTTGTGCAGTATAGTTGTCCTGACAGCTGTTATGCTGCTGTCTCTTGTCTCGTGCAAAAAAACAGATCTCTTATCTGGCACGGCTGAATTTTCCTCATTGGGAACCAGGATATCAGATAACGACGGTGCTCTGTCTTTTTCAGGATTCTTTGGAGATTCTCCACTTGAATCTTATTCGCTAGCACTTGGAGAATTGGAGTATTCCGGGGATATAGCGTATCGCTCGTTTATTCAGGACGAGGGTTGGCAGGGCTGGAAGACCGGCAGTGATGTATCCGGTAAGGAAGACAAGAATATTCTCGGTATACAGATAATGCTGATCGGTCATGTAGCTAATTACTATGACATCAGTTACAGGGTGCGTTATTCTTCTGAATGGCAAGAATGGGTAAGCAACGGCACTCTTGCAGGGGAGACATCTACACCAATAGTGGGGCTTGAAGTACGTTTATCTCCTAAGACCGATAACATAAGAGATACGGCATGGACTCTTACAGAATATGGCGATGATGACGGCCGGCAGTCTGAGTTTTATACACTGAAGAATAACGATACCGGAACGCTGATTGTAATCGACGGTGGCTGGGATGCAAATACATCACAAGTAAGATCAGTAATCAATATGCTGGGAGGTCATGTTGATTACTGGTTCATAACACATTACGATGCCGACCATGTGTCTGCATTCAACAATATATATGCAGATCCCGGTGATATAACGATAGGAACTGTATATGCTACGCCGCTTGATTACGATCTGTATTGTACTTATGCAGCTGACAGATGGTGGGATACACCTGAAGTATATGAGCGGTTTTTGAATCAGACTTCCGGGGATGAGAGAATAGTTTATCTGTCAAGAGATGACAGTTTTACCATAGATGGGCTTGATGTGTATGTTTATAACGCATTTGATCAGATAGTAGTTGACACAGGCAATCCGGATGTTGCTAATTATGGGTCCCTGATGTTTAAGATCACAGGTGTTTCTGACAGTTTCCTAGTATGTGGAGATGTATATGGTGACGTTATGGGGAGCATTTTGCTTAATATGTATGGATCTGATATGAGAGCAAATATCGTACAGCCCGGTCATCATGGTAATCATTCAATGTCGGCTGATTTCTACGCTGTTATAGAGCCTTCAATTATGTTCTTTGATGGACCAAAGTGGCTTACAGAGGGCGAAGAATACACAGCAAAGGACTTGATTGCCTGGTGTGAGGAGCGTGGTATTACTTATTATGAATACAGTACTGCTCCAAACAGCATTCCTTTTGAGTAATTCAGCGCCATTTGTAGAGCTTTCCGGAGATAAATGCGGTATGTTGCTACGGCGGGGAGATAATCCCCCTTTTCGACCGGTATATAGCGGAACAGCATGCTGTCTTAGCGGAATTTGCAGCTTTCCGTGAAGAACCTCAATTTTCATGAAAATGAAAGTTGGCTGCCAAGGCGGATCTTGCTCTAACTCTAAATCATATGAGGCCGCACCCGGATGGAAAAACAACATTAGTAAACTATTCGCATATTCGAAGAATTCGTTGAAACTGTTCGCTCACTAGAATATAATTGTAACATGCAGATGAAATGCATTATGGAGGACTTTCTATGGACTATTGGACTTCAGCAGAATGTTCAGAAAAGTGGAATGTATCACAAAGGTGGGTGGCCATATATTGCAAAAATGGCAGAATAAAAGGCGCTGTTCAAAGAGGTCGGATGTGGTTTATTCCTGTTGGAACAGAAAAGCCGATGGATCCGAGAAAGGCTCGCAAAATAGAGCAGGAAATAATGAGTGCGGATGCATAAGTATAGTTGTTTATTCTGAATCGAAAAAGGAGCTTTTATGAGTGTTTCGTATTCACCACCATATACAATGACAGATGAGATAACAAATCTTGTAATTGAGATTGCAGAGCTTACCGGAGCTATGACTGTTTCTGAGCAGCTCTCTAAGAATCCGAAGCTTCGTCGAGAAAATCGTGTCAAATCAATTCATTCTTCCTTGGCTATTGAACAGAATTCTTTATCGATAGATCAGGTTAGTGATGTTATAGATGGTAAGCGTGTTCTGGGGCCGCCTCAAGATATCCGTGAGGTTAAGAATGCATACGAAGCATATAAGATTATGACTAAGCTGGATCCGTATTCAGTAAATGATCTTCTTAAAGCTCACAAGATTATGATGGCCGGATTGGTAAAAGAAGCCGGAATTTTCAGAAGTAAAGGTGTTGGTGTTTATGCCGGAGATCAGTTGATACATGCCGGAACACCTGCCAACTATGTTCCTGACTTGATCGGCCAACTTTTCGACTGGCTGAAAAAGTCGAAACTACATCCGCTTGTTAAGAGCTGTATCTTTCATTACGAGTTCGAATTCATCCATCCATTTGCTGATGGTAACGGAAGAACCGGTAGGCTATGGCATACCTTGATATTGGCGAAGTGGCAGGAGTTTTTCCTTTGGATTCCGATCGAGTCGATCATACACGAGAGACAGGATGGGTATTATAAAGCTTTGAATGCAGCTAATACTGCCGGAGAGTCGACCATATTTGTAGAGTTTATGCTTGAACTGATACGCGATCTCCTGAAAGAGCTTGCCAGTGGAAGTGCCTTCGCGACAGAGAAGACTTCAGAAGAGAAGGTGTTGGATCTTATTAGGGAAGGTGAAAAGCTATCAGCTGCAAAGATGGCCGAGCGGTTGGGATTATCTCAGCGTCAGGTACAGAGAATACTAAAACAACTTAAAGATGGTGGAGTTATTGAATATGTAGGCGCAAACCGCAATGGGTACTATAAGATTATTACATGAGATATCATGTCGCAATAAACGTCGCAGTAAATGTCGTAATAAACAAGGCGTTTAGAAGGAGAAAGAGTGAGATTGATTTTGTAAAAGCCTAAATGCAAGAGTTGATCATCACTTTCTCAAAGCATAGGAGACCTAAGATGCAGAAAGATCCAGAACCTACAAAATGGGTGAGTATTAGACTTGGATTCGGTTATGAAAAGAGTAATATTGTATATACGATATATACGGTGTATATTATATGTATAGAGATGGAGGTGGTAGTATGGCTACTAAAGCAATGAATTTCAAACTTGACGAATCTCGTATAGAAGATATTAAGAATGTAGCGTCCGTGTTTCATATGACGTTCACTGATGTGATCAACGAGGCTCTTGATGATTACCTTCCCAAAATGAAGGGCGATCCCCTTTACAGATTAACAGTGAATATTGAAGATGCTTCTGAAGAAGAGTCCAAGGAAGTACTTAACGCTGTCGAAAGTCTGTCTGATGAAGATCTTAAGATCAGCAGCAAGAAACGATTCTCTGTATGAGAGGTGGCGTTGATGGCATCTGAAAACAACCCATCCATCTCATATGAAATTCAATATACCAAAGCTGCTGACAAGTTCTTTGTCAAGCATGAGAAGGTAAAGACACAGTATGAAGAAGCGATCAGGGAACTTCTTTTCGGGGAACACCCTGAGAAGGTAGATGTTAAACGGATCCAGGGTAAGCGCAGCATTTATTATCGTATAAAGCTTGGCAATTACCGGGTGGTATATACGATTATTAACGGAAGAGTAATTGTAATTACTACCGTATTAGCCGGGCCGAGAGGAGATGTGTATAAGAAAATGGGTGGTATTACCTAATCTTGATCATGGAGTATCATGGAGACAATATAATACGGAGAATGCCTGCATATTCTCCAAGTCGCCGGATTCATCTACAAAAATACTTAATTCCTTCATATCCTGTCCCTTAAAATGAAAATGGCGGACAGTCTGCCCGCCAATCGGTTGGACCTGGGTCATATAACCAGCCCACAACTAATATGATAATATCATATTGTGTGCAGAAAACGTGAAGAACCATTAAATTTCCCCTACTCGATTGGTTATTGTTAGAAACAATTATATTGACATAACTAAGTGCCTGCTTTAAAATTATTCCACTTGATAACAAATATGTTATCAAAATCTTTCCGAGGGGGTTTCTGATGTTCGATGTCGATATGTATTGTACAGAAGGTTCCAATGTGCCCCTCAAGAAGTATTTGAAAGATGTAGCTAGAAAATATGGTGAAAGAGATTTAATCCTAATCAAGACATATATCAGTTTATTAGAGAATCACGGTATGAGAATTAACGAGTACCGCCCGCAGGCCATAAAACAAATTGAAGGTGATTTGTATGAACTAAGACCAGGAAACAATCGAGTATTTTTCTTTTATTATAAAGACAAGCGTTTTGTTTTATTACATGGTTTTAGAAAAAAAGGGAGAAAAACGCCATTACATGAAATAGAAACAGCAAGAAAGCGTATGGAAGACTTTATCAGGAGGTATTCGTAATGGAGAGAGTAATGTTTGATGAGGTTTGGGAAGAATTAAAAAATGAAAATGAAGAATCCAAACAAGTTTTTGAAGTAGCCGAAGAGGTCTCGCGAGTAATTGTTAAACTGATTGAAGCTAGAGTTGATCAGGGATATACGCAAAGACAAATCGCAGCTAAATGCGGATTGAAGCAGACTGCTATTGCCCGATTGGAATCAATAAGAACCATCCCTAGACTAGATACGATTATTAGATATGCCAATGCATTAGGTTTGGTGATCAATGTCAACTCGGTTACAGCTGAGATGAGTGATATCTGCTATGCTGATTCACTTGAGATTGAAGAGAATAATTATAATTACGATGGTGGTATCGGAGCATCAGTTAAGGAAGGAAATCAATATGGATTCGCTAGTTAATTATAAGCTGATAACAAATGAAATCAGATTGAGTAACAACAAGTTACCAAAAGGAGCTTTTTCGATTGATCCCAAGATAAACAGGTCGATTGATGTAATTGACGATACTCATTCAAGTGTTACATATGTTCTTGAAATCAAGAATACTCCCGAACACCCATTTCCAATTGACATTCTGGTAAGTGTTACGGGTATATTTGATATCAGTTGTTTGAACGAAAAGGATGTAGATGACTTCTTGAAAATTCAGAGTTGCCAGATAATATTCCCAAATATCAGGACTATCGTTGCTACATTAACGGCAAGTTCGTTAATGCCTCCGATATTACTACCGGTGATAGATGCTAGAAAACTGTTTGGAGAAAGCGAGCCAGTAGAAAAGACATAAAACCATCAATACCGCAATATTTTTGATGCAAACAATGCAAAATGAAGACTCATATAAGAAAACAAAGATGAATACGGCGCTTCTGTAGCGCCAGCTCGGCGCTTTTATATAAGTGTGAGTAATTCAAATCCAGATTATAATAATCATGATTTGAATATAGTTATAACATCAATGACTAATAATATATGGCTTATGATCAATTTGCTTATTGACAAAGAATGAATCAGCTTTGATAATGGTATCAAATGATACTATTGTGTTGAGGCGATGATTTGAAGGATATTGTAACAAGAATCGAAAGTAAACATGAAGTGCAATGCTTTTTACAGAATCTGAACTATGCTCTTGAGCATAATGCTAAAGTAAGCTTTCAAGAAGTTAGACAGGTAGATCAGAATAGAGACATTAAATATACCAACAAATATACAGTCTCTGATCTATTCCCTGATGAGAATCCTGTCGTTGCGCTTAAGAGAGAGCTCTGCAAACTGACAGTTGAAGAATATATAAGGACTGTAAAGGATACTAGATTTAAGAACAGAAGTGAGATGCGTGAATTTGGCAAGGTATATAACAGTAATAAGGATGTTTACATTAAGATACGAGTAGATTTACTGTCAGATAGTGGTGATCATTCTATTTTTATTATGTCATTTCATTATGCCGATACACCATTTGATGATTCTATGTTTCCTTACAAAGGATGAGAGGTATATGCATGGATACTAATATGATTTGCCCGTGTTGTATGGAAAAACATGCAACAAAGATCGTTCACAGAAAAGAAAGCAATATTTTCAAGGAACTTCTGGTCGAGTATGATGCCCAATACTCTTATTGCGAGCAAACAAAAGAGATATTTGAAGATGAGAATCAGATATCCGTTAATGATATCTCTATGAAGGATGCATATCGTGAGAAAAAGGGATTACTTAAATCCAGTCAGATCAGTGATATCCGTTCAAAATATGAAATCAGTCAGTCGGATCTGTGTATTTTGCTTGGCTGGGGACAAAAGACTATAACCCGTTACGAAAGTCATCAAGTTCAAGATAATGCACACGATACTATCTTAAGAAAATTGGATAGTGATCCTGAATGGTTCATAGAGTTATTAAACAGATCGAAGGATTCGTTATCTCCTAGAGCATATTCAAAATGCAGTAGTGCAGCAAGAATTCTATTTGAGAAGAATCATGATAATTACTTGAAGAGTGCAATTATGTCTAAATACGCAAGGTTTATACATGATCCTGATTCAAATGGAAATAAAGAACTATCACTTGGTGTAGTGATAGATATGATCCATTATTTTGCGAACTCGGAAGAGGTGAATTCATTATACCTGGTAAAACTACTAAAAATGCTTTGGTATGCGGATTCACTCTCATACAAGCGGTACGGTCATGCAATTTCCGGGCTTGTTTATCGTTCGCTTCCTATGGGGGCTGTGCCGGTTGCATATGAATCAATTATCGATCTTAGTTCTATACCAAGTGAAATGGTTGATTTTGGTAATGGTATCGGGCAGAGGTTCATTAGAAATGATTACGACAGCTTCCCGAATCTTTCCAGAGAAGACATGGAAGTCCTTGATGTTGTTGCAAGCCGCTTCGGCAAAACAACTACAGGTACAATAATTGAAACAATGCACAATGAAGAATCTTATAAGAAAACAAAGAATAGAGAGGTCATTTTGTATAGGTATGCCAATATGTTGAGCTTGAGTTAAGAAAAGGTTCCTTAGGAAATGGTCGTAACAATTCTGATACAACCGAATTTGGATCTAAAGTATTTTTTCGTTTCAGTTTTATACTTCCAGTTATGGTTATTACCTTCTTCCTTGGAATTGGGGCAAATAAAAACCCCGGATATATCTTTTCCGAGGTTTCAGTTTTTGATATATAAACTTAAGTGTTATGCCTTTTCAAACTTAGTATTAGGAGAAAAGTCAATAAGAATACTGTCAGCCACCTTTTTAATTGTTACTTCACCGGTAACATTTACCTGATCTCCTCGTTTAAGCATATCTGCCTTTTTGATATCTGAAACATCTAAAAACAAAGCATACGGTACAGATACATCTATATTTTTATACGAACCTTTGTAATTGAATTCAAAGGCAATGCATCTTCCTTTAGCTTTTGTTTCGAAAAACAGAACATGCTTATAGATATAGGTACTAGTTACATCAAGAACTGTAAGGTTCTGAGAAAAACTATCGGTAAGAGATAGTCCTCGATCGGTTTTTATAATCCCATTCTTGTTCAAGAGATCTTTTTCGAAGTCCTTAGCCCATTTTTCGAAATGAACTGAGGTTAATTCTTTCCTCTTTTTGTCAAACTCATTTTTCCGATAAGAAAAACAGGTTAAAAGCTTTTCTACTAGTTCGTCAATAGTTGCCACCGCAGTGCACTCCTATCTGATTGATATTGTGGTAATTATAGCATAACGGAGAATCCTTTTACTGGTGATGATATTGAAACGACAAAATTGTGGACATTTGTATAGATAAAGAACAGGTTCCCTGAGCTTAAGCGTATATATGGGATAAGAAGGAATGTCATGCCTCTTCATCTTGACAACCTGAGCCAGGCAAATGTATCTTATTAGACAGGTTGTCGGTTTGTGAGGTGTGAAGGTGGCAAAGGAAGCCAGGGAGAGGAAAAACGAGATCCTTGATGCGGCTGAGTATCTTTTCGCGAGGAAGGGGTACGACGGGACAAGCACGGGGGATATACTTTCCAGGGTCGGTATAGCGCGGGGCACCCTGTACTACCATTTCAGGTCCAAGGAAGAGATCCTGGATATGCTCGTGGAACGGATAAGCTATTCCCTGATCGAGAATGCCAGACAGGTGGCAGCAGGCAAGGATATTCCTGCAGTAGACAGGATAGTAGCAGCCGTTAATTGCCTGAAGCCACGTTCTGACATAGGTGGGGAGATCCTGGAGCAGGTACACAGGCCTCAGAATGCATTAATGCATCAGAAGATGGAAAGGATCCTGCTGGAAGGTGTAACTCCGGTCCTTGCAGAGATAATCGAGGACGGGGCAGCAGAGAGAGTCTTTGACACTAAGCATCCGTTATATGCGGCAGAGCTTTTGCTTGTATATGCAGAGATGGCCTTTGACGAGACATTCGAACAGACTGAGAGCGAGTTGCTTTCGAGGGTAGCGGCATTTATCTACCATGCGGAAAGAGTCCTGGGAGCTAAGGAAGGAAGTCTGCAAAAGCCTTTCCGGGATATGTTCTCGCAGATAGATAAACTATAAGGCTTAAACAGGTTAAGAAGAGCACGATAGTGTTCTTTTTAAATAAACAAATGACCGACAGGCAATCTGTCGGGGGAAAGAGGATCTAGATATGAAGAAGAGTTTAGTGGGCGTATCAGCCCTGGCGCTTGGAGCGGTATTGGCTTTTACAGGCTGCGGCGCAAGTGGTGAGGTTCAGGAGTCAGCAGAGGAGTCTTCTTCCTCTACGCTTGTAACCTTGATAGAGAGTGCTTCTGAGGCTACTACGACTACAGAAGAAGCAGTAGTTCAGGAAGATTGCGTCGTAATAGACGGCATAGCGTATTACGAAGGCGACACCTTAACATTCGGCAGTTATGGCGAAGGTCCTATAAGCTGGATCATTATAGATATCGATGGCGACAATGTCATGCTCCTGTCTGAATACATTATCGAGAACAAGATGTTCAATGAGGAGTTGACCGATACCTCCTGGGAGGAATGCACATCAAGAGCCTGGCTTAACGGAGAGTTTGTAGACAGTGCTTTTACAGATGAGGAGAAGGCACTGATACTGGATACCAATGTGCCCAATACCCCTAATCCGGAGTTCGATACCCAGAGCGGTAATGCTACGGTTGACAAGGTATTCCTCTTAAGTGCTGATGAATTTGAGGAGCTGGTTCCGGAAGAATACAGAGCAAGTCTTGTTACAGACTATGCCTGGAAGCAGAATGTAGCCCGCAGCAATCCGGATGGTTTCGGTGAATGGTTCCTGAGAACCCCCGGCACCAGTGCCAGAATGGCAGTATATGTAACTACCGGAGGAAATGCTTACACTCCTGGCTGCGACGTTACATTCCCTGGAAGAGGGCTTAGACCTGCAATGTGGATAACTGCCAGTTCAGTAGGCTGACAGGAACATAATATAAGTTCAGCGGTGATGGGGATGCCTCAAGTGATTTGTTTTACTGGGGGCATCCCTTTATTATGTCAATAATAAACGGACCTTTTGGGCAAACAACCGATATGCGCTATCATATGAGATATGGAAGAGGTGCTGCAGGAGAACAGAACAGGAATAGAAAGCAGACGGGAATTGTGGCTCGATGCTTTAAGAGGGCTTGGTATCCTTCTGGTCTGCGTCGGGCATACGGCGCCGCCACTGGCGAAGTTTGTATATGGTTTCCATATTCCTTTATTCTTTATCCTGTCCGGGTTTCTGTTTAAACCTGATAGATTCAGTGTTGTTAAGTATCTTAAGAGACTGATCCTGCCGTATTTTATTCTGTGCGGGATCAATCTTGTGATCTATGGGGTGATCTGTTGGGGCACCGGGGAACACTACGATCTGCCTAAGTATATTATCGGGATCCTTTATTCCAACGGCACATTGGAATGGATGCCTAATTGTTCGCCGCTTTGGTATCTTACCTGCGCTTTTGTAACATTCTTTATATTTGCTGCGCTTTTTAAGGTAAAGGTCAAGTGGTTTGCTTTGCTTGGAGCTGTTACGGGCTGCGGAATAAGCTATGTATTGTACCTGGCAGGTGCGCCTAAACTGCCCTGGAATATAGATACTGCACTGATGGCACTCATCTTTGTCTATGCCGGATATGAGATGAGACGCAGGGACATTGTCGGATATTTATTGCGCCGTCCTGTGTTCGTAGTGCTCCTTATGGTTTGCGGCAGCGCTGCAATAGTATTTAATCCGGTAGCTAAGATCGATTTCGATTATAACTGTTATGGAAATCTGTTTCTTATGCTTACAGGGGCTTTAATGGTGCCTGTTGCGCTATTTGCAATATTTAGAATAGTCAGTTGGGATAAGCCTGTATTAAGGATAATGTGCTGGTTCGGTAAGCATACTATACTGTTTATGGGCTTTGATTATTTTGCAGGATTTGTAGCCCGTAGCATTATCACATGGCTTCCCGTAAAGGGCTGGCCTGTTGCCCTGATACTTAAGATATGCCTGCTGTCTCTTATCGCGTTTGTATGGGAGAAACTGCCCTTCAAGCGCATTTATCACGGCAGGTAGCGCCTATGCTATAATTACAATACAAGCTGATACCGAGGTGATGTTATATGCCATTTGTACAAGGTAAGTGTGAGAATTGCGGTGGTATATTAACGGTTGATCCGGATCTTAAGGCTGCTAACTGCCCTTTCTGCGGTACTGCTTATGTGGTTCAGGATTCGATCAATTATTATAGATCCACAATTAATGTTGAGAACCTGCATGCCGATGTGGTCAATGTGGTGGATGAGAATTCGTCTGAAGCAAGACTAAAGGCTGCCGACGCTTTTTTGGAGCTCGAGCAATATGACAAAGCAGAGCAGGATTACCGTAAGGTAACAGAGATCGCTCCCCAGAACTGTAGCGGCTGGGTAGGGCTTATCCGTTCGCGCACCCATGATTTCAAAGCGAGGATCAAGTCAGATGGCGCTCTTAATGAACTTGAGGAATGCGGTAAGTCCGTAACGCACTTAAAGTCAGATGAGACCGAAGATACGGTATCAGATAAGCTGGGGCCCTATATTAAGAGCCAGAAGGATAAGAACGAATCTGAATTAAAGAACTTGAGAGCTCAGATGAAGGAGCTTAAGAACAATAAGGTTCAGCTGGAATCCAGAGTCAGATCTGTCAAGGATATGTTGGCAGTGTCAGGTGTTTCTTCCGGCAGCACAAGCACCGGAGGAGATGACGGCTCATTTGCCAACGTCCTGGGCGCGATAGGTGTCTTCGCCCTTCTGGGATCGATATTTCCCATCGCATTTAAAGCCGGTGGTGTGGCATTTATCATGATAGCTGCAGGGATACTGCTCCTGATACCTTATATCAGGTTCAGGATAAATGGCAGCAAGGCTGACAGGGAGCAGGCATCCCTGCAGTCGGAGATGAGCAGCCTTAAGTCAAGAGCCAAAGACCTGGAGGGTCAGGTGTCTGACTTAAACCGCAAGATCCAGGAACTGCAGAAGAGTATTGATAAATATAAATAACTCCCGATAAAGTATTGCCCGACCTATATCAAGCCGGGCAATGGGGATGGGGATAAGTAGATAAGCATTTAGCTTGATGTAATTATGTGACTTGAACCTTAAATGAACCTTAAACTATTTAAGGTTCATTTTTATAAAACGAGGGCAAATCGAGAAAAGAAAGATAGCTTTCTTACAAGACCTTCCTAACCGGAGGTATCAGCTTTAGAAGATAGGTAAGAGCGCCGTATGCTGCAAACTCTGCTATAACAACAAGAGTGCAGGCGGCAAATTGGGGGATGCCGGGAATTGCCGAGGTTATAAATCCCTCGATGTCTCCTGCAAGGAAGAATGTGGTATCCAGGATAAAGATGCCGAATACCGTTCCTGCTGCGATCTGCAAATATTTATTAGCCTTGGTTATGTGGTCTCTTGCAAGGACAAAGATCAGGATAGCCAGAGGTATAACAAAATACATCCTGAGGTCTTCCAGATGTTCGTGATCGCTGCTGCCTGATGCTTTTATAAGGCAGACAGACAGTATCACATGAAGTGCAGCTGTTAATGCCAGGATCAGCTTTTCCTTGGCGCCTCTTATAAGCTGCCCTTTTGCAAGGAAGTAACCTATAAGGGGGAAGACGATGTTCTCTGAAAGCTTGGGCAGGACAGATGTATAAAGGGGCAGGTATTGGGTAAAGCCCTCGGTAAAGCTAAAGCCTCTGGACAAACCTGCTATAAGGTAGCAGATTATGGACAGGGCAATAAAGGCCTTCTGCTCAGTCTCATTTGCGCCCTTTGCTATATGCCTTAAGAAGGGGAGCATCAGCAGGAAGCCTAAGTATGCATACAGGAACCAGATGTTGCCGGATATAAATACCTGCAGGGGATGGCTTCTATATTGAGGCATAAGGAGCAGGACAAGGACACTTCTTGCCAGCATCACGATAAGGATCCTGGATATGCGGTGCTTCAGGATATGGGCAAAGCTCTCTTCCTTGCCCAGCAAAAGCGCGCCCGAGATCATGAAGAACATCGGAGGTCCGATCTTGGTCAGGATGGAAAAGGCGCACAGCACAGGATCGTTCACCTCGTAGTAGATGCTCTGATGGTTAAACAGGACGCAGACTATTGCTGCGATCCTTAAGGCATCGATATATCCTGATCTTAGCTTTTCCATGGGCTAATTATATAACAGCATATTTCAGTTTTGCATCCGGGATATGGTTTCGCTTAGGATCGCCTCGCAATCAAAGCCTTCGATATCCAGCATCTCTGCCTTGATGAGACGGCTCTCTTTTATGCCGAAATTATTCTCGAAAACAGTCCTTATATAGTCGTAGCTAAAGTCCGGGATGTATTTGCCGCCTGCAGTGGTTATGTATGTGAGCTTATCTGCTTTGCAAAGGCCGTAGGGAGCGCCTTCAGGGGTGTAGTCTGAGACTATGCCTATTACATAGATATTCTCTATATAGACCTTGAGCACAGACGGGAAAGATCCGTCCCAGAAGGGGGCTGAGATAACGATCTCATCCGCACTTGCAAACTGTCTTGCCATATCGAACATGGGATCCTGAAGCATGCCATGTTCAAGGAGGTATGTCCTCTTATCCAGCATCTCGCGGGTTAAGGGTTTTATATCAAGATCAATAAGATCAAGGTGCGTTACCTGCTGTTTATCCTTAAGGTAAGCCTGAGCAAGCTGCCTGGTCCTCGATCCTTCTCTTACCGTACAGTCCAAATGTAAAACCATGGGAGCCTCCTTGGGTTTTCTGTTATTAATAATTATGATGTCAAACGCTGTATTTTTGAAGATGAAATTTTATTCTCATAAAGGGTTTTCAAGGATATTTATGCATGTTAGAATGCTTGCAGGAGTATTCCGAATCCATATACAAAGTGAGGTGAATACAGTGGACGGTTGTGACAGTTCGGACAAACGGAGGAGACAGTCTATTATGATGTGTTCCAAATACCGCCTGCTGTATTCGGAATAGATCGTAGTGTCACCTCTGCTTGCCAGAGGTTTTTTGTTTCTACCGTTTGTTTTACTTTGACGGAGGTAAAGCAATGGGTGAGAAAGATATGAGGAGAGATTATTCACAGGAGATAATCTCTCTCATCAAGGGTAAGGAGACCCCGAGGGTAATTCATAACAAGCTTGAGGACTATCACGCAAGTGACATAGCCCAGGCTCTGGAAGGGCTTGATCTGCAGGGCAGACGGAAGCTCTATAGAGTATGCGGCAAGGATCTTCTTGCCGAGGCGTTCGAGAGTATAGATGAGGAACAGGCCGGTATCTATCTTGAAGAGATGGATATCAGGCGCGCTTCCGTTGTCGTATCGGAGCTCGAGACGGATACTGCTGCAGATGCTCTTAAGGAGATAGATAAGGAGCACAGGAGACTGATCATCGAGGCTCTCGATTCAGAGGTAAGAGAGGAGATCAGCCTTATTGCCTCCTATGACGAGGATGAGATCGGCAGCCGTATGACAGCTAATTTTATAGTCATTGACAATAACCTGACTGTCAAACAGGCCATGAGTGAGCTGGTCTCCCAGGCTGAGGAGAATGACAATATTTCCACGATCTTTGTTGAGAGTGAGGACCACACATTCTATGGCGCCATAGACCTTAAGGATCTGATCATTGCAAGGAGCAATACGCCCCTGGATGATCTGATAGTGACATCATTCCCGTATGTATACGGCAGCGAGCAGACCGAGGATTGTATGACCAGGCTCAAGGACTATTCGGAGGATCTCATTCCGGTCTTGGATGACGATAACAGGATACTGGGAGTTATCACGTCCCAGAGCCTCATTGAGGTAGTAGACGATGAGATGGGTGAAGACTACGCGAGATTCGCCGGTCTCATCGCAGAAGAAGACCTTAAAGAGCCTCTTGCTCAGAGCATGAGGAAGAGACTGCCGTGGCTGTTCATACTGCTTGTGCTCGGCATGGTGGTATCGAGTCTGGTAGGTGTATTTGAAGGGGTCGTATCCCAGCTGACCATCATAATGGCTTTCCAGTCACTGATACTGGATATGGCAGGTAATGTAGGGACCCAGTCCCTTGCCGTTACTAT
Organism: Mageeibacillus sp. UBA6976; assembly: GCA_002450155.1. GTDB lineage: Bacteria > Bacillota > Clostridia > Saccharofermentanales > Saccharofermentanaceae > Saccharofermentans. Next base: position 15,731 of record DJYO01000016.1, on the reverse strand, counting down.
AAGGGTGCTGACGGATGAGAACCTCTCCTTAGCCCAGAAGTTTAAACTGGTCTGCAAGGAATCGAGAGTGGGACTTTGCGTCGGCCTTATAATAGGTATCACCTCGCTCGTGATGGTAAGTCTTTATCTCATGGTATTTAAGGGCAAGGACCCCGGATTTGCATTCTCCGTCGGTATCTGCATTGCTCTGTCCCTCGTGGTGTCCATGATGATCGCAAGTGCCCTTGGCACCTTGATCCCTCTGTTCTTCAAGAAGATAAAGGTGGACCCCGCCGTAGCTTCTGGTCCCCTTATTACCACGGTAAACGACCTGGTTGCCGTTGCCTGCTACTACGGACTTAGCTGGCTTCTTCTCATTAGCATACTGCACTTCGCCTGACACATAATGTATATAGTTCGCTAAGGAGTTCGCTGCTATAGCGAACATACCAGCGAACTTTTCGCTGATGAGAACGGGCTGCAGGGTTATAGATTTAATGAGGGTGTTGACTTATGGGGATTAACAGCGCATTCTTCTATTGACAGGTACTTAAATTCATTGCGAGAGTTTTAACGGGGGAGACGCTTATGCTTTTGTTTTCGACGGTATTAGACATCAAAGAGAGTATGACAGCAGATGACTTCATAAGGCTGGTCGTCGAATGGAATCAGACGAACCCGCATCAGGAGAACGTTATCCCGGGCCTTGTCTGGAACGGCGAGCGCAACATCCGCTATGGCAGTGACGCTCTCTGGCTTGAGATAGAAGAGTATAGAAACAAGAACATAATCGCTGTGCGCTACGAGAAGAAGGATGCCAACGGCGCCATCTGGGACTCTGATTATGTCATGAACTTTGAACTTGGCAAGATGTCCATAAGGCTCGACAGGAGCTATACAGACGATGCTCTTGATAAGGATAAGAAGTTCTCGACCCCGCATTTTATAACTCTCCTGATCGATAAGGGTTACATCAAGCCTGACCACGGCCTTGAGATGAACTACAAGGGCATCGTGATAGGCGAAGGCAACCTGGATCTTCTGACGGATGTAATAAGCGGCAAGGCATCTTACGATCTGCCTGTTGTCTATGTCTCCAAGACTCCGGGCAACAACGATCCCGTTGACGTGGCTGTACTTGCCAAGAGGCTCAAGGGAGTTGCGCACGTCTTTAGAGAAGAGACCGTGGAACTCGATCACTTGATAAGGGAGAAGACTGAAGAGAAGAACGAATACCTGGGCGCCATCGGCATATATTACCTTAAGACCGGCAAGCACAGAAGGTTCTTATACAGGAGCGCTTATGGCTATGATGCTTTTCTGATGGAGAAGGTCATATCGAACATCGTATCTAACAGTACCACGCACCGTATAGACAAGCTCTTTACCTGGGAAGGCGTTAAGGGCGCCCTTTTGAGTGACAGGTTAAATGCCCAGAAAGAAGAGCGTGCCAAGGCTGAGCAGGCCAGGGAAAGAGCAGAGATAGAGACTTCTGAAGTAATAGATACTTTCGATAGTGACATTAAGAAACTCCAGGAACAGGTGGATGATCTTCTCAACAGGAATGTAGCTCTTCAGATGGAAAACCAGGGTCTCAAGGCCAAGCTCGATTCCAAAGAATCCGTCCCTGTCTTGTACATGGGAGACGAATATGAGTTCTATCAAGGCGAGATCAAGGATATCCTCCTGGCCGTTCTGACAGAAGCGCTCAAGGGCATAGGGGACGGCACAAGACGCTCTGATGTCGTTAAAGACATCATTGATTCAAACGAATATGAGAAGATAGGACTTACTAAAGCTCAGGAAGTCAAGCGCATCCTCAAGACCTATGACGGCATGTCTGCCAAGACCAGACAGGCACTTATGGAATTGGGATTCGAGATCACCGAAGAAGGCAAGCACTACAAGGTCAGATACTACGGCGACGGCAGATATCAGATGACATTCTCCAAGACTCCCAGCGACGGAAGGACAGGCAAGAACTGTGCGCAGGAGACTGTCAACATAGCGTTCTAAAGATCAATTTAATCCATTGCGTTCGGTCCTGCCGTATTGCTCTGCGATGCGAATGTCTTCAGGTGCAGGGGCGGTCTTCCCGGACAGGCGCTGCCTTATCTTCTCGTATCTTCTTATGGCGGGAATGTCATAACCGCTTAAGTTATGCCCGCCGAGATCTGTGATGGCGTCAGTGATACTGTCTGATATCCCGCTTCCCCCAAGCCTTGCCAGGGCGGTTCTTATGTCCGTAAATACCTCCAGGATCTGTGTCGCGCCGCACGTAAGATCGACGCCGTCGTAAGAGATATTGTCCATGGAGTAATCGTATCGTAAGACGTAGTAATAGTTCATGACCGGGATGTCAGGGAAGGCCTTCCTTAGCTCTTCTTCTCCCAGAAGATCTCCGCCCATTATCCACAGCGACACGGGAGATAAGGGGCTCTGATATAGCAGGAATGTCTCATAAGATCTGTCCTTTTTGGGCCTGTTTATATCAAGATAGAAATCCTCCCATTCATTCTCGAAAAGGCTGTCCGTCAGGACCTTATCTGCCGCGATCTTATCCGTCTTCCTGAGATAGTAGTTATAGAGCCTTATATCGTCTCTGTAACTTGTGTCACGGGCGTTATTGCCGGCTTTCTTTCTGATGTCTCCCGAGTTAAAGAAATTATTGATAAGCTTCTTGATGAGGCTTGTCTTAAACTGCTCTAATGTATCGTCTCCTCCTGTCAAGAGCTTAGTGATAAAGGCTTTTCTTTCCTTGCCCTTCAAGGCTTTATCGTTATCCTTTATCTTGCTGCTGATGCCGAGAAGAGCGCTTGCTTTGGCTATCTTAGCAAACTCTGTCTCGTTCTTTACGGTAAGTATGCCGCCAAGAAGTCCGGCTGCCTTATCTTCCGTGATGAGGCCTTCTTTATAGAGAGCTTCAAGAACGCTTATAAGGACATACTGATTTGCGTTAGGACTGTCTATAAGATCCTGAACGCTCTTAGAGTGCCTGAGGCGTGTCTTTATATCAGGAGCGCTCTTTAAGTTTCTCAGGTAACGGGAAACCTTGGCATCGCTCTCTTCTTTGATAAATCCGAAGATGATGCTGTCTTTATCGCTTCCTTCTTTGACATGCTCTAAGTGGTCTTGCCTGAGCCTTATTAGAAGATCTGTCTTGCTAATGGGGTTACTCATCTTCAGTAAATAACCTCGCCCTTACCATCTCATGCGTCAGCTTGCCGGGAACCTTCCTTAATGCTTCATCTATAAGTCCGTAGTAGTCGCCAAGCGAATATGCGCTGATGTTATTTTCGGCAAGATAAGCATCTAACATGAGCTTCATGTCGTCTTTAATGCGCTTGGTAAGGCCGGGGCGGTTTATAAGATCTTTGCGGAACTTCTCATAGCAGTTTATGTACTGCCCGGCATCAGGGAGATATTCCTTCCAGCGCTCTATCGAAAGTGCCGCTTCACTTATAGATTCAGATCTATATATTATGTCATCCGGTTCCTGATACGGCATCAGCCTATTGGCTTCTTCATTATCACTGATCTCGGTGTTGTCTTCGATCGTGATCTTGGCCTTGGCTGATCTATTCTTTTTGGTTATCTGATTATGATACTCTGATTCCTTGTCCTGATAAAGATCTGATACCTTCTTCCCGGTCAGTTCTTCGTAGGCGGTCATGGAGGAATAGATGATGTCATGTTTCTCGTCTGCTTCGCTTTCCCATGGGAGCTGCTCGTGCATCACAAGTGCTCTTTCGGGCTTGTCTTTCATAAGATGAGATAAGATATCCGCCTCATACAAGATGTCGCCGAAACTTGCCTTTATGTAGTGCTCTAATATGCGCGGCGGATCGTAGTCTATTTCAGGCGAGAGGATCAAAAGATATAAGAAGTTCTTATAGAACGCTCTTTGGGTCTTGGCAAGAGGCTTTTGCCCTGTCGTCTTAAGAGCCCCGGCAAGAGAATCGAGCATGCATTCTATTGTGTCATCCAGTTTTGATGCGTCGCATTTTCTGTCTTCGTTTTCGATAAGGGGAAGGATGCTCTCGTAATAGCCCTCCAGGGTGTTCCTGACAGCGTCAAGATGCATCTCGAGGCGGGCCTTCCTGTATTCTGTCCTTCTCATGAAGTCTTTGTTATAAGCGGTCATGTGTATGTCCTCCATATCAAGATACTAACATCGGGTTATCTATTTATCAATTTGAGCGTGAGGTCATTAAGTTGTGTGGCGCTTCGATGAGAAGGAGCCACACCCAGACGCCCGCAAGGAACGTCTCGTACAGATCGCCCGATCTTCCCTCGCGGCAGAACGGCTTAGGGATATCTGTGTCAGTCACGCCTTCGTTATTGGTCTTATCATCAAAACTGATCATCGAGCACACGGCTGAACTTAAGTGCTTGCTGGATCTGTAGATCACATCGCCTATAGATGCGGCCCTGCCGTCATGCTGCGTCTCCCACGCCTCGCAGTCAGGTCTGAGCCACTTATCGTATTCATCTTTAAGCCCTGCATAGTCCATATATTCATCGACGGCCAGCTTAAGGCAGGGCAGGGTCTTCCTTGCGATCGCATCAGGGAGGCAGATAAGATCGAGCTCCTCAACATCCTTGGCGGCCGTATCGTGGTTTTTCTCCCAATACCTTGAGGCAAATTCTCCGAAGGCAAGACCGGAATAACTGCCTTCTAATGTGCTGTCAAAGTCTGAGGCAAAATCCTTTATCAGGTCTTTTTTGATCCCGGGAGGGAAGTGGGCGGTGATCGGGTTTTCGAGGAAGTGATCAACGGACTTTTTTATGTATGTATTGCTGATCGCGTGGCCGGATCTGGCATTGCCTATGATCTGACTGAGTCTTGTATTTGCCATGACTTTTCCTCCTTACTTACCGTCTAATCCCATCGAATAGGGCTTGATGCGCTCTGTGAACGATGCGCCCTGACCGCGGATCACCACGACCGCTTCGCCGTTTTTAAGGTTCATCAAGGTCTTGGGGAGCTTGCCCACGATATCTGCCAGATACTCTGCGGTATCCTTATCCTGGCCGCCAAAAAAGATCTTGCAGTCGCAGTTGGCAAGTATCGTCTTGGCCTGGGAATTAGAATAGAGCGTCTGAAGCTGCGAGACGGACTGGAGCATCATGGAGACGTAGATCCTTCTGCTCCTGATGACCGAGATCAGCTTATCGAAGTCGTTGATCTTAGTTCCGCAGCTGAAGTCATCGAGGATCAGCCTCACCGCGACATCGAGCTCACCTGAATCATGTCTGTCAGCTTCTTCCACGAGTTCCTGGAGCAGCTGGTTTATAAAGACATTGACGATGGGGTCCATCATGCGGTTTGTGTCGGAGGTGTTGATGAAGAGCGCGGTCTTTTCGCGCCCGACAGAGGCGAGATCGATGGTGCTGCTCGCACCGAAGATCTTCCTGGTCTCGGTATATGAGAAGATCTCCAGTGCGTTTCCGACGAAGATCTCGTTGCACCCCCACGTCTTGTCGCTGTCAAATGAGAGCTTGCGGTACATCATGACCGCGAAACTGTCAGGATCCTCCACTGCGAGCTGCTCGAAAAAAGAGACCTTGAGCTCGTCTCTCGCAGAGCGGTGTTCACTGAGCTCCCTTGTAAAGTTCATATAGACTTCGACCACCGAGCCCATGTGCCGCTCTTCCTTTGGAAGGGTCTCCATGACGAACGCCATCATAGTGATCAGGGTGTTGCGGCAGGTGGTGATCCAGAACATGTCATCTTTGTCATTTGACTCTGATACGAGTGATTCCGCAACCCTCTTAAGATCGATCTGCCTGTAACTGATGGGGTGATCTTCTGTTGCTTCCTCATATACATGCACATGATCTAACGGGTTATAGCTGATCGAATCTTCAGGGTGCACGAAGTCTATGTTAAGGACCCTGAAGCCTTTGGCTTCTAGATAGCTATTGTACTTTTTAAAGAGGCGTCCCTTGGTGTCCATTATCACCATACTGTGGTCTAACATGGAGATGTTGGGCTCAACGTAGCTCCCGGTCTTGCCTGCACCGGACCCGCCGCATACGATGTCGTGCCCCGAGAGGCCTGATTCCATTGAATCATTAAGAGTCATAACGTCCTTGGCGAGAATGCGCCAGCCTGCCTTAAGCTTATTGGGATTCTTCATGCTGATACCTTCCTTTCGTCCTGGCCCAAGTGGGTGATGATCCTGGTGGCAATGCCAAAATCCAGGGCTTCTTTTGCTGAGAGATAGGTGTCCTCTTTGGTCTTCTCATAGACTTCCTCAAGAGTGCGGCCTGTTCTTTTGCTGATGATGCCCGCCAACACCTCGCGGATCTCCATGAGATGCCTCGCATCCTTGTCTAATGCCAGGGCTGACTTGGTGCCTGAGAGCGTGAGAAGAGGATCGTGAATAAGGACCCTGGAATGGGGGAGCATATAGCGCTTCTTCCCCGCGAGAAAGATTATGCTCCCCATGGATGCTGCGGTGCCTATCGCGACAGTCTTAACGGGCGTCTTAAGACCCATTATGGTGTCATAGACAGACAGCCCCGATATTACTTCTCCTCCGGGGCTGTTGATATAGATAGTGATCTCCTTGATGTTCCTGCTCTCGAGATAAAGAAGCTGCTGTATCAGAGTAACGCAGCTGTCTTGATCCACCTCTCCGTCTAAGAAGATAATGCCCGAATCAAAGAGCTTGTCTTCGAGCCTGATGACTTCGGTGCCTTTTGAACTTTCATTTAAAACATTGGTCTTCATGGTGTTTTCCTTCCTTTGATCAGAATATGACGCAATGATAGCACTGCAAAAATACACGCCGTGAAATACGCGGCGTGTAAGTTGAACACTTATCTATTTGAGCTCAGGATTACTTCTTAAAAGTGATGATGGGGATCATGAGCTTCTTGCGGTAGACCATGATGTAGTGTCCTTCACTATCTTCTTTTGGTGTACGGTTTTCAGGTTTGTTTATGTCATGAATGTCGATATATCTGCAATCACAGATACTACTTGTAAAAGCCCAAGTCAGTTTTCCTTCATAATCATACGCGCTTCCGGCCTGCAGGAATGGAGCAAAATACTTACTGTTACCATTCCAAGGCGCATCTACGCCGTCTATGATCACAAAGGCTCCGATCTTTATGTCGATCATGTCGTTAATGAGCTTGGTTATTTCCTTATCGCGAAAATGATAACTCTTGTTGTCGAGGAGTTCTTTGATCTTAGGATTTCTCTGACATAAGATGTCCAGCAGTCCGGATGTAAGATTATTCTTATCGGTTAATCTTCCGAGCCTTTCTATTGTTTCTCCCTGTTCCGTCTCGAACAACAATCTGAGGCTGCTTTCTTTGGTGTCATTTGACAGGCGGAGAGTCTGACCTACATGGTAGTGTTCAGTATCCGGGAAGAAGATCGGTGATTCCACGCCATCGATGACAGGGTTTTCGTTCGGAATGAACTGCGAATAATGAAATACAGGCTGCATGAATGAAAGAGCAAGGTCCTTGGGGCTTAGTATTATCTCAGGACCTATAGAAGAATAATCCTTGATCTCATGACCGGTCATATCAAGAGGTTTGATATCACTATAATAGTCGTCATCCTTGCCCTTAAAGACGGACAGGCGGCTTCTGGCTCTTGTCATCGCAACATAACGGCATTTTTGAAGAGCATATGGGTCTTTTTGGTTCAGCCATTCTTCTTCATTTTTGAAGCAGGCCATGAATACATGATCGTATTCCTTGCCTTTTGCCTTGTGAATGGTAGTGACCTCGATCGTGACTGCCGGGTGATCAGTATCAGCAGGACTTTTGATGTAATTATAATAGAATTCTTCAAAAGTAAATGAAGAGACATACTGCTTAAATGCCTCGTACTGATAGTCGCAGAACAGCCGGTTGTTATGAATGTCTGATCCATGATTATCCCTGATAAAATCCAAAAGAATATTGACTGCATGTTCAGCGTATGGGCTGCTCTTATACGCCTCAGTCAGCTGCTCAGTACACTGTTTCACATAATAGTCATTTTTATCCATTACACGCACATGTTCGTATACAGTATGTATGAATTGTTGGGTATACAGGCATTTATGACCTTGACCATCCCGGTCAGTGGTCCGGGCAAAAGCAATTTCAAGGTTTCTAAACAAAGAGTGGAATTCATCCAGCCTGTCTAAAGAGAAAGTCTGACGGCTGCCTGTTGTCTCAACGATCACGTTATCGTCATCTGCATATTCGGCGTTTAGGATCCTGAAGACGAGATCAACATCATCGTTCCTGGGCAGGATGACACCGATCTCATATCTGTTTTGCCTCGGGTTATAGTTTTGATCTTCTATGAGCTTGATAACAGAATCGATCATCGCATACTGATAAGATCCGGTATCGCTATCGATCAATTCTATTGATGAATCATCCGGGTCGGATAAAGCCCCTGACGTCATCTTCTTATCTTCTTTCCGGGGTGATCCGGGCAGAGCGTTAAATACATAGTTTTCAGTAAAGTCGACCAGAGTCTGAGTGCTCCTGTAGTTATAAGGGAGATAAAACTCCTTTGCGCCACTCATGAGCTTGGCGAGGTAATCTTCTTTTGAACCTGCGAAGGCAAAGATCCCCTGATTGGGATCAGATACCGTTATTACTTTCAGATCTTCACGTGCACTTATGAGCTTGCTGATCAGATCTGCTGTGTCAGATCTGAGATCCTGAGCTTCGTCGATGAACAGGATCTTCATATTCTCAAGGAGTTCCCTGTTGATCCTATCGGTTTCTTTGTTATCCTTATATTCATTCAAGGCATTGATCGCATTTTGGATGATGTCATCGACTGTTAAGACCTCACCGTTTTTTAATGCCATGGCCCTTTGGAACAGGTTGATCTCTTCGCAATTGCACTCGAGATCTTTAAACTCTTTTTCTTTGTTCGTCAGTTTGGCGGCGAATTTATGGAATGTTGTGATGGTAAGACCTGAAAGGCGTTTTTTGCTGCCGTTCAGTTTAACGATCTTCCGGTACAATTCCCTATATGCCTCATTGGTAAAAGTAAGACAGATGATATTGTCATACTTATCGTAATAATATGAGGCATATTGGACGACCATTTCTGCGATCAGTCTTGATTTTCCGCTGCCGGGTCCCGCAGTGATGTTTATAAGCTTTGTTTCCGGATCGTCTAACGCTTTTCTTATTTCTTTATCCATTGAGAGCGGCCTCCTGTTTTCTGCGTAAACTTTTCGCAATTTCCATTATAATATAAATGTAAAAGTTAACTGATAGCGGAGGTGTATGCCGTGGCTGAGATGAAGGTTTCTGAGTTCTCGTTCTCATTTGAGAAGAAGTGTTTGAAGTATGAAGAAAGCACCGGAGATAAACGCTTCACTGATACTGTCTTAAAGGGGACACAGGTTGCATTTGATACCGGCAATTCGTGGGAGGAACGGGTTTATAAGAGGATAGAGGCAGGGGAGTATTCTTTTGCGGAAGGATCAGGAGAACGCCTGACGATCGGGGACGGTACTAAGAAGGGTCCTTGCTTTATCCTGGATAAGATATCTTCCTTTATCAAGGATCCTGATATGTCTGTCCTTTATCTTAAGCAGGTAAGGCTTGAGCCCGGCAACGGTTTTATTTCAGATAAAGACAGATTCCTCGGATCTTTGATGGCTGATCTGGGGAACAGCTTAAAGCCCGGTGATGCCGATCTTATCTATCTTTGGAAAGATGGGGACGGTACGTGCGTCATAAGCATCTGCGATATCAAGGCGGCCCTTACGGTCAAGCTCTACCACAAGATACAGGTTGAGATCTACTATGAATTCCTTGAGTCATATCTTGATGACAAGGATCTTCCTGGAAGATACAGGATAGATGATTCAGGTTATATCTGGACAAGAGATGTATCAAGGCCTGATGCGTTTAAGAGAGAACCAATACATAATTTCCTTAAGGATAACTTCAGCATGAAGAAGGACGATCCGGATGACGCTGACAGCGCGCTTCCGGATGACGTCAGATACATGAATCCTCAAAGGTGCGAAGGATGTATCCACATAGATGAATGTATCGCCAACGTTAAGAAGAACAAGATGGATCTTATCTTAACGCCCGGCATGAACGAGAGAGATGTCATGTTCCTGGCAAAGAACGCTGATCTTGCGACAGCTGAGGGCATCAGGGAATATGTTTCTGATGATGCCGGGGAGGGTGAAGATAAGCCCAGGCTTAAGATGTGCACTTTCTTCCAGAAGCTGTGCTATAACCCTGACCACATGGAGAACTTCATCAAGCTCCGTTCTTCTTCCAATTTAGACCTTACAGGATATGCCATGAAGGACAGGGTCATCCATCCGGACCTGCCCGTTACAGAAACTGAAGACGTACAGATCTACATGAGCGCCCAGTACGAACAGTATTCCAATTCGGTCCCTGTCTTAGCGCTGGGGATAAAAGAAGGGGACGCTGATATAGATATAGATCTATATATCGCTGACGTGATAGAGAAGCAGCCCGGCGAAGAAAACCTGATAGATATAACAGACAATCTCGGACGGTTCGCAAGACGCCTCGCTGATGTCTTAAGGCATGTTTCAGACGAAGGACTTACCCTTCAGGGTTATGTGGAAGACGGGATAGAGAGACATAACTTAGAGAAGGTCCTTTTCGAGTATGCATCTCGTGAAGACACCGGCGATCAGCTTAAGAAAGACATAACCGTTATACTCATGTGGCTCAGGAGCGAGAAGACGTTAGGTTATGCGCCTAATGTCGGCGAGCTTGGTGGTAATATCACAAGATCCTTGCTGACGGTGACGGAGATCGCGGATACGCTTTATTATTTCCCTTCGTATCTGTCCACTGATCTTGAAGAGATAGCACGTTGTTTTGATCTCACGGTGAGCTTTAAGTCGCCTGAGATCTTTAACAGGTTTAACGGCAATGTGAAGAACACTTTCCTCTATGAGATGTACATCCTTAAAGGAGACCGTGAGGCGATGAAGACTGCGCTGGGCAAGGCTCTTACGGGCAAGCTCAGGACTGAGCAGAAGGTGATAGATAAGATCAGAAGCGACAAGAGAGCTGAACTGACTAATAAGGCGCCTTACACTTATAATGATAGCGATGAATATATAAAAAACTATGTGCTTGATAACAGGAAGCACCTGATACTGCCTCCGGAAGATCAGATCTTCGAATCCGGTGACATAGACCGCATAAACTACATGGTGGATTACGAGGAGTACATCGCCAAGAGGCAGATCCGCGCACCGAGGCTTAGGGGTATGAGGGAAGGCATATCGAGAAAGCAATTCTTCGAACTCGAATATGTTGGTGCGATACCTAAGGAAGGCGGCAACATTAATATCAAAGGCCGCACGATGAGTATCAGGAAGCCTGAGGGCAGCAGGAAGAAGTATATCCTGGCGCGGGCCGTTCCTGAGACAGAGGACAAGACCAAAGGCGGTCTTAAGCATAGAAGGACGGCGAAAGATGTTAAGAATGACGAATCTGTCTATGTGTTCAAGGTGCTCCACAACAGACACAAGCTCTATAAGAATCCCGTCATCGTAAACAGGAAGGATTTTGACGTCGTCCCGATGTGGAACGGCGGCCTCGACGACGCTGATAGACACGCCAGGATATTTAATATCAAGGGCAAGTTCACATGGATAGAGAAGATCAACAGAGACGGCGAACGCATAAGGACCGAGTATGTGACCGTATCGAGTATCGACTGGAAGAAAGAAGCCGGAGGCATTGTTTTCGACAGTTATTGTGATGTGACTTCAAAAAGCCTTGTAGAGTTCCTTTATCACCTGGAAGGCGATGAGGGAAGAAGACAAAGAGCCTGGGATCTTCTCGGGGCTGATACTGATGCGCCGCTTCCTGAAGGCTATATCGAAACGCCTTTCTTCAGAGAAGACGAAGAGAAGGATAAGAATAAGCAGGATGCATTTAACATGCTTAATGAACGTGAGGTATCGGCTGTAATAGGGCCGCCCGGAACAGGCAAGACATTCTTTATCGCAAGGGCGCTACTGAAGTTCATCGCGCAGAACAGTTCAAGGCCTCTTCGGATCCTTCTGACATCAAACTCTTGGGCTGCCATAGAAAACATGAAGGGGCAGTTGGACAGCCAGATAAGTGATCCGAGAAATGAGCATGTCTCCTATGTGACTGTCATGCTTAATGAACCGCGTAAAAAGGACGAGCGCGAAGAACTCGTTGATACCATAAACACATTGCCCTCACCGGTCGTGATCGGTTCGACTGTCTGGCAGATCAACAATCTCTGCAACAGGATCCCTGATGGCGCGGACGAGCCCGAGTGCAAGAATCTTGCCTTTGATCTTGTCGTTATTGATGAGGCAACGCAGGTAAGGCTCTGCGATTCGCTTATCGCGTTATCGAGGATCAAAGAAGACGGCAAGCTCCTGATCGTGGGAGATGACGATCAGCTGGGTTCCATCATCATGGGCAAGTACGAGATCCCTGACGGCAGGGATGATATCTATGGTTCGGTATTCAGCTGGTTCTACCGGAAGTTCTCTTCTATGGAGCATGGCCCCGTTACGCAGCTCAATCAGTGCAGGAGGATGAACGAGGTCCTTACAAGGTATCTGGCAGACAAGCTCTACGGCAGTTCATATGAGACTGTTCCTGATAAGAGACTTGGCGCTTTAAGGCTCGATCCTGATTATGTATCTGATGATCTTACAGGCTTTATCGCAGATCCTGATTATCAGTTCACCGTCTGCTACATGGAAGGCGGAGAAGATGCCATATACGATCTTAAGCAGGCGGAAAGATCTTTGGTAGCAGAGCTCGCTATTCTCATGCAGAAGGCTATAAGGACTGATACAGGCAGTGTTGATTTTGCAGGGCTCTGGGGCACGGACAGAGTCGCTGAAGGCGATGAGGAAGATGAGGGCGGATTTACTAACGCAGATGCTGCGGGGATGCTCGGCATAATCACTCCGTATAATCTCTTAAACGAAGAGATAACGGACACGATAGCTGATAAGTACTTCCGTCTTCCTGATGACGAGAAGGTAAGGCTCGGCATAGGCGGCAAGGATACGGGCACCATCAGTGAATACATCAAGTGTTCGACGGTCGATAAGTTCCAGGGTCAGGAAAGAGATGTCATCATCTCCTGCTATGGTGAGAAGAACCTTAACAACCTGATGTTCATCAAGGACTTCGTCTATAACAGCAACAGGCTCAACGTGGTCATCTCGAGAGCCAAGAAGAAGTGCATAATAATACTTTCGGATCTCATGGCCAGACGTTATCAGGAATGCTACGAAGGAGGCGACGAGAAGGTGGTAAAAGGCGTCGAGTTCATGTGCGGACTTAAGCCTTATCTTACGAGGGACGATGAGCCTGATGATTACGGAATGTATATCAGAAGGGATCAGGTCTTTGATTATTCCTACGAAGAAGATGGCGCTGATAAGACCGTAAAGCTCCATGTTTACCAGAAGGGATATGTTCCCAAAACGGATGATTAAATAATCCGGATATGTAGTATAATACCGCTAAAGGCAAAGGCGCCCGCTTAAGGGTACCTCTGCCTTTTTTCTTTTGGCTTTTTCGGAACCTAGACTTTTAGAGCACGAGGCTGCAAGGTGGCTCGGCAGGGATGAACTGGATACCATAAACTGGCTGCCGGCTGACGTTAAGGTGGCCGGGGCTGTTAAGGATAAGGTTTTCGCAGGGCGCGTAAACAGGCATTAAAAAACCCCCGGAATCAGATCCGAGGGTTTGGCGGAGATGAGAGGATTCGAACCTCCGCGCGAGTTGCCCCGCCTAAAGCTTTAGCAAAGCCTCCCCTTCAGCCTCTTGGGTACATCTCCGTGAGCCGTGCCTACAAATATTACCATAATGTTATTTGGAATTCCACATCAAATTAAAGATTGTTATCCGTCCAGATCCTCGAATGCCTCAAGTCCTTTAGGGGTTTCAGCCTTTACGTCACCGTGTTTTACAAAGAGCATGGTGATAAAGCTCAGGAAGGAGAAAAAGACCGCATACACAAAGAGGATCTTGTAGCTGACATTCCTCATGAGGAAGCCTGCAAAGATCGGAGTGATCACCTGTCCTGCCATGGATGCGGTGTAGTAGAGGCCTGTGTATGTACCGGAGTCTGTACCCTTGCACATCTCGACCGCCATAGGCAGGGAGTTGACACTTATGGCTGCCCAGGCGATGCCAACTAAGGCGAAGACAATGTACATAAACACATTGATGGATCTTGAGGTAGTAGTAAGGATGAAGCACAGTCCAAAGGAAAAGGTAAGAAGGAGTGTGCCGAAGTATATGGATCTCTTTCTTCCTATCTTCGCCGCCAGATGGCCTAAGGGAATGTAGGAGATTATGGCACCTGCATTTGCAATAAGAAAGCAGAGCGAAGCACCGCCGATATCTTCGCCCATTATGTTCTTGATGTATGTGGTAAACCAGGTGGTTACGGCGTTGTAGCCCATATACCAGAGTGCAATTGATATGAGCAGGAAGACAAATGATACTAATACATTGAGCGGGAGTTTGGCTTTGCCGGTTTTGGTATTCTCCTCGGTAAGGTCCCATTCCGGGTGCTGCGCCTCAATTTTGGCATTCTCTTCGGCTAGCTTATTCTCGTTTACGGTAAGAGCCGTTATGAGGATAAGGACCACCATAAAGACGGACATAAAGATAAACAGGGCGGAATAGTCTACGTGCTCCAGGCCTTCAGTTTTGGATTTTGGAAACATCACTGCAGCAAATGCGAGATATACTATCCCGCCCAAGGCTCCCATCAGGTTGATTATGGCGTTGCCTCTTGATCTCAGAGGTTTAGGGGTGATGTCCGGCATCAATGCAACGGCAGGGGATCTGTAGACAGACATGGTGATCAGTATAAGACCCAGCACGATAACAAAGGGCGCAAGCCCATAGAGAAAACCTGACTTGCCGGCAGCTGTGCCGTTGTCTATCACGGGTATCAGGACCAGCAGAAGGGCAGCAGCTATGGTTCCGAACACTATGTATGGCATCCTTCTCCCCATAGGGGTCTTAGTCCTGTCTGATATCATGCCGAAAAGAGGGAGCAGAAATAAAGCCAGGATATTATCAGCCGCCATTATCACGCCGGATAAAGTCTCATTCAGCTTGAATGTATTGGTGAGCAGGAGGGGGATGACATTGTCATATAGCTGCCAGAAGGCGATTATGGACATAAAGGCAAGACCTGCCAGCATCGTATTTTTGTAATTAAGTTTCATCGTTAGCCCCCTGATACATAAGGTAGATTCATTATACTCATAAACGGCTGAATATTAAGGTTATGGAACATTAATTATAATTAAAGAGAAATTTTTTTGTATTTCACAAAAAAAGTCCTTGACAGAAATGCCACACCGAATTACAATTATCAAGCACTTTGACGGAGCAGACATGCAAAGTCATGAGGCGCGGAACTTGAAAATTGAATAGAATGCAAGAACTTGAAGTAATAACGGACCTTTTTCAATTCTAGAGAATTGAGTTTTATTAAGAAGTA
>DJYO01000016.1:0-126 GCA_002450155.1 Mageeibacillus sp. UBA6976 | reverse complement strand
GATCCTGGCTCAGGATGAACGCTGGCGGCGTGCTTAACACATGCAAGTCGAACGGAGCCAAAAGGAAGCTTGCTTTCTTTGAAGCTTAGTGGCGGACGGGTGAGTAACGCGTGAGGAACCTGCCCT
>DJYO01000005.1 GCA_002450155.1 Mageeibacillus sp. UBA6976 | reverse complement strand
GTGGTAATTCGGGAATCCAGGATATATGGAGAAGAATTTTATGAAGGATGCAATAGTTTTAATCGAATCATTGTTTCTGATGATAACAAGCAGTTCAAAATAATTGATGATGTTCTATTTTCATATGATGAGAAAAAACTAATTCTTTATCCTCCGAAGAAACAAGAACGATTATATATTGTTCCTAAGACAGTTGTCACAGTATGTCCTAGGGCTTTTTCATCCAATTGTTACATAGAAAACATTGAATTCCAAGAAGGCGTAAAGACTATAGAGATGTATGCTCTTTGTTGGTGTAAGCGACTTGAAATTATAAAACTGCCACATTCTATTCGAGAAATAGGGTCAAAAGTGTTTATGGGTCTTGATAATTTGACAAGAGTTATTTATAACGGAAGACAGGAGGAGTGGAACAGTGTTAGTGTATCTGATGACAACAACACTGATATAACGCCACTGTTGCAATATCTTCAACCATAATACCGAAATACCTTTTGCCACATCGTAGACCTCCTTACGAATAAAATACAATCGTGGTGTTTGCTTTAGGGGGATAATATGACAGCTAATAATAAGTTCTTTGGCAGGATAAAGAACGCGGTCATCAAGCCGTTTGTATTTATCAGGAACAAGACCGGGCCTGCCCGTGATCTTATGAGATCAGGTCGTGCCGGCGGAATGATACTGGAGATGGCTCTTGCTGTATTAATGAGCAGCTGGGTCGTCAATGGTTATACCTACGATAAGATGCCATATGTGATCTGTATCATGGTCACGGCTGATATCCTTGTAATATTGGCAGAACTTATAGCTCTTGTATTCAAACTGCTCTTCGGGTCAGGCAGGCGCTCTACGTCTTATTTCTACACCGCATTTGTATTGATCGCTTTTTTAAATCTGGTGGGAAATCTGCTGGAGAGCGTTTTGCCTGCTGTGATAATGAGCTTTCTTCTCGTATTGTCCTTTGATATCCTTGGCAGATGCATATGGGGACTTGTTGCAGGCAGGCGTTTTAAACAGGTGTTCGTATATTTAGCGTCCTTCTTTGCCATAGCCTATATCGGAGCATATGCGTTCTTTATGTTATTTGACGGGTTTGGCGGCAAAAGGATAGATCATTACCTTGGTATGACTGAACCTGTCACCATGTCTCAGGCAGAAGGTTTTGATACATATCTTGAAGAAGGCCCTTATGAAGTCCTGAGCCTGTCCTACGGCCCGGAAGACACAGCAGATATACAAACAGACAGCCTGGACTATACCATCTTCGACTCAGTACAGCAGCGGGGTGGGTTTGACAAGATCACAGATATATTTTGTGATTATGATCTAAGCAGGGTGCCTGTCAAAGGGCAGATCTGGTATCCTGCAGAGCTTACTGATCGTCCGGTATTCTTTATGGTCCACGGCAATCATGATTCTACTGTCCCTTCTTATCTCGGCTATGAATACCTTGGCAGATATCTTGCCTCCAACGGATATGTGGTCATCTCCGTAGATGAGAATATCATCAATGCCACAGGTGAAGGCAATGACAAGAGAGCGATCCTGCTGCTTGATAATATGAAGGCGATATTTGAACTGAATAAGACAGAAGGAAGCAAGATCTATGATCTCATAGATGAAGACAGAGTAGCCCTGGGCGGACATTCGAGAGGCGGCGAGATGGTCGCGACTGCATATCTGTTCAATTCTCTGGATTCTTATCCCGAGGACGGCAATATCAGATTTGACTATAACTTCAACATCACGTCCATAGTTGCCATAGCGCCCTGCGTAGATCAGTATATGCCGGTGAGCCATTCTGTAGAGATAGAGGATGTAAATTACCTTCTGATACACGGTGCAAATGATCAGGACGTATCTACAATGATGGGAGAGAAGCAGTATAACAATATAACCTTTACGGCTGACAGCGCCGGTAGTTATCTCAAATCGTCCGTCTATATCCTTGGCGCAAATCACGGGCAGTTTAACAGTTTGTGGGGACGTTATGACGCCGGTGAATTTATCCTTAACAGCTACCTTAATACTAACGGCTTCCTGGATGAACAGGATCAGAAACTTATTGCCCGTGCTTATATCAGGGTGTTCCTGGATACAACTTTAAATTGCGATATGACATACAGCTCATTGCTCCAGGATGTATCAGGTTACAGTTCTTATTTGCCTGATACGGTATATATCACCAATTACTCTGATTCGGATACCAGAACTCTTGCAAGCTTCGATGATACCGTGGATATTACAGGAACGGGCGGAAACTGCAGTATAGACTGTTTAAACAGCGACACTTGGACAATCGA
Organism: Mageeibacillus sp. UBA6976; assembly: GCA_002450155.1. Lineage (GTDB taxonomy): Bacteria > Bacillota > Clostridia > Saccharofermentanales > Saccharofermentanaceae > Saccharofermentans. Next base: position 58,703 of record DJYO01000005.1, on the reverse strand, counting down.
GCCTTACGGGAGAGGCGCAGGCGGCGAAGCCGAGGATTATGTATTGGATATCAAATGGGAGGAAGGTAAGGATGTTCAGGTCATAGCCGGATTTGATCCGGTAGACATATCAGAGGGTTACATATCTTTTGCCATGGCAGATATGAGAGAGGATACGGAGGATCTGCAGGAGCCCCTTGCTTATTCCGTTGAACTGACGGATATCTGTGGCAATACGGTATGCTGCGATGAGCCCTGCCTTGTATACCATTCCCTTGCTTTGCAGCTGGCTAAGCAGGATGCGGTATTTGGCACATACGAATACAAGCATCAGCTTCAGACCATAAGGGTGAGTCCTTCTGCCTTTGCAGAAGGATCCTTCGATTACTCTAATGTTGTATCAGTAAAGATAACGATAGACGGGCAGGAAGAAGGGGAACTTATCTTAGACGACATTAGCTATAAGGAAGGATGATATGCCCTATTTTATTGGCGTTGTAACATTGTTATAGCGCAAATGTCAGTGGTATAATCTGTTTATCAGGGAATACGGGGGTAAGCCATTATGAAGGTAACATGTGAATACTGCGGTAGTAATATAGACGATACTCTGGCCAGCTGCCCTAATTGCGGTGCGGTCAATAAGCATATGATGAGGAGCGCCAATCAGGTCCCCAAGACTATCGAGGAGCTGGAGCAGTTCATCAAGGACAAGAATATAGATGCCGAGAAGATGCGCTTTTTTATCGGTGTGGATTATAAGCAGCCAAAAGCCTTCGGTATATTCAAGGATCCTTCGAGCAGGATCGTTACTGTTTATAAGAATAAGGCTAACGGAGAGCGCGCCATAAGATATAAAGGCGATGACGAAGCTTATGCCGTTAATGAGATCTATCAGAAGATGAAGACAGAGCTTATACAGCGCAGGCAGGCAGATCTTAACAAACCTGCTGCGCCCCGGCCTTCCGGCAAGAGCGGTCCTTCAATGCCCCTGAAGATATTTCTCATGATCTTCATGTTATCCATAATGGTACCTGTTATATTCGCCTGCTGCATGGTTATCCTCTTTGCAAAAAAGACCCCCGGCAGAGGATACTATTCCTATGGCGGTGACAGATATTACTACGATACAAACTCCTGGTATCTTGCTTCCGGTGATGGAGAGTGGGAGAGGACCAGTTGTCCGGATGATCTGCGGGATAACTATTCTGACTACTTTGAGTGCAGAGACTATTCGTCCTTAGACGATGATTTTGCAGATGTTGTTGAAGAATTCCCTACAGAAGCTAACAGCTATAACGACGATAACGATAACGATAACTGGGATAGCGACAACTGGAATAACGATAACTGGGACTATAACTACGGAGGCTGGAACGCCGGCAATACCGATTGGGATTCCAACTGGTAATTGAGAGTGCACTTAGTCTGTTAAGTGTGTTATTATAATCTCAAAAATTAAGTTGAGTTTTGTATTATGTTGCTTACTGGTAATGACTGGCACGTCAGGTCATCTGTTGCTATCACGGATGCCGATGATCTGCTTGACGTGCTCTTAACAAATCGTAATATCACTGATCCAGGAGAAATCCGGGATTTCCTTGCAGATGACAACGGCAAATGGCACGATCCCTTCCTTTATAAGGATATGCGGGAGGCTGTCGATCTTATTAACGAGGTCATGGACCGTAACGGTAAGATCCTGGTCTACGGCGATTACGACTGTGACGGTGTCACGGCAACCTCGATCCTTGTCAGGTATTTCAGATACCACAACTGCAATGTCAGTTATATCGTTCCCCACAGGGCCGAGCATGGCTATGGCCTTACGGAGAAGATAATGGGTAAGGTAATAGATGAGGCGCCGGACCTTGTCATTACCGTTGACTGCGGCATCACCAATATCGATACTGTTACGGAGCTCAAGGAGCGGGGGATACATGTCATAGTATCTGACCACCATAATGTTAAGGATGAGATCCCTGCAGCTGATTGTGTCATCTGCGCCAAGAGGGCGGATAACACATATCCTTTTACGGATCTTTGCGGAGCAGGCGTAGCACTTAAGATAATAGAGGCTCTGGGCAGAGACGGCAGGCACAAGGTAACGCCAAGTATCTGGCACCAGACGATAGAACTTGCAGGCCTTGCCACGATAGCAGATCTTGTATCCGTTGTAGACGAGAACAGGACCATAATCAAGAAGGCCTTTAAGAGCATGAATAATCCCGCTAATCCGGGAGTTCGGAAACTGAATGAGAAACTGCTGTCCAGGGGTAAGAAATTGGATGAGACCTTCATCTCATTTAATTATGTTCCCAGGATCAATGCCGCAGGCAGACTCTACGATTCATCAGATGCCTTAAGGCTCTTTCTTGCTGACGATCCCGGAGAGGCAGGCTCTGCCGTAGATGACCTTACAAGAGAGAACGACGAGCGCAAGGCTATAGAGTCCAAGGTCTATGAAGAGGCCTGTGCCCAGATAGAGAGCCCGAACCGTCCTGATAAGTGGTCACTTACCAGACTTCAGGGACCTATCGTCGTATACGGCAAGAATTGGCATCAGGGCGTACTCGGTATAGTTGCAGGCAAACTGTCCCAGACATATCACAGATCGGCCATAGTCTTTACGGACGATGCCATCGACCCGGAGTGCGCCAAGGGATCGGGGAGAGCTTATGGAAATTTCGACCTTTTCGGAGCGCTTACAAATATCTCGGATAAGCTGGCAAATTTCGGAGGTCATAAGAAGGCTGCCGGCATGATGGTCCGCAAGAGCGATATGGGCATATTCCTTGATGCTCTTGAGGAAGAGGCCATCAGGCTTAAGCAGGAAGATAAGAGCGAGGACGAGCAAGACTTCAAGGAGATCGACTGTGAGATACCGTCAGATATGGTCAATTTCGATACATATGACAAGGTCTGCCTGTTAAGGCCCTTTGGTATCGGCAATTCCAAGCCTGTGTTCGAGACCAGGGATCTGCTTATTACAGGCATTTATTCTATGAGCGAGGGCGCCCATATAAGGCTGGATCTTTCCGGGGCAAAAGATGGCAGTGACTGCACACTATCTGCTGTGGGATTCGGCATGGGAAGTTATCTGAACCTCCTTAAGGTGGGAGATGTAATAGACATCTGCTATACGATGAATGAATTCTGCGTAAGGGGAGATACGACTCTCTCGCTTCATCTGGAGGATATCCATCTCCATTTTGAGGACAGATTTATCTGGCAGAAGGCAGCTATCGCAGAGAAGCTCTATATGAGCGGTCTTGGAATAGATCAGATCTCCAAGATGAGTGCTGATACCAATACAGCATCTGACATGATCCCTTCGGCAGATCAGTTCAAAGCCTGCTATCTCACTCTTAACAAATACTGCAAGGGTTCCATGAACACAGTAGATTGCAATCTGCTCGCTAAACTTGTAAATGTAAATACAGATGTTACAATTACTCCATTCCAGGTTAAGAGATGTCTTGAGATATTCTCCGAAGGAGGTCTTATTAACCTCGGAACGATAGGTCCTTCGAGACTTTGTTTTACTCTCCTTGAGACTCAGGGCAAAGCAAAGCTTACGGATACACCAACATACAAAAGGCTGACAGCAGATGGGCAAGTTTGATAACACAAGAGCAAGTAATTCCGAAGATATCGCCGAGCGCGCATATCTGGATGACGATGCCCAGGTCTGTGAGATCCTGCCTGAGATACAGGAACAGTTTGACGAAGTACTCAGGTTATATACCGAATATGCCAGGGCGGCCAAGGTAAGCGAGGAGGATCTCGCAAGAGATAGAGATCTTATAAGCAGATCTTTTGTATTTGCATATAAGGCCCACAGAAATCAGAAACGTAAGACCGGTGAGCCTTACATCATCCATCCTATAGCCGTAGCAAGGATCCTGACTGACATCAAGGTCGACAGTGCCACGCTCTCGGCAGCTCTTTTACATGACACAATAGAGGATACCGCCGCCGATTGGGAGATGGTATCAGTTAAGTTCGGAACTGCCGTAGCCAACCTGGTAGACGGTGTGACCAAACTCAATACCAAGCTGGATAACGTTGTCTATAACAGCAAGACCGATATCCAGGCATCGAATGTGCGCAAGATGTTTATCGCCTTATCAGACGATATCAGAGTCATCTTCATTAAGCTTGCAGACCGTCTGCATAATATGCGGACACTTAAGTTCCAGTCTCCGGAGAAGCAGATAGAGAAAGCCCAGGAGACACTTGATATCTATGTCCCTTTTGCAGGAAGATTCGGTATCTATAAGATCAAGTGGGAACTTGAGGATCTCTGCTTAAGGTATTTGCATCCTGATGAATACTTCAATCTGATAAATCTGGTCAACGGAGACCGTGAGCAGCGCGAAGGCTTCATGGAGCAGGTCGTATCAGAGATCAGGAACAAGCTCAAGGAGAACGGGATAACCCATTTTGAGATCGAGGGCAGGCCCAAGCATTTTTACAGCATCTACAAGAAGATGCACGACAAGGGCAAGACCATAGATGAGATCTACGATCTTTATGCCTGCCGCATAATCGTGGATGCGGTTACTGAGTGTTATCAGGTACTGGGTATAATACATGAGATGTATCAGCATGTTCCGGGCAGGTTCAAGGATTACATAGCAATGCCTAAGGAGAACAAATACCAGTCTATCCATACGACTGTCGTATCTCATACCGGTACACCTTTTGAAGTGCAGATAAGAACATACCAGATGCACCAAACTGCAGAGTTCGGTATCGCTGCCCACTGGCATTACAAGGAGTCCGGAACTTCATCAGAGTTCAAGGCTGACAGATACGATGAGAAGCTGGATGAGGTTCGTCAGATATTCGAATCCCAGACTGAGCTCTCTGACTCCAGCGAATTCCTGGAAGCTCTCAAGATGAATATCGCTCCCGATGAGATCTTTGTCTATACACCTAAGCATGAGGTCATAAAACTGCCCTCAGGTTCCTGTCCCATAGACTTTGCCTATGCCATCCATTCCGGTATCGGTAATCACATGCATGGCGCCAAGGTAAACGGCAGGATAGTGCCGCTCTCATACCGTCTCAAGAACAGCGATGTGGTGGAGATCTTAAGCTCCGCCAAACTAGTCAAGGGCCCTTCGAGAGACTGGATCAAGATAGTAAGGAGTGCAAACGCCAGATCTAAGATCAACAACTGGTTTAAGAAAGAAGCCAGGGATGAGAATATTGCCAGAGGCAAGCAGGAACTAAACCGCGAGATAGAGCGTAACGGCTTCAGCGCAAGTAAGCTCCTGATGCACAAGTCTATTGAGACTATCCTGAAGCGCAATAATTTCCAGAGCCTGGACGATATGTATGCAGCCATAGGTTACGGCAGCATCAGCGTGGTCAAGGTATTCGGCAGATTAAGAGATGACTACATCAGGAACTGTACAGAGGCAGAGCGTAGGGAACTGGGCTACAGGGTTACAGCAGACGGCAATGTTGCCTACGATCCTAAGAGCCTGCCTATCGAGCTCGGCAAGTTTGATCAGTCTCACTCCAAGACGGCAAAACCTAAGCAGATCAAGACTTTCGATGCTGATGAGATAAACAGGATATCCCAGGATCCCCATCAGATGGAAGAGCCCCAGGGCGCTTCAAGGTCTGCCAAACAGAGCGAGGCCAGAAGCAAGGCTGCTTCAAGCAGGCAGGTAATAGTTGAAGGCTTAGATACTATATCGACACATATGGCCAGATGCTGCTGTCCTGTCTTTGGAGATGACATCATCGGTTATGTTACCCAAGGGGCCGGTGTGGGAGTCCATAAGACCACATGTGCAAATATAAGACACATAATCGCCAATAAGAATAAATCCAGGAAGGATCTTGAGAGATACGAGAGACTGGTCAAGACACATTGGATGGAGAAATCACAGTATTCTTCGTTTACGGTCAAGCTCACTGTATTTGCTACAAGCTACGACAGGCTCTTCCTCGACGTGCTTGATAAGATCAACCAGGAGAAGACCAAAGTGGACGGGCTTAATGCAGTGACCGAAGGCCCTGATGCCAAACTGTTCATCACACTTACCGTATCAGGCAAGGAGCAGCTTGACAGGGTAATAGAGCGCATTAAGACTATCAAGGATGTTGATAAGGTTGTAAGAGGCTGATAGCTCCTGCAACATTATGCCTTCCTTAACTGTTTTACAGGTAAGAATAAAAAGGGGGCTGCTTATATGTTTAGAAGATCCGGAATATTACTTATCCTTTGTATTGCCGTGCCTATGCTCTTTATATCAGGCTGTTTTGTCAGGAAAGAAGCTCCTGCAGAAGAAAGCAGCGACAGTTCAGTTGAAATAAACGAGGATTACATTATAAGAATCATTCCTGAGGATTATGTCCCCAGAGAAGAGATAACAGATGACTATATCGCAGTGTTCCACGGCGGCTCAGGCGAGCTTACCTTTGACACTTATATCTATAAGATCGATACGGGACATGCCAATGCAGGATTTGAGTATATTAATGCGGAGTCCTATGGAATGACAGCCAATCAGACGGTCAAGATCCTTGAAGTAGGCACAGTCCTCTGGACAGAGGACGTGTTTCCTGTTGCAGAGGCAAATAATGCTTATAGCTTTGTAACTCTCCCGGGGGATACCGATACCTATACGATCGATGAGTTCAAGGATATGTTCATTATGAATTGATCCCCCTTATCCTTAAGCTGATAGGGAAGAGGAAGAAGATAAGCGTCTCTTAATTGGGGCTTACCTGTCACCGTAGTAATAATCGTCAGGATCCTCAACGCGGCTTAAGTTGCAGATTATCATCGGCTTTCTGCCGGTCTTCTGGGAGATGAAGTTCTTTAATTGTTCTCTGAAGGCGCGCTTGGCTATGAAGGCTTCAACGCTGCCTGTCTTGGAGCCGGACTGCTTAAGGAGATTCTCTGCCTTTTCTGCGATCAGGTCGTATATGACACTTAAGTTCTCCTCGTCATCGAAACAGCCGATGGAATTAACACTTACAGGGCAGGCCAGATCCTCGCTGTCGCTAAACAGGGTTATCGCGATGCTGACACAGCCTTCCTCTCTTAAGCGGAGCCTGTCATTTAATACTTTGTCGTCAGCGCCGATAGTTCCGGAACCGTCGATCAAGACGGCTTCAGCCGTGACTTTATCTGTTATCTCAGCTTTATCATTTGTAAGGGATAAGACATCACCATTGTCTAAGATAAAGACGTCATCCTCGTTCATGCCGAGGTTTACCGCCATCTCTTTATGGAGGCAGAGCATCCTGTACTCGCCGTGGACGGGGATAAAGTACTTTGGCTTTATCAGGGTGTGGAGCATCGCAAGCTCGCTCTGGTAGGCGTGGCCTGATACATGAACATCTGCCAGGGACTGGTAGATAACATGGGCGCCCTTGCGGTACAGTTCGTTGATGACTCTGTATATAGGCTTCTCATTGCCGGGGATAGGGTCTGCGGAGATGATTATGGTATCGCCCTTCCTGATGTCTACGGAGCGGTGTGAGTCGTAGGCCATACGCGTGAGGGCGCTCATTGGCTCAGCCTGGCTTCCGGTAGTAAGGATGACTATCTCTTTGTCATCGTAGTTATCTATGGCGTCGATATCTATAAGGGTATCAGGATCCATGGTTATATAACCCAGGGAATTTGCGATATTAAATACGGAGATCATGGATCTGCCGGAGAGGGCGACATGCTTGCCATAGTGTTCTGCGGCGCCTATGATCTGCTGCATCCTGTGTACATGGGATGAGAAGGTGGCTACTATTATCCTGCCTTCTGCCTTCCTGAAGATGGATTTGAAGGAATCTCCCACATGCTTCTCTGAAGGAGAGAAACCTTCTATCTCAATATTCGTGCTCTCGCACATAAAGAGGAGCACGCCCTCCAGACCTAATTCACCGAATCTCTGAAGATTAATGGTCTTGCCGTTTATAGGCGTAAAATCGATCTTGAAATCTCCTGAGTGGACCACGGTCCCTACAGGTGTCTTGAGAGCTAATGCATAGGAATCTGCGATACTGTGATTGACTCGTATGAACTCCGCTTCGAAATATCTGCCCAGCTTGATGACGTCTGCATTCTTGCACTTCTCGAGACGGATCCCGTCTAAGGGGACTTTGTTGTCTTCCAGTTTATGACGGACCAGTTCTATCGTAAGGGTTCCGCCATAGACAGGGCATTTAAACTCCCTTAGGAAATAGGGCAGGGCGCCGATGTGGTCTTCGTGTCCGTGGGTCAGGAGTATGCCTCTTAATTTATCTACATTCTTCCTGACATATGTATAGTCCTGGATGACGCAGTCTACGCCCGGCATATTCTCCTCGGGGAAGCTCATGCCGCAGTCGATTATGATCATGTCGTTGCCGTATTCAAAGGCGGTCATGTTCTTGCCGATCTCGCCAAGTCCACCAAGGGGGATTATCTTGAGGGCTTTATCTCTTGTATCCTGATTCATGTCAGGGCCAAACTCACGCCTGTTTATCCTAACAGGCCTATCTTTCTTATTGCTCATCTGAAAAGTGTTCCTTTACTGTGCGTAAACATTGCGTCTGGTTGTATTATAACCGGATTCGTCGTCTACATAGATATCGATTATGTGTCCCTTAACGGCACTTCCGCGATCCTCAACGATATAGTATCCGTCTCCGCCGAGAGGGTCGTTCTCTATGTAGATAGTAGAACCTGCAGGGAAGACAGACCAGTCAGCAGCACATGTCCTGCCCTGAACGCAGGTTGTGCCTGTTGCCGTGCTCGTACTGTACGTACCGTCTCCTACAGACTGAGGACCATAGAATGTTATCCTGCAGCTTATAGCCTCGCCCGAAGGAGCAACTGCCGTTGCTGTTGTTGTGGTAGCCCTTGTAGTGCTTCTTGCAGAGGTAGGAGCAGAAGTCGGTCTCGGTGTGGGTACGGGTGTATTGGTAGGAGCAACATCAGTCGTGTGGTCAATCGAAACATAGTTGCCGTTATAAGTCTTGTACCATCCGTTGCTCGTGATGGCGATAACATCGATCTGGTCACCGGGATTAAGCTGCTTGACTATGTCGTAATCCGTGCCCGGACCTGATCTAACATTAAGTACAGCTGTTGCATATACAGCAAGGTAGAATTCTGATTCTGATATGGTGGTCTCCGTAGTTGTGGTAGTCTGGGAGGCCATTGTAGTCTGCTCAGTAGTCTCAGAAGTATCTTCAGATTCGGATACCAGTGTCTCGGTCGAGGCAGATATTGCTTCGGAGATCTCACTTACTAATATATCTTCTGTTTGAGAAGGATCAGATACTCCGGTTTCTTCTGTCACTGTCTCTGATTCAGAAGGGGATACGAATTCATCGGCATCAGCGAGAACTGTTCCGCCCTGTGCCTTGTTCACAACGTGGAGCACTGCAAAGGAAGAAGCCACGCAGAGCACGAGCACAACACCAGTGGTTACGCCTTTAAGTATGGCTTCCTTGCCGGGCCTGAGCCCTCTCATCAGATCTTTAATACTCAAATATGATCCTCCAATTTTGCCCATAAAATCTAACTTATTATAACATATGTTCTTTTGTAAAGTAATTCTTGGAAAGAGTGGGGCATTTTCCCCGTATCCGGTCTTCCGTGATAAACCTCAGTATTTGTCAACTGATTGTCATATCGTTGCAAAGCATGACATACTTCAGGAGTCTATAATCAACGTACTTGATAACATAAGAGGAGGGGGGCGTTCAACTTGTCGTTTGGCAGTATTAAGAAGCCGGCAAAAAAAGCTAAATACGGTACGACAGAACGTGATGTGGAAAAACGCCGCTCCCGGGTCTATCTTATGTGTGCCATAATCCTCATTATCTGCGGGATCCTGGATGTATTCCTCCTCATCGGTATTCTCGACCTGTAATTGCAAAACAGCCTGCTCTGATTTATACTTATTACTTGATTTATAAAGAGGAGCAGTTTATATGAGAGTTTCTAAAATGTTTTTGGCCACCCAGCGTGAGGTCCCTGCAGATGCAGAGATACCTTCCCACCAGTTGATGTTAAGGGCAGGTCTTATCCGCAAAGCAGCATCAGGTATCTATTCCTTTATGCCTCTGGGCTACAGATCTTACCGCAAGGTCGAGGCAGTAATAAGAGAAGAGATGGACAGGGCGGGAGCGCAGGAGCTCATTATGCCGGCTCTGCTTCCTGCTGAAGCTTACCAGGGGTCAGGCAGATGGGAAAAGTTCGGTCCCGAGATGTTCAGGCTTACGGACAGAGGCGGAAGGAGTTTCTGCTTAGGTCCCACACACGAAGAGCCTTTTACAGAGGTTGTCAGGGATTCCATCAGATCTTATAAGCAGCTCCCTGTAACCTTATATCAGATCCAGCACAAATATAGAGATGAGAAGCGTCCGAGATTCGGCGTTATCAGATCCAGAGAATTCGTAATGAAGGACGCTTATTCTTTTGATACTTCCGAGGAAGGTCTCGATAAGTCCTATAAGAACATGTACGATGCTTACCGCAGGATCTTCGACAGGTTAGGGCTTGACTATACCATCGTTGATGCAGACTCCGGCGCTATGGGCGGTTCCGGTTCACAGGAATTCATGGTCAAGAGCGAAGTCGGAGAAGACGGTATCTGCTACTGCGATGCCTGCGGATATGCAGCTAACGAAGAGAAGGCCGGCTGGCTCAGAGGAGCCCCCGATACTTCTGACATGCTGGAAGTAGAGAAGATACATACTCCTGACGTCAAGACCATAGATGACCTTGTAGGTTATATGGGCTGCGGAGCAGATGCTTTCGTTAAGACCATAATCTACAACATTGACGGCAAGTTCGTTGCTGCAATGTGCAGAGGCGACAGAGAGATCAACGAGACCAAGCTCGGCAATCTCTACGATGCAACTGAGATGGAGCTTGCAGCTTTTGCAGATGTTGAGCTCATAACAGGTGCCAAGGTAGGTTTCGCAGGACCTATAGATCTCAAGCAGAAGATAGAGATCGTTGCCGATTCTGAGATCTTGGGCATGAGAAACTTTGTAGTCGGCGCCTGCGATACTGACTATCACTTCAAGAATGTTAACTACGAGAGAGATTTCAAGGCTGACAAGATCGCCGATATCACCAATGCCAGGGAGGGCGACATCTGCCCCAAGTGCTCCAAAGGAACACTCAAGATGGCAAGAGGTGTTGAGGTAGGTCACATATTCAAGCTCGGCACCAAGTATTCTGAAGCACTTAACTGCGTTTACCTTGATAAGGAAGGCAAGGAGAATCTCATGATAATGGGATGCTACGGCATCGGCGTATCCAGAGTCCTTGCTGCCATCATCGAGCAGCATCACGATGACGACGGTATCATCTGGCCTGCGATCGCAGCTCCTTATAAGGTCATCGTTGTACCTACCAAGGTAAATGACGAGACAAACATGGCTCTTGCTGAGAAGATCTATTCAGAGCTCCTTTCAGCCGGAGCAGAAGTACTCATAGATGACAGGAACGAGCGCCCCGGCGTTAAGTTCAAGGATGCGGATCTTATCGGTATCCCCGTTAGGATCACAGTAGGCAGGAGAGCTTCTGAGGGCATCGTTGAAGTTAAGATGAGAGACAGCTCAGAAGTTAAGGAAGTCACAATGGAAGAAGCGATCGATATCGCAAGAGGGATCTAATGTCTTTTGTATCAGCCGCATTATCTGCAGTAACCTGTGTCTCAATTGCTCTTACCGGGCTTATGGGATTTAAGGCTCCCGATATTAAAGCTGCTTCGGATTACTCCTTTGAATCAGCAGACTTTACGTCCTACGAATACAGGACATATAAGGGCGGGGTCATAACAGTAGGTGTTGAGGGATCATCATTCTATGTACAGTCTGATGCCATAGAGACTGTCACAGTCGGCGTCTTTAATGCAGAGAGCGGCAGTAAGATCAAGTCTTTCAATGAATCTTCCGGCAGCATAAGCTGCGATCTTGACGGATATCTGGATGAGGATACCTTATACCGGGTTAATATCAATTATCAGGTTGACGGCTACACATTCTATGTATCCAACAATTATGTGATCTTAGACGGCAGCGATGTCCGTTTCTACAAATCACCTAACTACGATTTCAATCTTGAGAGATGTTCAGAGCTTAGGACTGATGCCCAGTCCCTTCAGGAGATGCTCCAGCCGCAGAACGATGTGGAGTGCGACGATCCTGTGCTCATCTCTTATTCAGAACAGATCTGCGAAGGCTGCACCAACGATTGGGAGAAGGTATTTAATATCTACACCTACATCATCTCCCAGATGGCTTATGACAGCGTTCAGGTCGAGGATTCCGGCATGGTATATCAGGACGGCGCTATTTGTCTTATGCGCAGAGGCATTGCCATATGCGAAGGCTTCGGCAACGTGTTTACCGCTCTTTGCAGAGCACAGGGTATCCCTGCAACAGTGCAGTTCGGCATCGGTCTTGTTGATTACGATGAGATGATGGACGACGAGCTCCCTACCAACGAGGACTGCGACCACGCATGGGCAGCAGTATGCATCGAGGGCACCTGGTTTTATATGGATCCTACCTTCGATATCGGAAGCTATTACGAGGGTGATTCCTGGGATACAGGCACATACGACGAGTACGATATCAGTTTCTGCTACTATCTGCTCCCCCTCGAGGCATTCTCATTCGACCATAAGATCTGCGACGCCGATACTGTTCACGGCCTTGAAGCCTCAGGCTCTTGTGGAGATAACGCAACGTATACTATTACAAGGGACGGCACCTTGACCATATCAGGAAGCGGAACTATAACCCTCCCTTACGGATGCAATAACTTTAACAAGGTAGTCTTTGCTCCCGGTTCAAACATCGATACCATAGGTCAGGGCTGCTTCAAAGACTGCGACCTTATCACGAGAGTAATACTCCCTGATACGGTTAAGGTTATCGAAGCAGAGGCATTCAATACCTGCGAGGATCTGGAATATATATATCTTCCTGAGGGTCTTGAATCAATTGGCAGAGAGGCTTTCGACTATTGTGACGAGCTTAGCTACGTCTATGTTCCTGATTCCTGTACATATATTGGCAAATGGGCTTTCGACGACTGTTCATGTCTTTATATCAGTGTTCCCTCATCCATAACTTCATTAGATGACCAATACTATGTTGAGCCTATGCATATCGAATACAGATAACGGAGGGACGGTTTGTCTTATATAGAGTTCCGCAATGTTAGGAAGGTCTACCGGACAGGCGATGTCGAAGTATGCGCTCTTAACGGCTGTGATTTCTTTGTAAACAAGGGCGAGCTCTGTGTTATCGTCGGTCAGTCAGGCGCCGGTAAGACTACTCTGCTTAATATTCTTGGAGGCATGGATAAGCTCACCACAGGTGAGGTGTTCCTTGACGGCAGGGAGATATCCAAGCTCAAGACCAAAGAGCTTGCAACATTCAGGCGTGACAACGTAGGCTTTGTTTTCCAGTTCTATAATCTCATCCCAAATCTTACAGCTTATGAGAATGTGGAGATGGCAGCGCAGCTTGTCAAAGACCCCATCGACTGCGATATGCTCATGAACGAGGTAGGACTTGCCGAGCGTAAGAACAATTTCCCCGCACAGCTTTCAGGAGGAGAGCAGCAGAGAGTTGCTATTGCAAGAGCTATAGCCAAGAATCCTAAACTGCTGCTCTGCGACGAACCTACGGGAGCTCTCGATTACCAGACCGGTAAAGCGATCCTTAAGCTCCTGCAGCAGCTGTCTGTTACCAAGGGCATGACGGTAGTCATAATCACACATAATTCAGCACTTACTGCAATGGCTGACAGGGTAATAAGAGTCAAGAACGGCAAAGTTATCAGCAATGTGGTAAATGAATCCCCGGTAAATGTCGAAGAGATAGAATGGTAAGATGACACCTTATTGGAAGACATGCCTCAGATCTATCAGGATGAGCTTATCGCGGTTTATAGCGATCCTTGCGATCATTGCTCTGGGGGTTGGTTTTTTCGCCGGGCTCAAGATGACAACACCGTCCTTCTACGATACGGGCAGAGTATTTATTGATGAGACGGAGATGTTTGACTTCAGGCTCATTTCCACCATAGGTTTTGAGGATGAGGATATAAAAAGGCTTTCTGCGCTTGAAGGGGTAAGTGCCTGCGAGGGCGCGGTATTCCAGGATGCCATGGTAAGCCTGGACAATGGCAGCAGCTTAAGCACAATAAGGTTTCTCTCAATAACTGATACCATAAATAAGCTCAAGCTTACCGCCGGAAGGATGCCTCAGGCTCCCGGAGAGATCGTTATAGACGGATATAAATTCGATGAGCAGATGATCGGACATAAGATCATCGTATCAGATGAGAACACCCAGAGCGTAAGAAATATGCTGCCAAGAGGCGAGTATACGATAGTCGGGTGTATAAGGTCTCCTCTTTATATGAATTTTCAAAGAGGCAGCACTGACGTGGGATCCGGCCAGCTGTCTTACTATGTTTACGCAGATATATCGGAATTTGATACGGAATACTACTCAGAGGTCTATATAAGATACGACCACGGGCTTGGCGCTTATATGGATGAATACGACAGCTGGGCTGATGCTAAGACCAAGGAATTAGAGAATGAACTTGAAGTAATAATAGGGGACAGATTTGACGGTCTGTTAAGGGATGCCTATCAGGACCTCTACGACGGCATAGATGAATTTGAGGATAAGCGAAGTGACGCTGCCCGGGAGTTAGAGGACGGCCTGACAGAGCTTACGGATGCCCATCAGGAGCTCATCGACGGCTCCCGTGAGATAGAGGACGGACAGCAGGAATTAGACGATGCAAGAGCACAGTTAAACGATGCAAGAGACACTTTAAACGATGCCAGGCGCGAGCTTACTTCGTCCAAGGTAATACTCGACGCAACAGATGCCCAGCTTACAAATGCCGAAGAGCAGCTTGCCGGCAATAAGGATAAATTAGATGCCGCCTACCAGCAGATATTAGACGGAAGAGCGCAGATAGATGCCGGGAGAGCCGAGATAAACAGCAACCGCAATGAGCTTACGACTTCCAAGTCCCAGCTTGAGGGAGCGATATCAAGTCTCGATCAGGGTATAGACCAGACACAAGGCGCAATAGCGGGGATAAGGATGCAGATCGATAACGGTTCAGAGGATCCAAGCCTGATCCCGACACTGGAAGCACTTGAAGCACAGCTGTCTCAGCTCCAGCAGCAGAAGGCGGATTGCCAGACGAATCTTGCCAGGGTAGAGGCAGGCCTGGCAGAGCTTGATAATGCAGAGCAGGAACTGTCTGCTGGGGAAGCGCAGCTGGATGAAGCACAGACGCAGTACGAGGCGGGCCTTGCCGAGTACAACAACTACTATGCCCAGGTGGTATCAGGCAGAGCTGAGTATAATGCCGGCCTTGCGAGATATAACGAAGGGCTTGAGGCATATAACAAGGGTAAGGACGAATATGAATCAGGTCTTGCTGAGTATAACAGCGGAGTAAAAGAGCTTGAGGATGCAAGGCAGACACTCTCTGACGGATATGAGGAATATAGAGACGGCCTCGCCGAATACATAGAGGGCAGAGCCAAATTTGCAAACGAGATATCGGCAGCATTCAGACAGAATCTGGTGTATGCATATAAGACTCTTGAAGATGTTGAGCGTCCTGAGACCTTTGTGCTTGGCAGAGACACCAATGTAGGATATGTATGCTTCGATAATGACGCCACGATAGTAGACGGCGTTGCTACGGTGTTCCCTATCTTCTTCTTTGCCATAGCGGCTCTGGTATGCTCCACTACGATGAGCAGGATGGTAGCTGACGAGAGAGGTCAGATAGGTACTATGCGGGCTCTGGGTTATTCAGAGACTGCTATAACAATGAAATATGTGATCTATTCCGGATCGGCAGCAGTTATAGGATGCACCTTTGGTTATCTCGGAGGGACCAAGTTATTCCCCTGGGTCATCTGGGAAGTATATGCCATGATGTACGGATTCTCTGATATTACATTCCATAACAGTTTTGGTATGTTCCTTTTGTGCTTTGCCATATCTATACTGTGCACTGCAGGTGTTACGGTATATACCTGCGTTACGGAGCTCAAGGGAATGCCTGCCGAGCTTATCAGGCCCAAGGCTCCGCTGCCGGGTAAGAGGATCCTTCTGGAGAGGATCACCTTTATCTGGAAGAAGCTTAAGTTCCTCTACAAAGTATCAGCAAGAAACGTGTTCAGGTTCAAGAAGAGAATGTGGATGATGATCATAGGTATCGCCGGATGCACATCACTTCTTATAACTGCCTTCGGTCTATACGACTCTATCTGCAATGTGGTGGATGATCAGTACAACAACATATTGAAGTACGACCTGAGCGCGGTCTTTGCGGATTCCTACAGCGAAGACAAGATAAGAGATGCCATGCAGGAAACCAAAGACCACTTTGGCACAGAATTCACATACGCTCTTGCACAGACTGAGACCGTTAAGAATAATGGCGGCGGGTATGTCAGAGATGTTGAGATCTTTATATCTAACGATGCGGCTATAGACGAGATTTTCGGTCTTACAGATAACAAGACATACGAGCTTCATAGCTGGCCGGCTGACGGTACTGTTGCAATAAGCCACATCCTTGCAAGCAAGAATAATGTCAAGCCGGGAGATAAGATAACTGTCCTCTACGGAGACGATGAGACTCCTGTGGAGCTTACGGTGGGATATATATTTACAAACTATACTTTCCACTACATCATGATGACCCCTGAGACATATAAAGCCGCCTTCAAGGTAAGGTACAATCCTACCGAGGTCCTGATAGTCACAGATGACGATGTCTTAAGTCCTTACGACATCTCAACATATATGGCCTCAAGCTTCGATCTTAAGTCCAGATCCATCACCCTAGATTCCCGTGCCAGCTTCTCCGGAACGATGCAGAGAATGAACTATGTCATCGTCCTGGTCGTTGCATCTGCGGCAGCCCTTGCATTTATCGTACTATTCAACCTGAATAACATAAACATCACCGAGAGAGTAAGGGAGATAGCCACTCTCAAGGTAATGGGATTCTACAGGGGAGAGGTAGGCTCATATGTACTTAGAGAGAACATGGTACTTGTACTGATGGGATATGTAGCAGGGATCCCTCTCGGCATATTGCTCCATAGCTTCGTCATGAAGCAGATAGAGATGGACATGGTAACATATAACGTCAGGATAGCGCCCCAGAGCTACTTTATCGCTCTCGGCTTTGTACTGCTGTTCTCGTTTATCGTGGATATGGTAATGCGGCGCAAGACAGATGCCATAGATATGGCTGAATCGCTCAAGAGTATCGAGTGATCACTCCTCGCTGCCCTTCATCCAGCTCTGGTGATAGTTCCTCTTGCGGTATTCTTCAGGAGTCATACCTGTAGTCTTCTTGAATACCTGGATAAAGTGGGACTGGGATGAGAAACCAAGATAGTTTGCTATAGTGAGTGAGGATTCGTCCAAGTGCCTTAGCATATTGCAGGCAACATCTATCTTCTGGTTCCTGATATATCTGCTCAAGGTTATGCCCATCTCCTGTTTAAAGAGTTTGGAGAGATAACTTGAATTAAGAGACAGAGAATCAGCTATGGTCTCTACTGTAAGGCTGTCCTGGATATGGGACCTTATGTAATCGATCGCCATAACGATATGTCTTGATACGACCTTGCTCTTAGACAGCTCATTCATCTTGCGGCAGTATGTACGCAGAAGGTCATTCTGAAGAGCTGATACCTCAGGGATGGAATTTGAAGCGTCGATCAACTCAACATAGATGTCGCTCAGAGTATATGCTACAGCTATCTCCATGCCGGATTCAATGCAGAAACGGGATACAAGGGCTGCAAGGATACATGCATGGTATTTTGCATTCTGAAGTTCATTAGATGACAGCTTGCCGGGAGTCTGGGTTCCGCCAATGGATTTGATGGCATCTTCAAGCCTCTTGGTATCGCCGCTTGCAACGATCTCATAGAAATTGATCTCGATATTGTATGCTTCCTGACGGCCTGAGGTCTCGCCCTCGTTCATGAGCCTGTTGGCTAATTCCTTCTCTATGTTCATATTATCCACCGCCTGCAATGATTTATAGTTTCAATATTAAGATTCTTAATTTGACTTGTAAAGTCTGATAAATGAAGTTTGTCAATCCATAAATGTCTGAAATGCAGTCTTTTCGGTTGTTTTGTTATTGCTTGCGCCAATGATTTTATTATTGATTATTTAAATATTTACAAGCATTTATCACGATATTGTTTTATTATAAGAGAAATATGCTCGGAGGTGCGCTTTATGCCGTATTATGCCCATAAGACTGAAGACATGACACCAATGGAAATAGAGCACATGAATCTCGTAAGGGATCTTGCCAGTGAATGTGTGGTGCTGCTGGAAAATGACGGCACCCTTCCTCTTGCTCCTTGCAGGGTAGCTTTGTATGGTAACGGAGCAAGGCACACTGTTAAGGGCGGTACGGGCTCCGGCAGTGTTAATTCAAGATTCTCGATCACGATAGCTGACGGTCTTATTGCAGCAGGTTTTGAAGTTACGACCAATGACTGGCTTGACAGGTTCGATGCAGGATACGGCCCGCAGAAGGAAGAGTATAAGGCAAGAGTCGAGGCATACGCCAAAGAGAATAATATGGCTCTTGCAAATGCTTACTTTGAGGTCAAGTTTGGAACACCTTCAATGCCCCGGATAACAGAGGAAGATGTGGCAGCGTCAGCTGCAGATACAGCTATCTATGTAATATCCAGAGATTCAGGCGAGGGTAAGGACAGAGTTCCGCAGAAGGGCGATTACTACCTTACGGATGACGAGGAATACAATATCGATTTTATCCTGGATAAGTATGACAAGGTGATAATACTGCTCAATACAGGAGGCATTATCGATCTGTCCTATCTCAAGCGTGAGCGCAGGATCAATGCCATAATGCTGGTATCCCAGCTGGGCAATGTAACCGGGCATGTAGTTGCTGACTGTATTACCGGTGCCAAGGATCCCTGCGGCAGACTCTCTGATACCTGGGCAGGTTCTTATAACGATTATCCCGGAGCTGCTGATTATGCGGCACTGGGTGGAGATCTGGAAGACGAATACTATACAGAAGGAAGCTTTATCGGATACAGGTACTTTGACTCTTTCGGCATAGCTCCCGTATATCCCTTCGGATACGGCAAGAGCTATACAACGTTCATGAACACGGTAGTATCCAGAAGACTTGACGGAGAACTGTTTACCATCGATGTAAATGTAGCTAATACGGGAGCAGAATACAGCGGCAAGCAGACAGTACAGCTTTATTGCTCAGCTCCCCAGGATAACCCCTTAAGGCCTTATCAGGAACTTGTGGGATTCGCCAAGACCGGGCTCCTTGCGCCGGGAGAGAATGAGACCATCACCATAAGCTTTAAGATGTCTGAGATGGCAAGATATGATGAATCCCGTAAGGCAAAGGTGCTTGAGGCAGGAAGCTATCTTATAAGACTTGGAACGAACTCAAGGGCAACGACTATCGAAGCTGTGGTCAATAACGAGACAGATATAATCGTATCCCAGTGCACCAATTTATTTGACGATGATTCAGGGCACGATTTCGAGGAACTGACCAATCCCGGAACGGGTGCGGAATCCAGAAAGCTCCTCGATACCAAGCAGCTTCAGGATGCAGAGGTATTCACTCTCAATAAGCTCTATATCCGTAAGGAGATCGTGCGTTACTCGGGTGTCCGCCATGTCTACGAAGATTCAAGATATGACGACACACTGACACTCGGAAGCGTTATAGGAAGAAACTGCGGCATGACAGAACTTGTTGCCCAGTTATCCGTAAAGGATATGGCTAAGATATGTGTCGGCAGATTCAATGAGAATTTTGATTCCGAGATAGTATTCTCTGCTTCACCCAGTGTTCCGGGAGCGGCATCAGAGACTATCTCTGATTATGCCAGGAGCAGAAGGATCCCTTCTATAGTTATGGCAGACGGGCCTGCCGGTCTGAGGCTTCAGCCCCACTTTAAGGCTACTCCTGATGAGGAGCTCCTGCCGGGTGGAGAGATCTTCGATGAGATCGTAAACGGCTTCCCCGAGAATACGCCTGAAAATGCCATAGATTACTACCAGTACTGCACGGCTATTCCTATAGCAACAGCTCTGGCCCAGACCTGGAATCTGGAGCTTATAACTCAGATCGGTAATCTCGTCGGCAAGGAGATGGCAGAGTTTGGAGTGGATCTCTGGCTTGCACCGGGCATGAATATCCACAGGAATCCTCTTTGTGGCAGAAACTTTGAATACTATTCAGAAGACCCGTATCTTACAGGCATGTGCGCTGCTGCAGACACAATAGGTGTTCAGTCTGTTGAGGGAAGGGGAACCACCATCAAGCATTTCTGCTGCAACAACCAGGAAGACAACAGGATGTTTACCAATGTCCATGTCAAGGAACATACATTAAGAGACCTGTACCTGAGAGGCTTTGAGATATGTGTTAAGGAATCCCAGCCCTTTGCTGTAATGGCCTCCTATAATCTCCTTAACGGAGTACATACCGCAAACAGCTTCGAGCTTTTGTCTATGTGCTTAAGAGATGAGTGGGGTTTTGACGGCGTGGTCATGACGGACTGGTTCTCCTCTTTCGAAGATACGGGTTTCCTCGGCTATAACAAGGAGTATAAATATCCTGCTTCATCAAGCAGGACATGTATCTATGCAGGATGTGACTGGCAGATGCCGGGATGTCAGGAGAATGTGGATGACATTGTCACTGCAATAGCAGACGGCAAACTGTCCAAGGCAGACCTGCAGAATTGCACAATGAATATCTTGAGGCTGTGCATGAGATGTTCCAAAATCTAACAGCAGGGAAAACCGGGAAATGACAGAAACGTACTCTACCGATGTAATGTCGGCTAAATACATCAAAGAACATAATGTAGTCTTTATTGAGTTTAAGAAACCCGCTTCCGGTGACAGTTACAGAACTCCGCAGATGCATATGTGCGAGATAGCCAAGAAGCGTGGAACGGATACCGTAATTGTTGACACAAGGAAAGCTGAACTTACCGAAGAAGATCTGAAATGGTCTGCCAAGATACTGATCCCCGCCTTTGAGAAGGCAGGGATAAAGAAGCTCTTTTTTATCTGCGGCGAGGACTTGGAGTATGAGCCCAGGGAACTTAGGTGCAAGTTAGAGATTGTCAAGGTTCCGGATATCGATTCGGCGATCGCAATGATCTCTCCTGCAGAGCAGATGACCAGGAAGGAAGCATTGGATATCCTGGGGCTTAAAGAAGATGCCAACGCCTTTGCCATCGAGGAGAGATTCTACCAGCTTACAAAGAGGTACAGAGGCAAGACGGATGAAGAGTCCGAAGCAAAATTGAACGAACTGTCAGAAGCTTATAATGTTGCTTCCGGTAAGAGAGAGCAGGAACTGGCCAAAAGAGAAGCTCATGACAACAGCAGAAAGTTTCTGGGCAAGACTGCAGGAGAATGGAAGACCTATTTCTCATATACATGGCTCAGGTGGCTGATAGTACTTGTTGTGGCACTGATCGCAGGTAATCTTATATACAATGTCTTTATCAAGGCTGGTTATGATTGCTCTATAGTGGCATTCGGACATTTTGATTTCGACGGGACATATGTGGAACAGTCCCTGGTAGAGCAGGGCTTTAAGAATCCTTATGTTGCAAGTGCCGATATAGTCGTCCCAAATGACGAAGACCAGGTGCAGAATGCTTATTCTGATCAGACTCTGTCTGCTCTGCTGCTGTCATCTCCCGATATCCTGATCACAGATAACCTGACGCTGCCTTATTACTTTGAGCAGTATCAGGACCTTACCCATATCTATTCTGATCTTAAGGATTTTGTAAGGCCTGAGGCCTACAATCTCCTTCAGCCGGTATATCTGAGCGAAGCGGACTGCGCAGAGCTTATGAACGAGTATTCGGAGTCGCAGATGCTGGATGATATGGCATATGATATGGAGGATGTTAGTGAGGAGTCAATAATGGTAGGCTTCAGGATCACTGATCCTGAGGTCATAGAAAGACTCGGTATCACGTCACGTTGGACAGAGCAGAGCCCCGGGATAGTGATCTCGGTCTATTCCGGTCTGGACGATATCTCCGAAGCTGAGAAGGTCCTTGTTGCGATCTTAAACAAGGCGGTCTGATATGCGCCTCGATAAGATCCTTGCTTCTTCCGGAATCGGTACCCGCAGCGAAGTGCGCAGATTGATCGCTTCGGGAGCTGTTGCCGTCAATGGGGTCACCATATGTAAGAGTGACAGCAAGGTCAGCCTTGAAGATGAGATAACCGTTAACGGCAAGGCTGTTCAGGGTCAGACAAAACTGTACTATCTGCTGGATAAACCTGACGGCGTTCTTACTGCCATGGAAGATCCGAGACTTGCTAATGTAGGAGACTTTATCCCGGCAAGCCTTAGAGGGAAAAAGCTTGCCCCTGTAGGAAGGCTCGACTACCATACATCGGGTCTTCTGATCATTACTAACGACGGAACTCTGTCTCACAGACTGCAGTCACCTAAGTATAAGATAGCCAAGACATATCTTGCAGAATATAAAGGATGCGAATGGACTCAAGGCGATATTTCTGAACTTAAAGAAGGGATCACCCTTACTGATATGGATGAACCGGTTAAGCTTGCTCCTGCAGTATTAGAACCTCTGGATGACAACAAGGCCTATATTACCCTCACGGAAGGCAAGACTCACGAAGTAAGGCGCATATTCGCAAAATACGGCAAAGAAGTGTTATCTTTAAGAAGGATACGTCTTGCAGATCTTGTGATAGATGTAAATGAGGAAGCACAAGGACAGCTAAGACCTCTTACATCAGGAGAGATCGATATGCTCAGGCAGGCAGTAGGTTTAGGAGAGAGCGATGGAGATAATTAATATAGAGCAGGGTCATCCGAGAGTCGCACAGGCTCTCACAATGCTTACAAACGGCCTTTACAGAGCGAGAGCAACAGGTAAACCCTTTGCCAAGATAATCCACGGCTACGGGTCATCAGGCACCGGTGGAGCGATCAAGGAGGCTCTCCCAAGAGAGCTGCGCAATTATATCCTTCGGAAGGTAATAGTCAGTTACTGTCCGGGAGAGGATTTCGGTCCTTTCTCTTCTGCAGCGAGGGAGATGTCCGCGAGGCATCCTGAGATTTCCAGAGACAGTGACTGGGGAATGCATAATGACGGAATAACCATAGTAATGTTTAAGTAGGTGGCATAATGGATAAGATCACATGGGAAGAATTTGAAGATAAGTGCAGAGCCTGCCATAACTGTGACTTGAGGGACGGCGCCCATAATGTGGTCATATACAGAGGCGGCAGGAATGCGCCACTCATGATCGTTGGCGAAGCTCCGGGTGAGCAGGAGGATATAAAGGGTTTGCCTTTTGTAGGAAGATCAGGTCAGCTCCTGCAGAATCTTCTTGCCTCCTACGGCTTTACAGATGAAGACTACCATATATGCAATATAGCCAAGTGCAGACCGCCTGAGAACCGCAGGCCCACACCTGCTGAGATCAAGGCCTGTAAGCCGCTTCTTGCCATGCAGTTCACTCTGGTAAGACCAAAGGTGATCCTGCTCTGCGGTTCCACTGCTTACGAAGGTTTCTTTGGGACCAAGCCTTCTATGAAGAATGTTAGAGGGCATATGATAGAGAAGAACGGTTATTACATAATGACCACATATCATCCGGCATATGCTCTCCGGAATCCCAAGAACAAACTCCCGATCTATGAGGATATGGGGGCAGTACGCAATAAGCTTACTGAGATAGGCGCCATGCCGCCCCTTGAACCTATCGACAAATAGATATTGATTTTTGTGTTGTGATGTGTTATATTTCTTTGCGTTGCAGTCAACACTGCCGAATGGTGTAATGGTAGCACATCGGCCTCTGACACCGCTAGTCAAGGTTCGAATCCTTGTTCGGCAGCCATAAGCCCCGATCGATCGGGGCTTATTTTTTTGCTTTTATCCTTCCTGGTTTTCGCGTGATATCTGGTCTGCATAATTTGCGAGGATTATTGCCGATGAGGCTTCATTGTCAGCACGGGGGCCAAGCCAGTAGGTACATTCTTTGTCTCCGTCATCAAGATTAAGATATAAGCCTGTTTCGGCAAAGGATGCTGCCGGTCTTAAGCGGACTGCTGATTCAGACTTGCCGTCTTTCTTTCTGATCCCGTAGATCAGGATCCTTATATCTTTAAGAGTATATCTGTCACCATTTGCGATCAGCTCATCTGAGGTGAGCTCAAGGCTTGTGAGTAGTTTGCTCATATTTAAGCGCTGCTTCAGGAGGATCGTTATCCAGAAGAAAGTTATTACTGCAGCTGCAATAAAAAAGCAGACCGCTATGATCAATGAATCCAGACAGAATATGCCGCCTGCTATTATCACTGCTAATGCAAGCATTATCAGAAGGGAGAATCTGATCTGATCCCTAGTGATCTTATCCTTACTCATACTGACCCTGACAGATGAATCCTTTATCCTCTCCTTAACTTTCGTAAAGCGCCTGGTATTGATAAGGGCAGAGGCGGATATGATCAGAGATGTAAGTTCTGATCTGAGCTTTACCGCTTCACTGTCTTTGGCAGGACCGGTCCAAAAGATCTTCCTTATAGGTTTTCCGTCAGGATCTGAAGACACGACTATAAGATCTATTCCTGTAGTTGGAAATAAAAGAGGTATCATGCCGGAGGAAAATCCGAAACTCGAACCCCGCAGATTACCGGAATCTATATCGGAGTCTAAAGTGATACCGTTTATGGTGATGCCGTCTTCAGAAGTTGTAATACTCTTTATTGTCCTCTTGAAGGAAATAACAGCTATTGCAACAGAGAAGATAATATGCGCAATGAGTAGTCCGACAAAGAGGCTTAAGATGTCTCTTGTCATCTCATTTAGGACATGGCCAAATACCATTACCACCAGATATATTATAATGCAGAATAAATTGATAAAAGCCTCTACGATAAGACTTGTTATCACGCGTCTCTTGATGCCTTTATAGTCGGGGATGAAAGTATTGTTATCCATAAGTGCCCTCCACTTTCCGTTTGATTCTACCATATTGAATGTATAATAGATATTGCGCTGATATATACATTAGAAGGAGATTATTTAATGGAACTTAAGGTAATAGACAAGGATCTTACAGTATGCAAAACAGATAAGATAGACATGTCTTATCTTGACAGTGAGTACTGTTTTATCGCCAAGACAGACGAAGAGCTTTCGCTTGTATGCATAACAGAGGAAGCTCCTGCAGATTGCTCTGCAAGAGAAGACGGATGGAAGGCCTTCCGCATACAGGGCATACTTGATTTCTCCCTTATAGGGATACTCGCGCCGATAGCAGATCTTTTGGCGAAGAATAAGATTGGAATATTTGCCGTATCTACATATAACACAGACTATATTCTCATCAAGAAGGATAGTTTTGATAAGGCGTTAGATCTGCTTAAAGATGCCGGATATACTATAGTTTGACAGGAGGGCCCAATGAAGAAACGTATTAT
Organism: Mageeibacillus sp. UBA6976; assembly: GCA_002450155.1. Taxonomy (GTDB): domain Bacteria; phylum Bacillota; class Clostridia; order Saccharofermentanales; family Saccharofermentanaceae; genus Saccharofermentans. The sequence continues at coordinate 33,148 of DJYO01000005.1, read as the reverse complement.
CTGTTTCGGAGATTCGAATACATGGGGTTTTGATCCCGGGACGGGAGAAAGATATCCTGAAGATATAAGGTGGCCTTGTGTGCTTGGCAGCCTCCTGGGAGACGGATATCAGATATTAGAGGAAGGACAGAACGGCAGGACCATAGCAAACGAAGATCCCTGGGAATGGGGGACTAAATGCGGAATGGATTATATCCTTCCCATGTGCGAGAGCCACAATCCTTTTGACCTTCTGATAATAATGCTGGGGACAAATGACCTTAAGGCTAAGTTCGGCCTTCCTGCACCTGATATAGCGGGGAGCCTTCAGAATATGCTCATGAAGACAAAGGGATATATGCAGTATCAGTTAAGGAGCAATGCCAGGATACTGGTGGTAGCTCCGCCTCATCTTGGTGACGGACTGGGGGATTCTGTATTTGAACCCTTCTTTGATACAGATAAAGCTATAGAAGGCTCAAAACGTCTGGCTTACTGGTATGAGCTGGTAGCTTCCCAGTTCGGATGCGAATTCCTGGATGCCGCCTTGTATGCAAAGGCAGGAAATACCGATTCGCTTCATATGTCAGAGGAAGGACACAGAGCGCTTGCAACGGCACTTGCAGATAAGGTCAGGCAGATCTTAGAGGAAGAGTGATCTTTATCTTAAGCTTGCGATCTTCAGGCTCAAATACTAACTTGCCCTGATGTGCAGATACGACTGCGCTTGCTATGGACAGTCCGATGCCATGCCCGCCTGTTGAGGAATTTCTGGACTTGTCTTGTCTGTAGAATCTGTCTGTCAGATGCTCGCAGTCATCTTTGCTAAGGGGTTCTTTTGTATCATTTACAACATAGAGTTTAACTGTCTTCTTATAACGTTTAAGAGTAATATCGGCATAGCCTTTCTCCGGTGAATATTTAAGGGCATTATCCAGAAGAATGCTTATGAGCTCTCTTATGGCTTTGGCATCACAGTTAAGGATAATGCCGGGCTCAATACTGCTGCTTAAGGTCTTATCCGATGTAATGAACATAGAGGTAAATGAGCTTACGGAATCTTCTGCGATCCTGCTTATATCAGTCTCCTGCAAAGATAAGGCAGGGACATCCTCTTCCATCTTGGCAAGGTATATAAGGTCGTTTGTAAGCTCGGTAAGACGTTTTGTCTGACTCTTGATATCTTCTGCCCAGGTGTTCTCTCCGTCGCTTAAGATAACATCACAGTCGGCGTTTATGATCGCAAGGGGAGTCTTGATCTCATGACCGGCATCGGTTATGAATCTCTTCTGTTTCTCGTAGCTTGCGGCGATGGGTCTCACTATCCTTCCTGATGAGAGGAATATAAGGATGAATATCACGGTCATGCCGGCAAGGGAGATATAGATGCTCGTTTTGAGGAAACCTCTGAATGAATCAAGACTCCTGCCGCAGTCATAGAAGACTATTCTCACATTGCTGCCTTCGTTAGTCTTGAGAAATCTGTAGTCTGATACAAAACCCCTGGTCTTATTACTGCCGAATACATCTAATGCATACTCTCCTGCAGTATCCTGATCGATCGCAGCTATCCTGCCTGTATCTATATTAAGGATGGCGCCGTTTTGATCTAAGAGAACTGAGAAGAATCTGCTCTCATATGCAAGTTCAGGGGAGTGCATCATGTTCCTGCCGTCTCTTACTTCAGGCGGCTCGGGCATATCGGATCCGTTCATATCCATCTCCGGGAATCTGCCTTCATTCTTGGCAAGAAGGAGCAGTATCTCGTCTGCATTGCTGACAGCCCTGTTGTAGCTTATTACATTAATGCCAGATACTATGACTCCCAGTACGATGAATACAGAGAGCATGGCGATAAGTATAAAACGGAACCTTAATCTTCGAAACATCAGTCACCTTTAAGTTCTATCGAATAACCCTGACCTCTGGATGCTTTGATCAGGCAATTAGCGCCTACCAGGACAAGCTTTTTCCTTAAGTAGGACAGGAAGGTCCAGACTACGCTTATATCTGCATCAGAGTCAATGCCCCAGAGCTTGTTCATGAAAGTCTCTGCCGAGATAAGTATGCCGGGGTCTGTCATGAGGAGCTCTAACATCTGGAATTCTTTGCCGGCAAGTTTCGTGGAACCCTTGGGCCCTGTCAGCTCACAGGTAGTCCTGCTCAAAGTGATGTTGCCGTATTTAAGCACGGAGCTTGCCTGAACCGTGGATACCCGGGTTATGGCACGGATCCTTGCCAAGAGTTCTCCTGAATCAAAGGGTTTGGTCAGGTAGTCGTTAGCGCCGCTGTCCAGACCTTCGATCTTATCTTCGATCTCGGATCTTGCCGTGAGCATTATTACCGGGATGAGATTGCCCTGGCTGCGGATCTTCTTCAATACTTCGATACCGTCCATTACCGGCATCATAACATCCAGTATGGCAGCATCGTATTCGCCGGATCTTAAGTATCTTAATGCTTCTTCACCGTCGTAGACCGCATCTACAGTGTAATTGTTCTTAGTCAGTATCTGCGTAAGAGCGCGGGACATGGAAACTTCATCTTCAGCAAGTAAGAGTCGCATAGCTAGCCTCCTTAGGGCGATTATAACAGACTTTAAGTTTCATTTTAAGTTAGCCGTTTAAGATGCTTATAACCCAAGGAGGAATCAATATGGCAAGCGCAAATGTATTCAAGAGATATGAGATAAAGTACATTCTCACCAAGAGTGAGAAGTCACGTCTTATGGACACTATGAAGGATCATATGAGACTTGATAAATATGGCAGGACTGTTATAAGAAACGTCTATTACGATACACCGGATCATCTTCTTATCAGGAGGTCCCTTGACAAACCCGTTTATAAAGAAAAGCTCAGAGTAAGAGCATATTCAAATACGGGAGCACACGATAATGTCTATGTGGAACTTAAGAAGAAATACGAAGGCATTGTTTACAAAAGAAGGATAGTCCTGCCTCAGGATGTCGCATCAGAATGGCTCTGCGGCAATGGGTGCAAGCCCTTTAATTCCCAGATAGCTGATGAGATCGAATACGTAAGATCTTTCTACGGCAATATCGCTCCCGGATGTTTTCTGTCCTACGAAAGAGAAGCATACGAACCCATAGACGGATCTGACATAAGGCTTACGTTAGACGAGAATATCCTAGGAAGAGATTACGATCTGGCACTTACAAAAGGTATATATGGAGACTTTATCCTGCCAAAGGAACTGACACTTATGGAGATCAAGGTCCCGGGAGCGATCCCTTTGTGGATGACAGCATTCCTCACTAAGAACGATATACGCAAGGTCTCATTCTCCAAGTACGGCAGGTACTATGTAAATGAGACGGCAAGAAAACAAGATCATGAAGGAGACAGATTATATGCTTAATTACATAACATCAATGACAATATCTACATCAAGTCTTACATTGGCAGGGTTTGTCCTGTGCATACTGGTATCTCTTCTTTTAGGAGGGATCATATGCGGGGCATATGTTTTTAAGAACAAGACGAGCAAGACTTTTGCAGCGACTCTGGTGCTGCTTCCGGCCCTGGTATGCACCGTGATCTTAATGGTCAACGGGAGCGTAGGCGCGGGTGTTGCAGTGGCAGGTACATTCAGCCTGGTAAGGTTCAGGTCCGCCCCGGGCTCAGCCAAGGAGATCTGCGCAGTATTCCTTGCAATGGCAACAGGCATAATCTGCGGTATGGGATATTTTGGATATGCAGCTTTGTTTACGCTTATCCTCTGCATTGCAATGGTTATACTGACGCTTATATCTTCCGGCGAGAAGGATAGTGAATCTGAGATCAACATAACGATCCCCGAGGACCTGGACTACGAGGGTGTCTTTGACGAGATATGGGACAGTTTTACGGTTTCTCACAAGCTTACCAGAGTTAAGACAACGGATATGGGCTCTTTGTTCCGTCTGACATATGTTGCCAGATTCAGGAAGGATGCAGGGCAGAAGGCTTTTATTGACGCGATAAGGATCAAGAACGGCAATCTCCCCATCTCTATTCATATTGCAGGAACAGAAGAACAGCCCCAGCTTTGACGAAAGGAGTTATGACATGAATAAAAAGATCAGGATAGTATCTCTTATACTGGCAGCATCTGTAGCTTTGGCAGGATGCAGCATGACAGGAGAAGAGATAGCAGCTATTTCAGATAGTTCGGCATCAGGCGAAGACCTGTATTCAGACAGGGATTATGAGACAGATTATGACACGGACGAAGCTCAGTACATAGAATTAGACGGTGAAGGTCTGACCATAACTTCGGAGGGCACATATGTAATAAGCGGCGCTATAGATGACGGTCAGTTACTGATAGATGCCGGCGAGGAAGATAAGATACAGCTGGTATTGGACGGCGTGGATATAACATCTTATGACTCTGCTGCCATCTATATACTGTCTGCTGACAAGGTATTTATTACCACAGAGGAAGGGAGCGTAAATCATCTTACTAATACTGCAGGGTTTGCAGAAGATGCTGACAGCAACGAAGATGCAGTTATATTCTCCAAGGCTGATCTCACTTTAAATGGTGAGGGAACACTTATTGTCAGTTCCGCTGATAATGGTATAACCTCCAAGGACGATCTGGTGATAACAGGCGGCACATATGAGATAGAATGCCAGGGCCATGCGCTCCAGGGCAAGGACTTGATAGCTATAGCAGACGGAGTATTCGATCTTACAAGCGGCGAAGATGCCATCCACGGCAAGAATTCTGATGATGCGGCTCTTGGTGACGTTACCATTAACGGAGGCAGTTTCACCATAACCGCAGGCGACGATGCGGTTCACTCTGAATCAGATCTTCTGATCACGGATTGCAGCATGAATATACTAAGTTGCGAAGAAGGACTGGAAGGTAACACTGTTACGATCACAGGCGGAGACATAGTTATCAATTCCAAAGACGATGCCATCAATGCGGCAGGGTCTTCGGCATCAGAATTTGCAGAAGATGCTTCGGCATATATAGATATCTCAGGCGGCACGATAGATATTACCTGCAGCGGTGACGGAATAGATTCCAACGGATCGCTTACGGTATCGGGAGGATTTATTACCATAAGCGGTCCTGATAACGGCGGAAACGGTTCAATGGACTATAACGGAAGCGCTGAGATAACAGGCGGCACCATGATCGCCTGTGGTATAAACGGGATGGCCCAGAACTTTACCGAAGCAGGCCAGGGCTCTATACTTATCGCCACAGAACTTCAGCAGGCAGGCACTAAGGTCATGCTATCTGATAAGGACGGGAATGAGATATTAAGCTTTGAACCGGGTATGTCCTATTCTTCGATCCTCATAAGCTCTCCCGAGCTCAAACAGGGTGAGACGTATGTAATAACCGCAGGTACAGATACATATGAGATCACCCTTGAAGACCTGATCTGCGGGCAGACAGAAGGTATGGGCGGAGCAATGCCGGGAGGCATTATGCCAAATGGCGGCGGAATGCCGGGAGGCAGAATGGGTGACCAGAGGCCACAGATGCCGGGCTAAAGAATCAGAGCATAAAAACAGACAAGTGCAACATACAGTTGCGCAGAACTGTATTATGGGTATACAAACCAGATCGCGGGGTAAAGATTTATGAAAAATATCATTAAAACTCTTACAGCAATAACACTGACAGCAGCTCTTGGTCTTGCAATGTGTGCCTGCGGGCAAAAAGGTGAGACTGAAGAAAGCAGCAGCCAGGAGTCTTTGGCATCACAGCAGATGACAGGCTCATGGAACAGGAATGTATCAGCTGAAGATGAGGAAGCTGCAAAGCAGGCTCTTGATGATGCAGCAGCAAAGGTTGACGGCTTCTTATACGAATATACTGATCTTGTAGGAACACAGCTTGTTTCAGGTACAAACTATGCTATCCTTTGCACATCCACATCACAGATCAGCGGTCAGGATGCTCAAAAGATAATTGCCTATGTATATGTTGACCTTGAGGGCAATGCAGACATTATCGCAACACATATTCTTAGCGCTGAAGAGCTGGAGAATATCGATTCCTTTGAGCTTGACATATCAGCAGTCTGATATCAGAACTTGATGATACCCTGGGATACAAGCATCAGAAACAGGATGAATACCGGGGCAACGTACTTGACCATTACCACATATAACCCCTTGCGGGCAAAGCGCTCACCGTTCTTTGTCAGTTCACCGGTTATTACATCGGGCTTTAATACCCAGCCTGCAAGGATGCAGGTTGAGATGGCTATTATCGGCATGAGGATGTAATTGGTAGCATAGTCGAGTGCATCGAGTATCGTTCCTTCCGATCCTCCCGGAAGAGGTATCGTAACATCAAGGAGGTTGTAACCGAAGCAGACGATCACACCGATCACGAGAGCTATGCCGGATTCCATGAGCGTAGCGTTCCGGCGGCTTATGCCAAAACGGTCTATAATGCTGGAAACTACCGCTTCAAGGATCGACACAGCGCTTGTTAAGGCTGCAAACAGAACCATGGCGAAGAATAATGCGCCAATGATGTTTCCAGCCTTGCCCATTGAAGTAAAGACTCTTGGAAGCGATTCAAAGATCAGCGAAGGACCTGAGGCCATGCCCTCAGTTCCCATAAAGACATAAACAGCAGGCACGATCATTACTCCTGCAAGAAAAGCCACCAGAGTATCGAAGAATTCGATCTGATTTATGGACTTTATAAGGTTCGTGTTGTCGGGCACATAGGAGCCGTAGGTGATAAGGATACCCATGGCAACGGAGAGGCTGAAGAATAATTGTCCCAAAGCGTCCATTACAACGCCGAAGAAACTTCTGACCGTAACACCTTCGAGGGAAGGTACGAGATAGACCTTAAGTCCGTCGATGCCGGTCGTAGTGATCCCATTCTCGTCAGTATGCTTAAGTGTCAGTGAGAATACGGCAATGCCGATTACCATAACAAGGAGCACAGGCATCAGTATCTTAGATGAATTCTCAATACCCTTGTTTACACCCATGTAGATTATTACTGCGCAGGCAATGAGAAATACTGCCATATAGACAACAGGTTCAACAGGACCGGATATAAATCCGCCAAAATAACCGTCCGCTGCCGCATCTGTGCCATGGCCTGTAAGGAATACTACAAAATACTTAAGTACCCAGCCTCCGATCGCGCAATAGTATGGCAGGATCAGGAAGGGGACAATGCAGGAGAGAATGCCCAAGCTGCCCCATAAACTATTGGGTTTGTTCATCAAGTTGCTATAAGCCGTAAGCGGACTCTGCTTAGTCTTTCTTCCGATAGAGATCTCTGTTGTAAGAAGAGCAAATCCAAAGGATAAGGCGAGTACGATATATACGACAAGGAATAAGCCCCCGCCATCCTTTGCTGCAAGCGTAGGAAAACGCCATATATTACCCAGTCCGACAGCGCTTCCGGCTGCTGCCAATACAAAACCCAGGGAACCCTTGAATGATCCTCTTTCCTTAGTATCCATAAATCCCTCCGTGAGAACTACTAAAAAACAATCGTAGCCCCCTTCTGATAAAAAGTCAATTGCCAAAGCCGGGCTGTAGTAGCGTTATCATCAGGAGATAGGAATAACAGGAGGAACCGGAGGCTTTCCTTACAAAAGAGGGCTGTCTCAACAAAAGAGACAGCCCCGATGTAGTTATAAACTATCTTAAGATCAGGCAGCGTCGCCGTAGATATATGTCATGTCGGTGATAGAGATGCAGTCAACAGCAGTTGTGCCATTTTCTGTATTAAACATAACAGTAACTGTACCGTAAGAATACTGCTGGTAGGTATCGTCACCCTCATCTGCTTCTCCGAGAAGATCGGTTACTGCTGATATATCGTCACCCTTTTTGATGCTGCCGTTAAATGCAGCATCGCCAGACTCCTCACCGTAAGGATTAGCTATGATCTCACAGATGATACCGTCGTTTGTTGTGCCGATGGTAAGTCCCTTGTAGAAGTGGTAGATCTCGAGGGGAATATCTTCGCCTGTGCAGGGCATTACGTTCTCGTCCGGCTTTGATGTAGCGCCGAGATCGTCCTTGATGTCGTCGTAAGACTGACCGATCATGACCTTAACACCATTCAGCTCGAGATAAACTTCGCCTTCTGCTGCAGCTTCAGTCTGAACTGCGCTTTCTTCAGGTGCTTCCGTGGCCACTTCAGACTCTGCCTTCTTGCTTGATGCGCAAGATGCGATAGATGTTACCATAAGAGCTGTGACTACTGTTGTTGCGATTGCTTTTTTGATATTCATTGTCAGTATCTCCTTTTTGTTTTTTAACCTACGTTGATCAGGCCACCGCTAAACACCTGATCTCCCGTTATTATCTCGCTCTCGTATTCACCGGAAGGTATCGTACCTGTGGATATTACGAGGGAGAAACCTGCAGTTCCGTCGATCAAGCCGGTACCGTAAGTGGTGTTTGCACCGCTCTCAAGATCCTGCTCAAGAAGCGCTCTCTCGCATATAGGGAATGCTTCCAAAACATATTCCGAAGATGCGGAACATAACCTTATATATACTCTTCCGTCGCCCATGTCAATGTTCCGGGCAAAAGCGCCATAGATCTTGGTGCCGTATCCCTCAACTGATGTCATGACCTCGATGTTACCTGCTGTTTCGAGATCTGACGGGATTACATCAGCGTCTCTTACAGGAGCAGACATAAAGGGTGCTTTGGATATAACTCTTATAAGATTTCTCTCTGCGATCTCGTAGATATAGTCGCAGCCCTTGGGTGCGGAATTCACATCCGGGATATCTGTGCGCTTGAATGTAGCTTGAGAATAGTTGTCGATCAGATAGGGGAGGATAGCACGGCCGAAGGAGTCGCGTACCATGTAAAGAGTAGTCCCCTGGGGAGCTGCTCTGTTCTGGGTTACGATGTTATCGTCGCCCTGCTCAAGATCGCTCATGAATATGCTGAGCTGAGCCTGGGTATCGCTTACGGCTCTCGGTACCATAAAGGTAAAGGGCTTAAAGCTTATATCGTAGTAGTACTGATCGTCCAGGAATCCGCCTGCAGGATATAAGAGCTTATCGAGATCTCCTCTCCAGTCTGTCCTTACAGTATAGGTTGCTCCCTCGTATGTGTTATGGCTTGCGCCAATGCTATCCATTATGGCGTTATATCCGATGAGAGCTCCAATATAGTTCCAATGGGAGTCACGGACATGGTAGATGCCTTCATCCTTATGTGCGAGTAAGACAGCTCTCATGTCGAGGAAGGAAATGCCATACTCGTTCATGGCACCGGTTACTCTTGTGAGGTTGTTTGTATCAGCCTGTACATAGTTTGCAGGCATGTATTCGCCGTAAATAGAAGACTTATTGGGGACCGGTACAAAGAGGAAGCGGCCACCGTCTTGTTCCACTCTTTCTTCCATCAGGCTGAGCGTTACTGCAAAGGCCTTGACCTGGTTGTCTGTAAAGGCATTTGTGTCCAGATAGTCAGGACTTTCTTCCTCGTAGAAAAGCCATCCGTCTCTGCCGACGATTACATTCGATGTTGCATTATGGAAGAGCTCTCCCTTTATCAAGCCGGCAAATGCAAGGACTTGAGACCTGAAGGGAAATCTGTCGTTTAGGAAAGATTCGAACTGATCTGAGAAGGAAGTGTTAAAGCTGCCCTCGCTAATGAAGGAAGGAAAAGCTGTAAGAGTTCTCTTCTCAATCTGCTCATTGCTTTTTACAAAAGGCATAAGAGCAAGGGGCAGGCAAAGGATCAGGAAGAACAATACAATGTAGATTATCTTAAATGGTTTCTTCATATAATGCCTCCTTCCTTAGAACCTGAAATAGATAAACGGATTGTACTTGCCGGATACCAGTGAGAGGATGGCCAGAGCAAGGACAATAACTGAAACGATGCTTTCAACGTATTCATAAGGAACCTGATGACCCTTGGCATAGATCTTCTCTTTAAGGATCCTGAATACAGGAGTAGAGAGCAGGACTGCAAATATGAACAGCGTGATGGTGAGAGGGGAGATGCAGCTATAAACCTGAGCATTGGATACTGCGTCTCCTGCTCCGAATGAGAACATATCGCCGATGATCCTGAAACCCTGCATCAGGGTGTCTGCTCTGAAGAGTACGAATGCCAGAATGACTACAAGCAGGGTATATACATGACCGATGGGCTTAAACCATTTCTTCTTGGTGGGAACGATCTGATAAGTCTCAAGCATCTGACAGAGTCCGTGGAGCATGCCCCATACGATGAAGGTGAATGCAGCACCGTGCCAGAAGCCTGTAAGGAAGAATACTACGAGCTTATTGATCGTAGTGCGCAGTTCTCCCTTGCGGTTGCCGCCCAGAGGAATATAAACATATTCCTTAAACCAGGTTGAGAGGGAGATATGCCATCTCCTCCAGAAATCCTGAATGGAAGATGCGATGAAAGGATAGTTGAAATTCTCCTTGAAATCGAAACCGAACATTCTGCCGAGACCTATAGCCATATCACTGTAACCGGAGAAGTCGAAGAAGATCTGCAGGGTGTAACATATGGCGCCTATCCAGGCGGGACCCATACCGATGGATGAGGGCTCAAGAGAGAATACTGTATCTGCGATAAAGCCCATCTGGTTTGCGACTATTACTTTCTTGCCGAGACCTGCGATAAATCTCGTTATACCTGAGCTTATACGCTCGATGTTAAACTCGCGGCTTTCGATCTGCAATGCGATATCTTCGTATCTTACGATAGGACCTGCGATCAGCTGGGGGAAGAAGGCGATGTAGAGGAGCACATAGAAGAAGTTTCTCTGAACGAGCTTCTTGTTCCTATATACATCTATTACATAGCTAAGTCCCTGGAAGGTGAAGAATGAGATACCGATAGGGAGTCTTATATGCGGAACAGGAATACTAAGTCCTGTGATCCCGTCAAATACACTGACGAAAAATCCGGTGTATTTGTAGGCGATAAGAAGCCCGATGTTGACCAGGACAGCGAGGAATACGGCTGTCTTTGCTTTCTTGCCGGACGGATCGGATTCTGAAGCGCACAAAAGACCAAATAAATAGTTCAGCAGTACCGAAACTATCATGATCATTACGGCAACAGGTTCACCAAAAGCATAGAAGACAATACTTGCGATAATGAGTATGACGTTGCGTGCAGTCTTCTGCCTGATAAGAGCATATAAAATGAAAGTTACAGGAAAGAAGACAAACAGGAACACCAATGAACTGAATGTCATATGAATATGTCCTTTCTTAATTCAGAGGATATTAATATACATTGCAGCCTGTTTATTATCAACAAATCAGGTACTGCCATTATTGTAACAGGCCTGGTTTTCTGTTAGCAATAGATACTAAGCAAGATGAATAGTCCGATAAACATTATTGAATTTGCTATGTTGCCCTTGGCCGGCAATTTGGTAGGCGCAAGCAATACAAAGACAGGAAGAGAATTAACAAGACAGGAGATCTTTGGAAGCCCCGTTTTGCCTGATGCTATCATTACGAGCAGTATGATATCAAAAGCTATAAGCCCGATGTATGCTATGGAAGCTATGACAGTCCTGTTAAAGAATTCTGTTGCTGCCTCCAAAGCTTCATCAGTTCTTTGGAGTTTGACATAGAACCATAAGGGAGCTGCGCACAGTATGTGGTGTGCTGTGATCAGGACTATAAAAAACATTGCGCTTATAAACCCAACAAGTCCCCATACGGATGAATACTCGCAGGCCCATGAGCTTATTGCAGCATAGCCAAGACCTGCCATAAATAAGGATACAGCGCCAAGCAGCATAGATAGCTCCAGCTGTTTTAACGGCATATGCGAAAAAGCTTCGTCCATCCTGGCAGGATCCTTGATATCCGCAAAGCTGAATCTCCGGCCTTTGCTATAACTCATCATAAAGTCCGTTATCCCGCATATTATATGTCCTGCAAAAGCTATAAGGCATAATACCTTTACTGTTCCAATATCCATATGGTCATCTCCTTTTGTGCCTTTCCTTTTGGTAGAGTATTATACCTTACTTGGTTAGCGTTCGCTAACAAAAGAGCCCGAAATGCATGTGCAAAAAGGAACAGATCCTAATCATTCAGTAAGGCTAATGCTGTTTTTTAGATAGTTAAAAATACTTGCAATATCTACGATACTATATTAAAATCATCTAAACATGCGATAAGTAAATTTATGCATGAACGAAAGAGAGGTTTTTTATGGAGAAGAGATTTAATAAGCACTTGTTCTGCTGGTTATTCTGCTGGTTCTTAGGTTGCTTCGGCGTTGACCGTTTCGTTAGAGGTCAGATCGGACTTGGTATCCTTAAGCTCATCACAGTTGGTGGTTGCGGCGTTTGGGAGCTCATCGACTGGATCATCTGCCTTACAAAGGTTTATGGTGATGCATTCAAGGATGAGGAAGAAGTTGTCTTCATCGATGGTCAGTACGCTAAGTAATACTTAACGATAAGATCTGGTTAACAGAGACCTGCTGTAAAAGGCAGGTCTTTTTTTATATAATTATCCACATGAAAGATGAGACAAAGAAAAAGCTGAGATCTCTTATCATACCGTTCATCGCAGCGGCAGTGATACTGCTTCTGGCGGCTTTGGGTATATACCGCTGCCCCTTCAGGGCGGTAACAGGTTTCCCTTGCCCTTTGTGTGGTACAACAAGAGCATTTATGTCGCTGATGCGTCTTGATATTCCTTTATCATTCCACTACCATCCCATGTGGCCGGTTACCTTTTTGACCGTCATATATATAATCCTGACAGGTACCGGCATCATTAGATGCCCTAAGCCCTGGAGGGAGATAATCCCTATAGTGGCAGGGGTGCTTCTATTAGGGTGCTATATCTGGAGGATAGCAACTCATACCCTGGTCTACTGATATATCTCAGAGCCCCTTTTGTACCAGGACTTAAATCTCTTTCGCAGGTGGGAAGGCTTCAGGATCTCGCAGTCCGGACCTATCCTTGTAAAATAGAACAGAGCCTGCAGATCTGTGCACTCGAATGTATATGTCATTCCGTCTTCGGATATAGAACGCACCTTAGGTCTCAGATGCAGGATCGTGTTAAATGCCTTGATGCCCTGATCGTTAAACCTGACAACGATTATATTTGTTCTGTCGCTTACAAACTGGACTCCCACACGGTCTATCTCCCGGTCTGTCAGTTTTTTCTCCCTGGAAGTCAATGCTCCCGGTATATTTTTCCTTATAACAACATTTGTGATCCTGGACAGCCTAAGGGCATAGATCCTGTCTTTGCCGGACTTGTTATCGCTTGTGATTCCGATGCAGTAATTGTAATTGGATAATGCATCCGTAGTTATTGAATGGATCCTCATCAGGTATTTATAGCCGTTGCTGTGGGAGATGTATACGCTGTATCCGTTCTTCAATGCTTCTTCCAGAAGATCGCAGTTCTTATGCAGATATATCTTCTCGCGTTTAACAAAGGGAAGTCTTACAAATTCCTCGACTAATGCCTCCACATATTCCTTGATACTCTTGTAGTATCTGTCCTCTCTTGATGTCTTATCTTCGGTAAGAAGGAACAGGTTGGAGTTATTAAGCCTTACAAGGAAAGACTCGGGGGTATCAGCATATACCGGTACTTTGCTTCTTAATTCCAGGGCAGATGCACTTGTAAGTTTTTCTACGATATCCGGACTGTTATCTCCCAGTGTCTTAATATAGCTTTGTTTTTGTTCTTCGAGCCTTAATGAAACCGATGAGCCGGCTATAGGGCTAAAGCCTTCGATTATCGAATTTATCTGGAAGGCCCTCTTTAAGCCGAGCATTATGGAATCGTCTGATAAACGTCCCATGGCAAAGCTTGTGACAGTGAGCCTTATCTTGCTCTCTGTATTGATATCCCTGAATAAAGACATGTTCTTCCACTCCTTTGTTCGTTTAATAGGAACAACAACTCTTTAAATAATGCTTTATTTTAGAGGATATATCTGGGAAAGTAAACGATAAATAGGAACAAAAATAATTTGCACCCGTTCCTATATTGTTCCTGTTTTTGAGAGTACTATACCGGCATAGACCACAGCAAAGGAGATTTGATATGCAGGTTATAGAAGGTAAGAACAATTCAGCCGTTGTATATGCGGAGACTATAGATGAGTCCTGCATAGAGCAGATCAAACAGCTTCTTGATATGGAGTGCTTTGCAGGCTCCAAGATCAGGATAATGCCGGACTGTCACGCGGGTAAAGGCTGCGTTATAGGTTTTACGGCAGACTTTAAGGACAAGGTCATACCTAATGTAGTAGGAGTTGATATAGGGTGCGGCATGCATACCGTAAAACTCGGCAAGGTGGATATAGACTTCGACAGATTCGATTCTATCGTAAGAGAATTTATACCATTTGGCAGGAAGGTACATGAAGGCAGGATAACAAAATATCCCAGAGTAACGGAGCTTAAGTGTTACAGGGGACTCAGGGATACCAAGAGGCTCATAAGATCTCTCGGAACACTCGGAGGAGGGAATCACTTCATCGAGTTAGACAGGGATGAGGAGGGATATGTATACCTTGTAATACACTCCGGCAGCAGGAATCTCGGCCTTCAGGTAGCTGGTTACTATCAGGATATTGCTCACAAGCTCCAGTTAGGATGGGATGAATTCTGGCAGGAAGAAAGAAGAGTAATAGATGAGTACAAGGCTTTAGGCAAGAGAAATGAGATAGAAGCTGTCATAAAGCAGATGAGGAGGGAGTTTAAGACAAAGACAAGCCTGATCCCAAAAGATCTTTGCTATCTTACGGGAGAGTATGTTCAGGATTACCTGGACGATATGAGGATCTGCCAGGAGTTTGCAGATCTTAACAGAAAGCTTATGGCGAAGATCCTTATAGAGAAGTACGGATTTGAACCGGAAGATGAGTTTACGACTGTGCATAACTACATAGACGTTGACTGTAAGATCATAAGGAAGGGGGCGGTATCTGCAGCAAAAGGCGAGAAGATACTTGTGCCCATCAATATGAGAGACGGATCGCTCATCTGCATAGGCAAGGGCAATGAGGACTGGAACTGCTCTGCACCTCACGGCTCCGGCAGGATACTCTCCAGATCACAGGCCAAAGAGCAGTTAAAGTTTGAAGACTTTAAGAAGATGATGGATGAAGCAGGGATCTACTCAACATCTGTTAAGGAAGAGACTATAGATGAGAGTCCTATGGTCTACAAAGGGATCGAAGAGATAATGGAAACAATCAAACCAACATGTGATGTTATAAAGATAATCAAACCGATATATAACTTCAAAGCAGACAATTAGTATTAACGAATTAAGGAGAATCATTATGAAGATGACATCAGCAAAGGCAGCAAAGTATCTTAAGACACTTAAGGAAGAGAGGGATGCACTCATAAGAGATGAGAACAAGGCATCTGTATTCAATGCAACTTCGGCAGAAGACATTGATGCCGTAAGGCCTGCTTACGACTATGAGATGACTAAGGGCAGGATCGATGAGGTCGAGGGCAAGATAAGAGCCGTGCGCCACGCCCTTAATATATTCAATACCACTACTGTCGTTCCTGAGATGGGGATGACAATAGATTCACTCCTTATGTACATCCCGTACCTCACGGATAAGAAGGCGAAGCTTGTCAGAATGACTTCAAGGCTCCCCAGGGAGAGAGCCGGCGGCAGAGCTTTCTACGAGCAGGGCGTAGTTGACTACACGATAGCAAACTACGACATCGATACTGTAAAGCGTGACCTGGATGCAGTATCCGATGAACTTGCCAAGGCTCAGCTTGCGCTGGACCTTGTAAACAGCACAGTAGAGCTTGATATCCCTGTATAAGGGATATTGGGCCTTACTATAGGTCTGTTTGAGAACCAAAACAGATGTGCAATCCTTAGTCAGTAGAAGTTTAGTGTTTATGATTATCGATTATTCCAATTTGTTAGCGTGAAAGTAAGTCAGTAGGACGACATGTTTTTTTAGTAATCCTTTGATCATGAGTTCAATAACAGACCGGGCGCCTTCACCCTTTACGGGATAGAGGCGCTTTTTTTTGATTAACAATGTTACACCAAAGAAGAATAAGGATTTGCGGGAATAAGGTGTTTATGTTTATAATCCGTGTATATATTTACAGGGGGAATATCAGATGGCACAAAAGAGTATATACAGCCTGATAAGCGCCAATATAGAAGACGATAAGCTTAAAGACGGATTCAGGATAAGGCACGACAATTTTGCTGATGGAGCCCAGGACGGGATAATGTCATATCATATGGAGATAACGGAACCTGACGGTAAGACTAAGGATGCACTCCTTGCCGTTATCAAGAAAGCTTCGACCGGCAATTATGAGAAGGCAAGTGAGATGTATATGGCTATAAATAAGCCTACCCTTACTCTGATAGATGCATTGCAGGATATCATCTACGATAATCAGGACCAGATAAATGCAAATAAGCTGTATGGCTATGCGCTTGACCTTATTATCGGAAGCCCGGAGATCGAACTTGTCAAATTAGGTCTGTCGATCCTGGAGATCTACGATGTTGACGATGACGAGGATGTTAAGGCTCTTGTGAACATAATCGGTATGTCTGATGAGTTCAGCCTGTTCAGTGTGTTCAATATGCGCAAGTGGAGTGATGCAGACGAATCCATATTCGATCTTGTCAAAAGCGTAAGAGGATGGGGCAGGATCCACGGGATCCATTTCCTGAGCGATAACCCTTCTAGTGAGATAAAGAAGTGGCTCCTTGAGGAAGGATGGGATAATGATGTAATGCCGGAGTATTCCGCGCTTGATATCTTTACCAAGTCAGGTGCATATGAACTCTTAAGTTCTGAAGATAAGCTTGATCCCAAGATCCTAAGGGGCATAGCAGAGACTGTCAAAGCTACCCAGAATGCCAAGTCAATGCCGATAGTAGGTCTTGAGCATTTGGGAAACTTTATGGAGATAAAGAAACTGTTTTTAAAGAACTGTGAGGGGACCACAGATCCGGATATCAGGGAGATCGCAGACTTTATAGAAAGCACGATCCAGGGCTGATATTAAGAATAGTACTATAACCGGAGGACGCCTTAAGGGGCGTCCTTTTCAGTTAAGGTTAAGTTAAGGTTTTAAGGGTTGCAGGTTAAGGTTGGGGCTGTACTATAATGCCATCAAACAAAAGCGCAAGACGCGCGAGGGAGGAAAATATGTGGAATAGAAAAAGTATTAAAGAGAAAGCTAAGAAAGCATTCTCGGCAAATTATTGGAAGTGTGTGCTCTGTGCCTTGATCTTCGCGATCTTTGTAGGAGGAGCATCAGGCGGATTCAGCGGATTCGGTACCGGGATAGGAAGTGCGTATTCCAATCTGGCAGCACAAAACGAATATACAACTTCATCAGAGGATAGAGATGATGAGATCAACGTTGATGTCGACATCGAATCTGTAGAAGATGGTACGATCAGGATAACAGATGAGAATGGCAACGAGGTTCCGACAGGTGGTTTTGTTGCAGCAGGAGTTGCTTTTCTCGTAGTGATGACGATAATTGTCATTCTGGCTTGCCTTATAATCTCAGCCTTCGGACTTGTGATCGAAGCTTTCCTGATCAAGCCTATAGAATACGGCGTAAGATACTTCTTCAGACGTAATCTTGATGAGCCTTGCAGCTTGTCAGCAGTTACACATTCCTTTGATAAGAATTACATGAATTCTGTCAAGGCCGGTTTCTTCAGCTCACTCTTCATCTCACTCTGGTCCCTGCTCTTTGTGATCCCGGGTATCATCAAGTCTTATGAATACAGACTCGTTCCTTATATCGTATCTGATAATCCTGAGCTCACTTGGAAGGAAGCACTCAAGGAGAGCGCCAGACTCATGAAGGGTAACAAGTGGAAGACATTCGTTCTTGACCTCTCATTCATCGGTTGGGACATTCTCTCAATCCTTTCATGTGGAATCCTTGATATCTTCTATGTAGAACCTTACAAGCTTTCTACAGGCGCAGCTCTTTACGAGGCAATCAAGTATGGCAACACTCCCGAGGCTGCTTAAAATGACCGCAAATCTACTGGGGATAGGATAACGGGATAAGGGATATGGTATAGTAGGGATAGCCGGCAAGTGATGCTTGCCGGCTATCCTGTTAAGAAAAAGTGTGGTGCGGATATATGGAACAAAAGATATTGATAGCAGATGATGAGAAAGAGATCAGGAATCTCCTCCGGCTGTATATAGAGAACGAAGGCTTTAAGGTTATCGAGGCCGCTTCAGGGACTGAGGTATTGGAGCTTCTTGCAAGCGACAAGCCTGACATGTGCCTGCTGGACTTAATGATGCCGGGTATGGACGGACTTACAGTGCTTAAGAAACTCAGACAGGAGAGCAATATACCGGTCATGATAATATCTGCAAGGACTGCAGACAGCGAGAAGATCCTGGGACTTAACCTGGGGGCTGATGATTATATCAGCAAACCCTTCAATCCTCTGGAGGTTGCAGCAAGAGTCAAGGCGTTCATGCGCAGATTCTATGATCTCGGAGCCGGCCAGACAAAGACCTCAGGTGAAGTGCTCAAGGCGTCGGATCTCGAACTGGATCTTGATAAGTGCATTCTAGAAAGATCAGGAGAAGTGATAGACCTTACATCTGTAGAGTATAAGATGATGGAATTGTTTATGAGATATCCCGGCAAGGTCTTTACCAAGCAGCAGATCTATGAACATGCCTGGGGAGACGATTTCTTTGCTTCTGATAACAACATCATGGTCGCGATAAGTAAGCTTCGGACCAAACTGGATAACGATCCTTCGAGATATATCAAGACGGTAAGAGGTCTGGGATACAGATTGGATATTAAGTGATGGATCAGTCAAGACTTCGCAGATTATTAGTATCAAGGTTTATAGCAACGATTACGATAGTTGCTGTTATAGAGTATTTTGTGTTTCTCTTTATCAACAGGGTAGCGCTACCGATGGCGGCATCATTCTTTGCACCAAACCCTGATGCTGTGAGCGAACTGAGTCTAGGCCGCGTTCTGATCGCCATATTGCTCCTGCTTCTGGTTTTGCTTTCTAAGGTTGTTTCGTTCCTCTTCCCCACGATGAAGGGCACTAGTGAAGTTTTTTCTTCGTGGGCATCAGCACAGTTTGTTGCCAATAATATTGTCAAAGACGGAGATGAGGTCAAGATCCTGCTGATGATGATACTGTTCCTGCTCCTTATATTGATCATGGCGATCATACCTTATGTTATCGGAGCAATAGCTTATTCGGGAATGGTGCTCAGCAAGATGAGAGAGCTTGAAGCTGATATCGATAGGGAGAGAAGAGATGCGGAGAAATCAAGATATCTCATGATCTCTGATATCGTTCACGATCTTAAGACGCCAATGACCACTGTATCAGGCTATGCCCAGGCGCTTAACGACGGTGTGGTGAAAAAAGAAGATCAGTCTGAGTATCTGAGCTCGATAAAGAGCAAAACGGAGAGGATGAACGAGATCGTAAATCTTCTCTTCGACTACGTTAAATTAGACAGCGAAGGTTTTACGCTCGTCAAGAAGAGACTGGATCTTGCCGAACTGTTAAGGGAAATCTGTGCCGGTTCCTATACAGATATAGAGGATGCGGGAGATGAGATCGATATCAACATCCCTGAAGAACCGTTCTTTATAGATGCTGACAGATTGCAGCTTACGAGGGCCATAACAAATCTCATAGTAAATGCGGTTAAGCATAATGCCAAAGGTACAAAGATCGGCGTTTTCCTGAGAGACGAATATGAGGACATCAGGATCTACATCGCTGACAGCGGCTTAAGGATCGATGATTCAGTTGCAGATACCCTGTTCAGTCCTTTTGTAATGGGCGATAAATCGAGAAATTCAGGAGGGGGCACAGGTCTCGGCTTGTCCATAACAAAAAAGATATGCGATCTGCACGGGTTTAAGGTCAAACTGGTGCAAAGGCCTGATATCAACAGGTATAGCCTTGGTGAGCAGTACAACAAAGTGTTTGTTATAATAATATCCAAGTAATGTCCACAAGATATAGGAGGTATAGTTATGTCGAACAATGATAATATTCCTGAGAAGTTCAAGCCCATCTCCATGTGGGGATATTTCGGTTATGAGATATTGTTCTCTATTCCTGTTATCGGATTTATCGTTCTTCTCGTATTTGCATTCGGCGGTGCAACAAATGTAAATCTTAAGAACTTTGCGAGATCCAAGTTCTGCTACTTGATCCTGGTTGTAGTCTTTTTTGCAGTTATCTTAGCGATCGTATTGGCAACAGGTTCTGTAGCTTATCTGACAGACGTTATCAATTATTGATCAAGGCTTTTGTAGTAGGCTTCAAATTTGGGCCTGACGGCAAGATAGCACTTCTCCAGGCGCTTATCGAACTGTGAACCCATGCCTTCGCGCATAATGGAATCTGCCTTCTCAAAAGAAAGTGCATCCTTATAACAGCGCTTACTTACAAGAGCATCATAAACATCAGCTATCGCCATGATACGTGCCTCAAGGGGGATCTCATCTCCTTTGAGGCCCTCAGGATAGCCGGATCCGTCAACTCTCTCGTGGTGGTAATGAGCCACATTAACAGCTATTTCCTTAAAGTAATCATCACCCAGCTCAGCCAGAAGCTTGTTTAAGATCTCAGCACCCTTTGCTGAATGGGTCTTCATCTTCTCAAATTCTTCATCAGTGAATCTGCCGGGTTTTCTTAAGACCCTGTCATCAACTGCGACCTTGCCTATATCGTGCATAGGAGCAGCCTTGATAAGTGCTTCGCAGAATCTGTCAGACAGATTGAACTCAGGATCCTGTCTTAAATACTCAGCAAGGTATCTTATGATGCTGCTGGTCCTCTTAATGTGGCCACCTGTATTGGCATCACGGTTCTCCACCATATCTGCCATGCCGAGAACGAACTTATCGTGCATCTCCACGAGGTCTTTGGTCTTGCTTTCAACTTCTTCTTCAAGAGTCTTGTTGTAATTCTCGATGATGCGCTTATATTTCTGCTCATCGGTAACATCAGTTACCATAAAGCTTACGCCTCTTGTTCTGAGCCCCTCGCGGATCTTGTCCCCTGCGATGCTGTAGATGGAATCCTTCTTGTCGTAAAGATCTGTTACAACATGCTCGCTCGCCTTTACGGACTGCTGCCAGTCGATGAATTTCTTGAAAGAAAGATGCGCTCTCGGCAGGGGTTTGTCTATTACCAGGGTATTAAGCTCAGGGAAAAAGCTCTTAGCCGCTGCATTGCTCCCCAGATAGTTGCCGTTATTATCGAAGGATATGACACCGATCTGCCCTCTGTTCATTACCACATCTATTACTTTCTCATCTACGTTGTACAGGGAGATCCTGTCAACGATAAGAAGGAATATGAGCTGGGCGAAGATATAGGTTACCGGGGTGATCTCAGGCCCCTTGATAAGAGGCTTCCAGATGAAGTAAGCTGCCATGGATATCGTCATCAGAAGGAGCAAAAGACCGACAGTCTTGCGTGATACAGTCTGATAACGCCTGAAGGCCAGTATGATCGCGATAAAACAGCATACATATATCAATATTACATATCCCTGAAAGAGGCTGTGCCCCCATGCATATTCTCTTAATAGTGTTCCGTCAGGAGCAAGCTCAACTCTCTTCAGGAAATGGTCTGTGTATCCCGCAGTAAGAACAAGTGCATACTGTGCGATCGATATTATAGAGGTGATGGCAGGAAGATATTTCGGAATATGGAATTTGCAGAGGGTAAGGATCGACAGAAAGATCGCCAGGGTGCAGAAACATCCTCCAAGATAGGATAATTTGTAACCCACCAATGCTATATCCAGATTGCCTGCCACACTCTCGATGAGATGTCCCATATTGGATACGGGGATAACCACGAACATAACAGATATAAAACTGTTATATCTGCGGTTCCATCTTATAAGATAAACGATGCTCAGGAGCATCGATATTATCGTGCAAAGAAAATAGAACATAACCATGCAGATATTATACCTTAATTGATTAATTATTGTTTATAAGGCGCTCTAAATGTATAATTAGAAAGCAAATTTTACAAGAAGAGGACCAGATTATGATTTCTACTACAGCATCAGGTGCTTGGCTCGTTAAGGGGGCTGAGCTGATCGAAGATTCAGCGGGTGCATCAGAGCAGATCAAGGCTATGACAGGCATCCAGGCGGATAAGGCTGCGGCTAAGCAGGGTACTATCGCATACGGAATCCTTAAGGACCACAATACATCTGACAATATGGATAAGCTCCAGATCAAGTTCGACAAGCTTACTTCCCATGATATTACATATGTCGGCATCATCCAGACTGCAAGGGCATCCGGACTTGAGAAATTCCCGATTCCCTATATCCTTACCAACTGCCACAATTCACTTTGTGCAGTAGGAGGCACGATCAATGAGGATGACCACATGTTCGGTCTTACTGCTGCCAAGAAGTACGGTGGTATGTATGTACCTCCTCATCAGGCAGTCATCCATCAGTTTGCACGTGAGATGCTCGCCACATGTGGCGGAATGATCCTCGGTTCAGATTCCCACACAAGATACGGTGCATTAGGTACCATGGCAATGGGTGAGGGTGGACCGGAGCTTGTTAAGCAGCTCCTTGGCCAGACATATGATATCAAGATGCCTGATGTTGTTGCCATCTACCTTACAGGCGAGCCCGTTAAGGGCGTAGGTCCCCAGGACGTAGCTCTCGCGATCATCGGAGAGGTCTTCAAGTCCGGTTATGTCAAGAACAAGGTAATGGAGTTCGTAGGCCCCGGTGTTGCTTCCCTCTCTGAGGATTTCAGGATCGGCGTAGATGTTATGACAACTGAGACCACATGTCTGTCATCCATCTGGCAGACAGATGAGAAGACAGAAGAGTTCTTTGAAATCCACGGACGTAAGGGCGACTACAAAAAGCTCGCTCCTGCTGAAATAGCATATTACGATGGTGTTGTTAAGGTCGATCTTTCTACAATAAGACCAATGATTGCAATGCCTTTCCACCCGTCGATCGCTTATGAGATCGATTTTGTAAATGCCAATCTTGAGCAGATGCTACATGAGACAGAGGAGAGGGCCAAGGTATCCTTCGGCGATAAGATCGAATACTCTCTGACAGACAAGATCGTAGACGGTAAGCTCCTTGTAGATCAGGGCATTATCGCAGGATGCGCAGGCGGCGGATATGAGAATATCTGCGCTGCAGCAGACATCATGAAGGGCAGGTTCATAGGAGCAGACAAATTCACGATGTCTGTTTATCCTGCTTCAACACCAATCTATATGGAGCTTGTCAGGAACGGTGTTGCAGCTGAGCTCCTTGAGACAGGTACTATCCTTAAGACTGCATTCTGCGGACCTTGCTTCGGTGCCGGAGATACACCTGCTAATAACGCATTCTCCATCCGTCATTCAACCCGTAACTTCCCTAACAGAGAAGGCTCCAAGGTACAGAATGGCCAGATCAGCTCTGTTGCTCTCATGGATGCAAGATCCATTGCCGCAACAGCTGCCAATAAGGGCTTCCTTACTCCCGCAACTGAGTTCGACGGTGAGTATAGAGAGCATCTATATCATTTTGACAGTACAATTTATGCTAACCGTGTATTTGATTCCAAGGGAATAGCAGATCCCGACTGCGAATTGCAGTTCGGACCTAATATCAAGGACTGGCCCAAGATGGAGAAGCTCCCGGAGAACCTTCTCCTTCAGGTCGTATCTGAGATCCACGATCCCGTTACTACAACAGATGAGCTTATCCCTTCAGGTGAGACATCTTCCTACAGATCAAATCCCCAGGGCCTTGCAGAATTTACATTGTCACGTAAGGATCCTGAATATGTCGGCCGTGCCAAGGCTATCCAGAAGGCTGAGACTGCACTTGTAAACGGAGACCACCCCTGTCATGCGGTAGACGGTCTTAAGGAGATAATCCATAAGGCAAAGGCTGTCGCAGATTTCGGCGAGCCTAATACAGATGTTATAGGTTTCGGTTCTACCATCTTTGCCGTAAAGCCCGGTGACGGATCTGCAAGAGAACAGGCGGCATCCTGCCAGAAGGTACTTGGCGGATGGGCTAACATCGCCAACGAATATGCGACCAAGAGATACCGTTCAAACCTCATTAACTGGGGTATGCTCCCTCTCATAATAGAGCAGGGCGATCTCCCCTTTGCAAACCTGGATTATGTTTACCTGCCGGGTATCAGGAATGAGGTTGAGAGCAAGGCTGAAGCCATCAGGGCATATGCCATCTCGGGAGATGAGGTCAGGGAGTTTACCATGACTCTTGGAGATCTTACGGACAGAGAACGTAAGATAATCCTTGACGGATGCCTGATCAACTACAACAGGCAGTCCTGAGATAAAAAGATCTTAAGACAGACAGGGGTATTTGCCACTAATTTACCCCTGTTTGTTTATAAAGATGACAAATTTTATTTGTATTCTTATATTAGCTTTTTATTTGGAGGATAAGGTATGAGAAGCAAAAATCTATTAAAGAAGGTGACCTGTGCTTTCCTCGCAGGCGTTATGGTCTTCGGCATGGCCGCCTGTTCCAAGGGTAACGGCGAACAGGCTACTGCAGATGGTGAGACCAGAAGAGGTCAGACAATCAGCGAGAATGACGTTTGGTATAGCGCCGAGAGCACCAAGCTGGATACATCCAGTGTAATCGAAGACACGAGTGATCTTGATTATTCCAACATGGATCCTATAGGTGTATGCGGAGATTATTATGTGCTCCTGCTCTATGCTCAGCATAAGATACCGGATGACTTCGACTGGGAGCATGATGACTATAGCCAGTACGTTGAAAACAAGCTTGTATGCGTAGATCTGTCAAGTCTTGAGGTATCGAAGACCATCGATCTGAATGACTATATGGATGAAAACACTAGCCTTGATACTTTAAGTGTTTCAGGAGACAAGATAACCGGTGTGCTTCAGGAATTCGATTCCAAGACTTATGAAGTTACTTCTAGTCCTGTTGAGATCGATATCGAGACCGGCGAACTGATCAAATCAGATTATGAGCCTGATGAGAGCATCCAGGATGAACTATCAGGCGATCTCACACTTGAGAGATCAGTTCATTTCAACGGTGATACGATCGAGACATATTACGGCTATGGGGATAAGGCTTTCTATAAGATCCATGTCATCAAGGCAGATGGCGAGGAAGTTGTTCTCCCGATCGAAACAGATGAGGAGATCTACGACATCTCAAATATCTTGCCTCTTGGTGATGACAAGTATCTGTTCATATGCAGTGGTGATAACCTTGAGAATTCATATCTTCTTGATGCAAATGCTCTTGAGATAATTATTGATGACAGCGGCACTTATGATTGGGCAAATAGTGGCGATTTCGGGAATCTCTATGTTGCAGAAGATGGTTCACTTTATTGCTCAAAGCAGAATGGTATCTATTCCATTGATATTTCTACAGGCGAATTCGAGAAGATTCTCGACTATGGATACTGTGGTGTCAGCAGAAGCTTATTCTCATATGACACAAGGATCATCTCTGTCGAGGGTGATGATATTACATTGTCAAGCTCTGTCTATGCAAGCTCTGTTTATGATATGACATCTAACAGTTTGAACTATGTGATCAAGCTCCACAAGGCTGACAAGAATCCTAACGCCGGCAAGACGATATTAGAGCTCTATGCTTACGGCAGTTATGCAGAGAGCTTTATCTACGATATGATCTCTGATTACAATAATGCAGACAATGATTACTTCATTGAGTTCTCTTCAAGATATAATCTGGACGAGCAGACAGAAAACATTGATTGGAGCAATATCAATTCCGAGGATGATTACCAGAATATCCAGATAAGCCTTGAGGCAGAACTGTCTGATCAGCTTTCCATTGATATCATGAACGGTGACGGTCCTGATATCATCCTCAATGCATCATCTTTAGGACAGCTTAATAATCCTGAGTATCTTGTAGATCTTTCTGACAAGATCACAATGATCAATGATGCTGATTACTTCAAGAATATCATCGATGCTTCCTATGTAGGAGATGCGATCTATCAGGTACCTCTGTCCTTTGCCGTAAACGGCATCCAGACAGCAGGTGATCCCGGAGCGTCCGGTGTCGGATATACTCTTGATGAGTATACTGATTTCGTTAAGGATTACTGTAATGGAACCGATCCGAGAACCGCAGGCCAGGCATACTACTTCGTTACATTGTTCAATACAATGTATGACACCTTCATCAAGGACGGCAAGGCTGATTTCACATCTGAAGATTTCAGGGCTATCGCAGAATACTGCAAGGATAATGTTCATGATCATGCTGCCTCATGGGACGAGGAACCAAGTATGTCGCCGGAAGAGATGAATGCTCAGGATACTTCTCTCTATTCCGCTTACAGCTACTACCAGAACATAACATCGATCACAGGTGGCGGTACCGGTGTTTACGGTGGTCCTTCTGTTGACGGCAGAGGTCCCGGATTTACAGCGATCAGTTCTGTTGCGATCTCTGCTCAGGCTGTCGATGTCGATGCATGCTGGGATTTCGTTTCCACTCTCTTATCAGAGGACTGCCAGAACAAAATCGCGCGTACTGGTGAGAACCCGATAAACAGAGCCGCATTCAATACAACGACTGAAGCCATTATCGATATTTCAAACAGCACTGAAGGTGCTTACTGGGGCATGAGCGAGTACAAATTTGACGAGTCTGATGCAGAAAGATATGCAGATATCTGCAACTCAGTAAGTTACTGTGTTACAGGTGATGCTGCTATCTCAGCGATCCTCGTAGAAGAGATGCCTTCTTACTTCTCAGGTCAGAAGGATCTGGACGAAGTTGTCAACATCATTCAGGACAGAGTCCAGACAGTCTTAGACGAGAGAGGATAATATTAATCCTAATTTTAGATAGGATATCCGGGGCGCAGCTTTTAGAGGCTGCGCCCTTTTTGTTATAGATTCTTTTCCGTATAATATGATGGTGATATACTAATTTTGAAGCATTATAAAAGAATAACAGGTCTAGTTATTAAGTGAAGAATGAATCAAAAGACAAACTATATTATTCTGCTGTTATATGCACTTGCATATTCCGTTTAATGTTGCAGATACAACTGCCACTTTCTTTATTCGCAAATAATGTAGAAGATGATCTGGATATGGTAAATCTTGCTGCAAGTATCAGGAATGGTTCATGGCTTGGAGTATACGATCGACATGTTCTTGAGAAACCACCGGGATACTCCTTATTACTTGCTTTGTTTGATTATCTCAGATTACCGTATTCGTTTGCTTATGGGGTGTTGTATATAGTTGCCTCATTGATCTTTTTATTTGTCATTAGGAAACTCGTAACATCCAGATGGATACGATACATAGTCTTCTGTATCGTGCTGTTCTCGCCGGTACTTTTTTCTGAAGTCGGAGGGCGTATTTATAATGTCTCGGTCGGACCCGCATTAACGCTTCTTATAGTATCTTCTTATATTGCTTTGTATGTGGAGTGCAATAACGGGATCAAGAGTTTGATTCCCTGGATACTGTCATCTTCTGTTTTTGTTTCTTTGGCATATTTGATAAGACAGGATTTTGTCTTTCTTGATCTGTTTGCAGTCGGAGCTACAATAGTTATCATTGTAAAACTGTTCACATGCAAAGATAGATACGGGAGCAGGGTTAAAAAGAGCCTTTGTCTAGCAATCCCATTTGTTGTATTGTTCTTATCAGTTCAACTTGTATGCTCTATAAACAAAAAATACTATGGGTTGTACACGATAACGGATTTTACGGATACAGCTTTTGAAGATGTGTGCACGGATCTTATGCTGATTGATTCCGAGGTGGATGACAGCTCTGTTTATGTTACCAGGGAAGCCTTTGATATGGCTTTCGATTCAAGTCCTACACTCAATGAGATCAAACCGTTTTTTGAAGATGAATTAAATGGTGTAGAGAGCTTATATGACAATGGTGAGATTGGAAGAGAATACTATGCTTGGTATATTCGCTGGGCTGCTTCAAAAGCCGGAATATACAATGGCGATGCCGTTAAAACAGATGCTTTTTTTAGACAGATAGATACAGAGCTGAAAACTGCTTTCGATAATGGTTCATTACCTAAAAGAGAGAGGATTATCATATCTTCCATGTCGCCTCCGCTTTCAGGCGATGAGATAGGTGAGATTATACACTACTCTCTTAGTAAGGGTGTTTGGCAGGTCCTTACATATTCAAGAAGTGGAGAGATCCCGTATGTAGTAGATAATACTGGAGGAGCTGTTTATCCGTTCATTAAGGTCATAAATCAGGATGGAGTCTCATTGCCGCAATTGAGAGATGACATAACCGACAGAGGACTGAATGGTACGGCTTATTACACTCATCCTTATGTTGAAGACCGGCTTGTATATATTGAGTTTGTCAGCAGAGCATACAGATTATTAGCGATACCGGTTCTGGTCCTTGCAATTACAGTGTTTTTTGTCGATCTTGGCGCTTGTATCATAAGGATAAGAAATAAGGAAAAGCATACATTGGGTCTGTGGATACTTCAATTAGGTCTTCTGCTGGCTTTATGGGTCAATAATATAATTGTTGCCATGAATTTCTACTTGATCGAGGAAGTTGGAGGAAACCCGATCTTTTATACGGGAGCATCATATACACTATGGCATATATTCTGTGCTATAGCCGTCATAAGGGCTGCAGATTTGATAGGAGCTTTTATCACTAGAAAGAAAAGTCTGAATTAATAACATTGGGGGGATATCATAATGATTCGAAGGTTAACAGCACTTATATTGTCAGCTTCAATGCTGCTTTCACTTACCGCCTGTGATGAATTACAGAAGGCATTGGAATCAGCTTCGGCTACTGAAGAGACACCTGTGACAGAGGAGTCTGCAGCTTCCATTCCGGCAGCAAGTGAGATAACACAAGAGACAGCCGGATCTGATCATGAGATAGATCTTACCAGGTTCGAAGGGATGACGGCTGAGGAGATCACCGCTTCTCTTACATTGGAGCAGAAGGCATATCAAATGGTACAGCCTAACTTAACCGAGGTTGACCCTGAAGATATGAGAGACCATGACTATGGATCGGTCCTCTCTCATTACGATGATCCGTTCTCTACTTCAGAATGGGATAGTGTCATCGATGAACTGCAGGAGGGGGCACTTTCTTCTGAAGCCGGCATACCTTATATCTACGGTCAGGATGCGGTACACGGAGTAAACTTTGCTTCAGACACCGTTATATTCCCTCACAATATCAATATCGGAGCTACAAGAGATACCGAGGGTGCCAGACTTATGGGACTTGCTGTAGGAGGAGATATCCTGCGCACAAATATGCTCTGGAATTTTGCTCCCTGTGTTGCAGTTGCAAAAGATCCGAGGTGGGGCAGGACATATGAGTCCTACTCCTCTGAACCGGAGATAGTATCAGAGCTTGCGCAGGCCTATACAGAAGGCCTTGTGGAAGCCGGTGTAGTAGCTTGCCCTAAGCATTTTCTGGGTGAAGGATATGTTCAATACGGGACAGGTGAAGGTGACAGGCTGATAGACAGGGGAGACTCTCCCATGACGCCTGAAGAGATCGAGGCTAATCTTGCTATATATCAGGCCCAGATAGATGCAGGAGCCCAGTCTATTATGCTCTCACACTCATCGGTAAACGGCGTCAAGATGCATGCGAATGCGGAGCTCATAAGCAGGCTTAGAGATGATCTGGGTTTTGAAGGTGTTATATTAAGCGATTGGGAATCAATCCATAACATACCCGGAGACAGTCTTGAGGAGCAGGTAATTACCTGTATAAATGCCGGGTGCGATATGCTGATGGAGCCTTATGCTTATCAGGAATGCGTTGACATAATCATAGAAGCGGCAAATGACGGCAGGATTTCTATGGAGCGTATAGACGAGGCTGTTACCAGGATAATTCAGCTTAAGATGTATGCAGGTCTTTTCGAAGATCCGTATCTGGATAATGTGGAACCTGTAGAATTGGAGGAGAGCACCTACGATCTGGCATTAAGGCTTGCAGAGGAGTCTATAGTACCTCTTAAGGACGAGGCAGGACTTGTTATACCGGACGGTTCCAGTATATTTGTTCTTGGCCCTGCAGCTGACGATACAGGTGTTATGTGCGGCGGCTGGACATATACATGGACCGGAATGGCTGATTCAGATATCGGAGGAAATGATTTTGTACCGGGATGCACCACGATATTAGAGGGACTTGAAGAGCAGGCCGATGCACATAACTGGACGATAGTAACAGACAGGGATCAGCTTATGAACTGCGATTACATCGTTCTTGCCGTAGGCGAGTATCCTTATGCCGAATGGACCGGTGATACAGAAGACCTCTCTGTTACAGGAGCCTTGGGACTTGATGCCGAGGCAGATATCAGTCTTGCCGCAGCATCCGATATTCCCACGATCACACTGATCGTTGCGGGCAGAAATGTAATAATCACAGATTATATGCAGGACTGGGATTCGATACTTATGTGCTATCTGCCGGGAAGCACAGGCGGGACTGCCATTGCAGCACTCCTGTCTGGAGAAGCAGAATATACCGGCACTCTCCCTATGCCTTATTATGAAAGCGTTGAAGGGATAGAAAGAGGCGAATATATGTATCCCGTAGGATATTCCTGCGTAAACTGATATGAGCGCCATAGTATTTGATATAGACGATACTTTGTACAGCAGGCAGGATCTGTTTATCAGGGCTGCCTCAGAGATATCCGGGCAGGACATGAGGAAGGTACCGTCATTTGTAGATACTTTTTATGCTATATCCGATCTAAATACAGAGCAGCTGGAGAAGGGACTTATTTCTACCATAGAATCTAACAGCTGGCGGTTTGACAGGACATTCAGGGAACTTGGCATAGAGGTGCCCCCTGATGCCGGCAATAAGACCGCAGTAAGATATGCTGCTCTTCAAAGCTCGATAGAACTTACCCCTGGATTTGAAAACCTCCTTAGCAGGCTCAGGGATTCTGATATTGAAATGGGTATCCTTACTGCAGGTGCGTCTGAGCATCAGTGGGATAAATACGATCGGCTGGGAATGGAGAGATTTATCCCCAGGAGCAAGGTCATAGTAGCAGGTGATGTTGGCTGCTCCAAGCCTGATACCAAGATATTCCGCATTACTGAGCAGATCCTTTGCGAGAAGCAAAGAGAGAATATCTATATGGTAGGCGACTCATATAAGCACGATATCACCGGTGCAATAAATGCCGGCTGGAGATCAGTCTGGATCAACAGGCGCGGAAGAGAGCTTTCCGCAAATGAGATACCTCCGTCTTATGAAGTGTCTTCAGAAGAAGAACTTATCAGGCTCCTGATAAGACTGTTTTTGGAAGGCGCGGATATATCAGGGTGCAACAATTGAACCCGGGAAACTGTATATATGGTACAGACCAAGGAGGTTATCTATGAGAGATCATATTAGAAGTTTTGTTGCTATAGTCCTTGTTATATCAGTCCTGGGAGGCGTTATTACGTCCTGCAGTGATTCTAGCGGCCGCTCATCAAGAAGACGCGACAGGGAGGAAGAGGTCCCTCATGACATGATCCTTTATTCAGAGACTTATAACGGGGCCTGGGGATCACTTAATGACAGATGGTTTATTACCACCGAAGGAGAAGTCTATCACTACGACAGCAGCACAAGCGAGTATATGTACGCATATTACTGCGATAATGCGGTTTCCGGATATTCCGGAGATCTGGACCAGCTTATAATGCGCTATACTGACCCGGTGACTACTATAAGCGAAGAGCAGGTGCAGCAGATCTATAAGCTTGCAAGCAGACTCAAGCCTGAAATGGTATTCGACAGCGTTTCAGTAGCCTGTGATGCAGGCAGTCATGTAGAAAGAGTACTTATTAACGATGAAGGCGATATGATAGTGATCAGGGAGACCGGAGACAATGAAGGTGAATTAAGAGAAGCTAAAAGCCTTCTGGATTATATTGATGACGAAGTGTGCCCGCAGCTTGAGCATGCAAATGGATCAATTTACAGTTCGATCTATACCTGCGATGACTTACCGGTGTATGAATTCTCAGAACGTCTTTGTACTGAGGGACGTTATGTTGCAAATGGTGTTTATGAACTTGAAGGCCTGATCTCGTCCGGGATAGAGCAGATCGATGAAGAGATCCTGGCTAATGATGAGTTTGTCTTTTTCATAGATTCATCTGAAACATCAACTACAGGTTACAGGGTTTTCTATGATGCGATAATCTTTAGTGACGGCATGGCCCAAATGATCCCTTCGCCTGATAATTATGCTCCTGACGAGACGGAGATGGTGGGAGACGCCGTCTGTGATTTCTGCTCTGTCATCTGCGTTCCCAGATCCATTGCAGAACAATATATGACAGAAGACGGAGGATATGTCGATATGAATGGCAATGATTATACCCGGGTAGTGATATATGAGTAAGCAGGTATTATGAGGAGAAAAATATCTTTTATCCTAAATATTGTTATTGTTTTGCTGATGGCAACAGGCCTTTTTATTATGCTGACTAACAAAGCCGCTTCTGCCACCGGACTTACGGCTTCAGGTATAGAGAATCTGAAATACTATACGGTCCTTACAAATATATTCTGCGGCATTATCGCGCTTGTTTCTTTGTTTGTAAGACGTGAGAGCAGATCACTGGATATATTGAAGCTTGCTTCACTTGCAGGAGTAATGGTAACGTTCCTTGTCATCTTACTGTTTCTGGGCCCCATATACGGGCATGTGCTCCTTTATAAGGGATCTAATCTTATATTCCATCTGATAGAGCCCGTTCTAGCAGCCTGCGAGTATCTCGTTACTCCCAGAAGGAAACAGCCGTTTATCTACTGCGTTCCCGCATTTGTCCCGACTCTTCTTTACGGGAGCATCTATCTTGCAAATCTGCTCATAAACGGTGTGGGAGGCCCCTGGCCTGACACCAATGATTTCTATGGGTTCCTTAACTGGGGATATCCTGTCGGCATCTGCATCTTTATAGGGATAACCCTGCTTGCTTTCAGCGTATCTCTTATATTCAGATATTTAGGTAATAAGCTTAATGCAAAGGAGCATCTCTGATCTGTTGGGATGCTCCTTGCCTTTATAACCCATGCGGGCGAGAAAACCCACGG
>DJYO01000009.1 GCA_002450155.1 Mageeibacillus sp. UBA6976 | reverse complement strand
GAGAAGATTCTGTTTTGATCCAAAACGTTTGAATTCCTTTTCCTTCTATTTAGTTTTCTATGTAGTCTTGAGGGTATAAGACTCTCAACCATTCCGGTGGTGATTACGGCGAGGCCACACCTGTTCCCATTCCGAACACAGAAGTTAAGCTCGCTGGTGCCTACAATACTTGGCTGGTAACGGCCTGGGAAGATCGGTTGCTGCCGGATTTATTATTCCTCGATAGCTCAGTCGGTAGAGCGTTCGGCTGTTAACCGAAATGTCACAGGTTCGAGTCCTGTTCGGGGAGCCAAAAGGGTTGTCTCATTTGAGGCAACCCTTTTTCGTTAGATAGTTTGGAGGCCTTTATGGAAGTGATTGGTGGTGAATGGTATATGCAGGGCATAGACCCTGCAAGTCCTGATTGCATCCATTCGGCTGATCGTCTCCTTCAATATATTGAGCAGGTGGGGTTTCTGCCCCTTTTCGCAAATGAGATAGACGGTTTTTCCGTAGAAAACATGACTGATCCCGCGTCCTGGTGGGGAGGCGATGCCGATAAAGATCCATGGGAGTGGAGGGGCGTTATCGCCAGGACCGGCAAGGCAGCTTACGGCAAGTTCTTCGGGAATAAGGCCGGCTTTGTCTCCAGAGAGTGGTTTCCTCATTTCGCTAATTACAGAAGAGACGGATATGACTTTGACAGCAGATACGATGACGGCAAGGCAGACAGACGCCAGAAGCTTGTAATGGATCTGTTCTGGCCGGAAGACGGGGAGATCTGGGAAACTGAGGATAAGAGATCTTTGTATTCCAATGAGATAAAGACCTTGGCCGGATTTGGAAAAGGCGGGCAGAGGGGATTCGAGAGCACGATCAGCAAGCTGCAGATGTCCTCGTACCTTACTGTCCGGGATTTTAGACCCAGGCTTAATAAGAAGGGAGAGGAGTACGGCTGGGCTGTTGCTGTATATACTCTTCCGGAATACCTGTGGGGATACCGATGTGTTACCGGCTGCTATGGATACGAGCCTAAAGAATCTTATGAGAGGATCAGGGAACATATATGTTCCAGCTTCAATTGCAGTATTGAAGCTGTAAACAAATTAATCTAAAATTACCTTATCAAGGATCAGGGATGGTTTAGGTTATGTTTGTTGTATTACTTAATGTAGTAGTTATATCTATAATAATCGGCATCGCGGCGCTGCTCTCTCTTATTGCGGTAATATTGATAATCGTCTCGCTGGTAAGAGCATATAACGCTAAGAGGAAGGGCAAGAAGACTCTGAAGGCAGGGCTTTGGATCGGAATAATAATGCTGGTTACGCCCTGGATCTTAGTAGGATCATTCATTATCTATGCCGAGAAGGTCGACAAGGAGAACCACCGCCTCGATGTAAACCGCAAGATCCTCGGGACCGCTGTATTAGCCAGAGATGCAGAGACTCTCTACGGCCTTATGGCTGAAGATGTGACAGACAGGAATGATATTACCGAAGAAGATGTGGAGGAATTTCTCTCTGCCTGCACGATCCAGTATACAGTCTCAGATGATCTGGACAGATACACAGATATGAGTCAGCCTCAGACCAATCACTACAGAAACTATACAAGCGAAGAGAATGGCAGGCGACAGACCTGTTTCCAGTACAGAATGTATGATGTAAACAGCGATGGCGGCGTTATCTACATTACAGGCGTCGATGGAGATCCCGAGGGCGAGGAATATGTAGGCATCTACTATATGAGCTATACCCTTGATGATATAACTATCACATTAGGAGAGGAGCCACCTCGCGAGCCTTAAGGCTCGTAGGCTCCGTGAGCTCCACGGTATCCAGTATCTTCAGTAGTTGAGACAGTGTAGGCATCCTTGATGAGTTCGCCGTCCTGTTCGGTCATTCCGTATATTACGTATACCTCATCTCCGGTGCTGTACTCAAAGTCAGTGCCGGTATAGACATCCTTGAATTCGTCATTTATTACCACATGAACATAAGTCTCGCCGTCTACCCGGATCTGCTCTACCAGCTCTAAGACAGCTTTCTCGATATACCAGTCATCTCCATAAGCAGCAGTTACCAGGTCATCATCTATATAATTTGAATAAGCAGGTTCAGCAGGCCCTGTAAATGAGAGCTCGCTGCTCTCAGACTGACCTGATATAAAGATAAATCCAACTATGCCTGCAACAGCAAGGCACATAATGCCAAACCCTAAGAATATGAATCCCAGAGGCTTATATGAGCCGAGAACATGGCTCGGATGGTCAGGTGAGATCTTGATCGTCTCTCTTGATCCTACGGGAATAGTGCCGTCTCTTTTTGAGACAAAAGTATCGTAGGTCGACAGATATTTCTCACCCTCATAGTTATATTCGAAGACCGGGGATGTCATTATGGTGTAATGGTGGCCTTTGGAACTCTCAAGGTATCTCGCATAGCCTACGCAGGTGGCGTTAACCTCTTCGGTATAGACCTTGGAAGGTGCAACGAACTGAGCAATGGACTGGAGCAGAAGGATTACCGCTCCCATCCCGAAAAGGATCAGAAAGGCTCCGGTAAAGAGCTGAGTCTGAGTATACTTATCGTGGTTAATAATTGCATAGATTATGAAGCCCGCTCCTGCCAGTAAGATAAGGCCGTTGATGCGCATGATGGCAGGCATAACAAGATTGGAGTCATGATTTAAAACCTTGGGTTTAATAAGGAGCATCAGTCCGGAAGCGATGAGAAGGGCTGCGATTATACCGCCTGCGATCAGTCCTTTTCTAAGGATAAAAGCGGCTATTACACCAAAAAAGGCAAATACGATGCAAGCTGAAAGTATCAGAGCGCCCGGACCCTGCCTGGACTCGCCGGCTTCTTCCTGGAAAGCCGCAGCTTCTCTTACGGATCCTACCGGGTTACTTATGGCTTTATACGCAAAGGCCCTATAGTTCTCGTAAAGAGCCTCCTTGCCTTCAGGAGACAGAATCATCTCATCGTTATAAAAATACTTGCCGTATTCAGGATCAAATCTCATGCCCGGTCCTCCCTGCATATTAATAAAAATAGTTTAACATCTAACTTGAATCTGGCAAGATTTACATTTATCCATAGAACCCAAGCTGATAATTATCCTGCATTAGAAAATGTAAAAGGGGCTGCGAGCAGAGTATTTCGCAGCCCCATATTTTGAATAGCTTTAGGTACTGTTTATTGATCCAACTTGTATACGACCTTGCTTTCATAGATGTATTTAAAACTGATGGCATAATGGTCGACATACTTATAGTGAAGCGTAAACTTGTTGTCCTTGAAGGTGAGGGTTGTGTCGGAGTCGATCTCGTATTCCTTGGGGAACTTCTTCACATGACTGAGATCGATAAATCCGTACATGATCTCGCCTTCCGTATAATCGCTGATGATGCTGTATTCAGTGAATGCGTAATAAGTGACTGTGCCGGTATAATCGAAAGTACCGTCATCGTTCATCTTTACGCTGAATTCGATGCTCTGACCGGGGTAGACATATGTAAGCTCCCAGCCGTCCTGATAGTAGGTTCCCTTATCGAGAACGGAGGTATCGTTGGAGGTAGCTTCATGTTCACCGCAGATCATATAAGCGGTCCTGGCGGCATCGCTTGTAAACATACTGCGTCTGCCCTGGATATCGAAACAATCGACCTCCAGATCTTCAGGAACCTGGGCGTATTCCTCGTATGCTCCGGGAAAATCGTTAATGCTGTTTAAAAACTCTGCGTGGCAGACATGTTCCAGAGCTTGGGCATCAGCATATTTAGCCTGCACTTCGCTTTTTGAGAATAACAAGTCAGCGTTACCGAATTCACCGGATGCCATGCTCTCAAGACCAGCATTATAAGCACATTCAGGATAGAGCTCATCTGCCTGCCCGATGCCTGAACAGCGGTTCAGATTATATTCCGCTGTCGTGTAATCCTGGTCGTTATATGCAAGCATGCCCTGACCATAGCAGTAGTAGGAATTGCAAAAGCTGTTGTCGTATATATTCCTGAACATAGTCACAAGTGACTCGTAATCTTTCTGCTCTACAAACTCTTCGCCCATGCTCTTAAGTACGTCGGAAGCTTCGTCAGTTCCTGATTCATCAAGCAGCTTGGCGCCTTCGTTCAGCTCTCCTGCATTAATGAGCTCCATGCCCCACTGGTAGTTTGCTTCTGCAACTTTGTCTTCTGTATCTTCGTATCTCGGGCACTGATCGAATTCGGCGAGAGCCTGTTCGTAGCTGCCTTCTTCCATCAGAGATACTCCTGCCACATAGTGGCTTGCCAAAGTGCAGGTCTCTATCCTGTCCTGGCTGTCAAGATATTCGCCTGCCTGAGTGAATTCTTCGATAGCTGCCTGATAGTCACCTGAGTTAAACAGCTGGTCGCCCGTCTGATAGTGCAGCGCGATCTGAGCTTCCTCAAGATGCTTAGGGGCAGTATCGTAGGAGCCTGCCCGGGTGAGCTCGTCTACTGCCAGGGCATAGTCCTGAGCTTCGTATGCTTCGATGCCTTTTTCCAGATGATGTTTTGGTAGCCCCACGGTAACAAGATATCTTATGCCGATAAAGCCGCCTATTAAGATTGCTACTCCGGCAACGGATCCGATAGTTATCTTAAGGACTTTATTCCTGCCGGAATTAAGAGCCTTTTTGATATCAGTAAGACGTTTTGGGGAATCGCTGTAATCTCCTAACTCCCCGTATCCTGAGACAAGTTCCTTAAGTTTTTCCTTGTCACTTCCGGCTTCTTTATAAAGCTCATCTAACTCGGCGTATCTCAGCTCTTTGAAGCTCTCGTCGCAGCTTGCATAGAGCTCCTTGCTGTCTTCGTAATCACCTGCAGCTGCAAATCCGTCCCTTGCCTTTTTCCAGTCAGTAGCGCTTTGGCAGTCATCCATCAGAGCGATTGCTCTCAGATAATTAGACTTTTTTTCTGCTTCTTTCAGAAGGGCGGGACAGTCTTTATAGTCTTCCATGGATGCAAGCGCTCTTAAGATACCGTCATAGGAATCTGCATCCTGAGAGCTGTTAAGGCTCGCCTTAAGGGTTTGGTAGTATTCTTCTGTCTCTTCAGAGGATACTGGTATAAGGTCTGAGTCAAAGACCGCTCCGCAGAAGGCGCAGTAACCTCTTTTTACAGAGGAGATGCAGTCGCAGTCCGCGCATTTGCGGAAAGAGGGTACAAAGCCGCAGTTTGGGCAGGTCTTAACGGTAGAAGAGTATTCTTTACCGCATTCAACGCATTTGATAAGTGCCATTATATCCTCCTTACTTCCTGGAACGCTTAGCGAGGGGGATGATCTTAAATACCAGACCCGTGACCATTACGGCTATTCCCAAGATCAGTATGAATGTGCCTATCTCAGGCCTGAGGGTGGCATCCTTGAGGAAGATGTTGTCAGTATCGGGCTGATCGAATAAGTGGGTGATCTCAAGTACAGAGAACAGGACCGTTGCTCCGGTAGCAAGTCCATAGGTTATGGCTCCGGGCAGACCTGACAGGAAAGCAAAGACTAAGGAAAGTATGGTGGCAACGATAAAGAAGATGCCGTCATCAGTCTTATTAAGAGATATCTCGATGATCCCAAGAGACATAAAGGGCATAAACAGGGATATAAAGGAGATAAAGCTTCCTGCTATGCCAAGTATCATTGAGCGGTCCAGTGTAATAAATTTAGGGTGACTGAACTTGGATTCCAGAATATCCAGTTTAGTGAAAAATGATGTGCCTGCTGCCTTGCTTTCTGTGACTTCCGTGCCTTTAATGTTCAGCGCCTTCATCTTTTCTTCATTTAGCGCGTATCCGCAATGGATGCAAACAGCGGCTTTGTCCGAGATCTGTTTCCCGCATTCGGGACAGGATATCAATGCCATGTAAAAAATCCTCCTGACTATAAATAATTAATAATTATCAGTAATCAGGAGGAACGATTGGTGTCCCCGGGGGACACAATGGCAGGGCCTTCCGGCTCTTTTGTGCTCTTTTGGGACAAAGCCCTGTCTTCTTTGCCTCCGTCTTTTGCACCCTTTATATCATTCTCTGGACTGTTTATCAGGTTCTTATCCGAATTTGCTGAATACTTAAGAGCACGATAACCCGGCATTGATCACTACTTCTTCCTCGTTTGCTATCACGATTTTACGGAAGTAGCCCTCACGGTTGGTGTTCTTGCAGGACGCATATTCTATTATTTGGTAAGGGGTGGCGGAACTATATTTCCCTCGGATATGTCGTTTACGAAGCCGCACTTTGTGCATGTCCAGGTGTCATCGTAGTAATCGAAGCCTTCCTGCTTATTAAGTATGGTGTTGCATCCGTCGCAATACCATATGACTCCGTTCATCTTGCCACCGGTGTCTCCTGCCTCGTCTCCGAAAAGCA
The DNA here is from genome assembly GCA_002450155.1 of Mageeibacillus sp. UBA6976. Taxonomy (GTDB): domain Bacteria; phylum Bacillota; class Clostridia; order Saccharofermentanales; family Saccharofermentanaceae; genus Saccharofermentans. The sequence continues at coordinate 163,467 of DJYO01000009.1, read as the reverse complement.
TCTGCCCGCACTCCGTGCATACCCAGGTGCCGTCGTTAAACTCAAACCCGGGCTGGCTTTCTAAAATAGCGCCGCAGTTTGTGCAGAAATGCTCTGTTGCATTCGGGTTATCCTTGAGGTCTCTGTCTTTGCGGTGCAGTATGCGCTCCTTGAGCTCAAGGACGCTGGAGTATCTGTCTTTGGGAGATATCTCCGTTGCGGTCTTGGCTATCTTGAGCATCCTGTGATCTTTGGGGAAGAGCTCTTTGATCAGTACGCCTATGGCAAACACATCAGTTCTTACATCAGACTGGGCAAAGCCGTACTGCTCGGGAGCCGCATTGCCCTGTGTGCCCAGGAGCTCGGTGTCGTGGGACATTCCGGGGACAAAGATCCTGGATGCATCGAAATCTATCAGGACCACATTTAATTCCTTGTCAACGATTATGTTGGCAGGCTTGATGTCTCTGTGTATGATGGGAGGTTTCCTCTGATGCAGGTATATGACGGCATCGCAGACATCTTCTATTACCTTACGCTTGTCCCTTGCCGTGAGTCTGCCCTCATTAAGGAGAGTCTCTAGTGTCTCTCCCTTTATGTATTCCTCGATAAGGATCAGCTTGCCGTTTTCTTCAGTGATGCTCACCACCTTCGGCACATGTCTGTCGGGATTATCGATCAGCCACTGGTAGACATCTCTGCTGTATATGGACAGCTCCTTCCTGAGATACCATTTGCCGGTATCGGTATCCTCGATTACCGTGACATATGATTTATCGCCGGCTTCAATGTGATACAATTCTTGATATGAACTCATATGATGCACCTTTATAAGGAGGGAATATGCTGGGAGAGAAGCTTACAACAAGACACCTGGACGAGATACTCAAAGATATCGACAGCGAGGCTGAACTCAAGGAATATCTGGAACTTCCCGGCAGGGAGAGCCCCTTTGGATCCTTCATTGAATACTACAGATCGCTCCCCAAGCTCAAGAATGTAGTCCCGGCGGATCTATATAAGCTTGCCAGTATTGACCGCTCCTATTGTTATCACATCTGGGACGGCACCAAGACCCCCGGACGGGATAAGATCCTCTTACTCTGCATTGCAGCGGGCCTCGATAACGATGAGACCAGACGCGCCCTCGAGGCAGGTGGTGAAGCAGTCCTCTATCCCAGGAGCCGCAGGGACTGCATAATCGCATATTCCATAAGGCAGGGGCTGGACGTATTCCACACAAACAGTCTCTTGAACGAAGCAGGTCTCGACCCACTCAAATAATTATAACCAATTATGCCTCTTTGAGAAAATATACCCGCTCATTAAGTGATCTAGCCTTGGCAGGATCAGGAACAAAGTAAGAAGTGTTATAATCTTGTTATGTGGTGCGTAATTCAGGTAGTAACAGGCAAAGAGAGGGAGATGCGCGAGGCATGCAGGGAGCGTATCAGCAAGGATGTTCTAAAGGACTGTTTTGTCCCCCTTACCGTAAGGCTCAGAAAGTATAGATCTGAGTGGCGGAAGGTAAGGCTGCCCTTATATCCCGGATATGTTTTCCTGGTAACGGATAGCCCTGAGGCCTTATCCCTTGCCCTGTCCAAAGTCCCGGGATTTCATAAGCTCCTTAAGGCGGAGAATACCATATTGAGTCTGAGCATAGAAGAGCAGATGTTCCTCGAGAAGATCTGCGATGAGGATATGGTGGCAGACCTGTCTGTAGGTTATAAGGACGGGGATAAGATAACCATTACATCAGGACCTCTTGTAGGACTTGAGGGATCTATTGTAAGGATTGACAGGCACAAGAGGATAGCGACGGTCAACGTTACCATCTTTGGCAGAGTAACCCCGACGACTATGGGACTCGAGGTCCTGAATAAAAACAATGACGACAACAGCAAGAACACTTAACAAGGCCGGAAGACCATTAGAGAATATTGCGGTTGCAGTATTTCTTATGCTGATATCCTTGCTGGTGGTCATGATGAGCACCATAGATCCCCTGTCCTATAACGGAAGATTCTGGTACGATTCATCTGTATTTGCATACATCGGCAAGGTCATGGCAGAAGGGGGGCTCCCTTACAAAGATGCATTCGACCACAAGGGGCCGTTCCTTTATTTCCTGAACTTTATAGGATGGAAGCTTGGGCATCACGGCATATGGTATGTGGAATATGTATCTATGCTCCTGTCCTCTATAGGAATATATATGACCTCCAGACTCTTTGCCGGCAAGGTCAGGTCTCTTATTACAGTCCTTATCGTTTTAGGGGGTATGAACATATTCTTCGAAGGCGGTAATTATACTGAGGAATATGCTCTGCCAATCCAGGTCTTCGCCCTTTATATCTTTCTGGAATATCTTTACAAAGGCAGGACAAGCAACCTTAAGATCGTAGTTACCGGCGCTTCTTTGGGATTGATCTTGATGCTCCGGGCAAATATGATAGCTCTGTGGATGGTATTCTGCTGCTTTATATTTATAAGGAGCCTTATGGCCGGAAGGTCCAGGGAACTTATGAGGTTTACAGGTCTTTTCCTGGCGGGGCTTATTATCTGCCTTGCGCCCTTTGTCATATATCTTCTTGCAAATCACATCTGGGATGATTTTATAAGGTTCTATTGGGTATTAAACTTAAGGTATACAGAGGCAGAAGACACCCAGGTATCAGCAGGATTTATTGAGACCTTTGCACGGTTTATGGTGCTCAGGCAGATACTTGCAGCTATCGTGCTCATGGTCTTAAAGATCATGCAGGAGAAAGACAAGGATATAAGGACAAAAGATCTTGCATATCTCGTCTATATGCTGGTATCTCTTGCGGTGATAAGCATTGGCGGAAGGTATTATCTTCACTATGCAATGGTATTGCTGCCGATGCTGATCTATCCTTTTGCAGCATTCCAGGCAGGAGAGATAAAGCCTCAATCTGCGCCTGACTCCAAAGAGAGGATCATAAGATATAGCAAGATGGCCTTGGGCCTGATACTTGCAGTCCTTCTTATAGTGCTCCCCTGGTTTGATATAGCAAAGAGCCTGAGAAGCGATATCGTATACCATAACATGGGCCTTTATAACACCTATTCTGAAAGCTATAACGATCTTATCGATTACATAGACAGCAATACCGGGCCGGAAGATCATATATCCGTTTTCGGCAACGCGGTATTTATCTACCTGTCTTCAGACAGGATGTCTGCTTCAAGATACGAATACAATACGAGGCGGGATGTGATGCCTGAGATAATGGATGAGTATCTTAATGATCTTAGGGACAACAAAGCTGTCATGATCATATCAAGAGGCGGGATCGAAGATACGAGGATGCTGGGATTCATGGAGGACATGGGTTTCGCAAATACCCGTGTATTCGGAGAATTCTACGTCTACGAATGACTAATTCAATTTGAGAATGTATAATAACTGTTAAGAACGCTTGACACTCGGTCAGAAAGAAGGGGCGAACATGAAGGGAATCATTCTAGCTGCAGGCAAGGGAACAAGGCTTTATCCGGTTACGATACCGGTCTGCAAACCGCTTGTGCCGGTTTACGACAAACCCCTTATCTACTATCCTCTCACAGTACTTATGGATGCAGGGATAGATGATATCCTGGTTATAACACCTCCGGACGATACCAAGCCCTTTATAAATACATTAGGCGACGGCAGCAGGTTCGGGATCAAGATCCGGTACCTGGAGCAGCAGGTCCAGAGAGGTATCGCGGATGCCTTTATAATCGGTGCTGACTTTATCGGTACAGATAGTGTGGCACTGGCATTGGGAGATAATATCTTCTATGGTCCCGCCTTCCGCAAGAAGCTGCGTCAGGCAAAGAATCTTTCCAAGGAAGGTGCTGCGATCTTCGGATACTATGTTCCGGATCCGAGAGCTTTCGGAGTAGTTGAATTTGACAGCAATAACAAGGCTATCTCCATAGAGGAGAAACCTAAGCATCCTAAGAGCAATTATATCGTCCCGGGTCTTTACTTCTACGACAATCAGGTAGTTGAGATCGCCAAGAATATAGGTCCTTCTGCAAGGGGCGAGCTGGAGATAACTTCTGTCAATAATGAATACCTTAAGATGAATAAGCTTAATGTAATTGCACTGGATGACAGCTTCTCCTGGTTTGATGCCGGTAATGCAGACAGCCTTTATAAGGCCGCAGGCGCAGTCCGTGCAGCTCAGCGTTCAGGCAAGATGATCGGCTGTCCCGAGGAGACTGCATTCAGGAACCACTGGATAGATCTTATGCAGCTTAATGAACTTGCCAAGAACATGAAGTCATCTGCATATGGCGGATATCTTGAGGCTATGATCGAGGAAGCATAAGGGGAATATATGGTTAATATACTTTGCTACGGTGATTCAAACACATACGGATTTGACCCTGATACCAAGGGCAGATTTGACAAAGAGATAAGATGGACCGGCGTCCTGCAAAACCTTCTGGGCAAGGATTATAACGTAATAGGCGAGGGCCTTAACGGCAGGACTACCGTTTTCGACGATCCTGTTGACGACTGGAAGAACGGGCTTAACTATGTAAGAGGCATTGTCTGCACCCACAGGCCCGTAGATGTCTTTGTTGTAATGCTGGGCACCAATGACCTTAAGACCTGCTTCGGCGCGGATGTGGACAGCATAAGGGCAGGACTTGAAGCTGTTGTCGATTCTGCTCTTGAGACTCTGGAGAAGAAGCAGGGTTTCAGGCCCAAATGCCTTATTGTATCTCCGGCTCCTCTTACCAATGTATCGGAGGGGGATTTTGCAGGCTCCTTCGACGAGGAATCAGTAAATAAGTCCAGGATGCTTGCAGCAGCCTTTGAGACATTAAGCCGGGATAAGGGCGTATATTTCCTGGATTGCGGCGAGGCTACAATGCCTTCTGCTACAGACGGAGTCCACCTCGACAGCAGGGGACATAAGCTCCTTGGTACTGCAATAGGCTATAAACTCCTTAGGGATATTTGCTGAGGAATATATGGCAGATAAGATAATCTACACTTGCTTTACCACGGATGTGATCCACGAGGGACATCTGAAAATAATCAAAGAGGCCTCCAAATACGGCAGGCTTATAGTCGGCGCCATGAGCGACGAAGCCAAGATCAGATTTAACAAGTTTCCTACCAGGACCTTGGAGGAGAGGGTAGCTCTCTATTCTTCTCTCGAAGGCGTATCCGAGGTTGTCGTTCAGAGTGACATGATGTATACGGATGTCATATCCAGGCTGAAGCCGGATTACATCATACACGGGGACAACTGGCTTACAGGACCTCTTGAGCGCATGCGCAGCGCGGTCAAGCAGCAGCTTGATGAATATGGCGGCAAGATAATAGACGTTCCATATACATACAGCGAGAGTGTTGCCAAAGTAGACCGCAAGCTCAATGAGAAACTGGCGATGCCGGAATACAGGCGCAGACGCTTAAGGCAGCTTATCAAGATGGTGCCCGTGGTCAAGGTCATAGAGGCGCACAGCGGGCTTACCGGCCTTATCGCCGAGAAGACTACCGTCGTAGACGACAGCGGCAGGATCGATCAGTTCGACTGCATGTGGATAAGCTCTCTTTGCGATTCTACTGACAGGGGCAAGCCGGATATAGAGCTTGTTGACATGACCTCAAGACTCCGTACCGTAAATGACATAATGGAAGTTACCACCAAGCCCATTATCCTGGACGGCGATACCGGCGGGCTTACGGAGCACTTTGTATATAATGTCAGGACCCTTGAGAGGATCGGTGTATCTGCGGTTATAATCGAGGATAAGACCGGGCTTAAAAAGAATTCCCTTTTCGGTACCGAGGTAGTCCAGACCCAGGATTCCATAGAGAATTTCTGTGCCAAGATCAGGGCAGGCAAGAAAGCCCAGTTATCAGAGTCCTTCATGATCATCGCAAGGATCGAGAGCCTTATATTAGAGCGGGGCATGGAAGATGCTCTTACAAGAGCTTATGCATATGTAGAAGCGGGTGCAGACGGCATCATGATACACAGCAGGAAGAAAGAGCCTGACGAGATCATCGAATTCTGCAAAAAGTTCAGGGAGAAGGACAGCGATACCCCGATAGTCGTTGTGCCCACATCCTTTAATTCCATTACCGAAGAAGAGCTTGCTTCATGCGGAGTAAATATAGTCATATATGCAAATCAGCTTATGCGCGCTGCGTTCCCCGTCATGCAGAAGACGGCGGAATCCATACTTAAGAACCACAGAGCGCTGGAAGTCGATAATTCCCTCATGCCCTTTAAGGACATAATAAGACTTATAGATGAGATATAGGGAGACGCAATGAAGGTACAAGATCTTCTTGATTTGATAGGCAGCGATTTCTATACCGGGGTACCGGACTCACAGCTCAAGGCGCTCTGCAACTGTCTTATGGAAAGGTACGGGATAGACAGCAAACATCATGTTATCGGTGCAAACGAAGGCTCGTGCCTGGCTCTTGCAGCCGGATACCATCTTGCAACAGGCAAGGTGCCGGTCATCTATATGCAGAACTCCGGCGAGGGCAACATTATCAATCCTCTTGCATCCCTTGTAAATGATAAGGTCTATAAGATCCCTGCAGTCTTTGTCATCGGCTGGAGAGGGGAGCCCGGCATACATGACGAGCCCCAGCATGTCTACCAGGGTGAGGTCACGGTAAAACTCATGGAGGATATGGATGTAGGGACTTTTGTAATAGGACCTGACACCACCTTGGACGAAGTGAAAAAGGTCTGGGAGAGCTTTAGTAAGCTCTTGGGTTCAGGCAGGCAGTGCGCTTTTATAATCCGTAAGGGTGCATTGGAATTTGAAGGCAAGACAGACTACGCTAATTCCTACGAGCTTAATAGAGAAGAAGTCATATCTCATATTGCAGATCGTGCGGGGGCTTCTCCCATAGTATCTACTACCGGCAAGATCAGCAGGGAGCTCTACGAATATAGAGAGCATAAGGGAATGTCTCACGAGACGGATTTCCTTACTGTAGGTTCCATGGGCCATGCGAGCCAGATCGCACTGGGCATTGCCATCAATAAACCGAATAAGAAAGTATGGTGCATAGACGGTGACGGAGCAGTCCTGATGCATATGGGATCTCTTGCGCTTATCGGTACCAACAAGCCCTCAAATCTTATTCATGTGGTAATCAATAACAGCGCACACGAGACAGTAGGAGGAATGCCTACTGTTGCAGGCTCTATAGATATCCCGGGAATTGCAATGTCCTGCGGATATCCTCATGCCGTATCTGTCTCTTGTTTGGAGGACTTAGACAGGGAACTTGCTCTTGCAAACAGCCAGGATGAGCTGTCTCTTATCGAAGTTAAATGCAGCCTTGGTTCAAGATCTGATCTCGGCCGTCCTAAGGAAGCTCCCGCTGATAACAAGGAAGCCTTCATGAAGTATCTCAGCACTTAACAGGGACTGTCTTCCAGTCAAGTGCCATATCCTGACCTGCATACTCTCTCCATATCGCCTTGGCCCGCATATCAAGCTCGAATATCTCCCTGATATCAGGATCTTTAGACATCAGTTCCAACGCGTCTGATGCATTGTGGAATATTGGGAGTTTGCTGCATTTGCCCATGATCTTAAGGCAGTATCTGCCCTCATGGTTAAAGCCTAATACCCTTATATAAGAAGGTCCGGTTATACTGAGCATATGCTCCTGCTGGCCTGCTATTGCGCTTGTCAGAGTGCGCTCTATCCTGGTTATGGCGTATCTTCTGGTAGCTATCTTCGATTCGAAAAGACTCCCGCTGTAATCCCGGCTATTCATATCTCCCGGCCTTATATCCCGGGCGAAGTTCTTAAGGTAGCCGGATATGGAATCGTTAACATAGGCAATGCTTCCCAGTGCCTCATCTGACATTCCGGAGAATGTAATAAGGCTCTGCCTTAAGTATTTGCCTATATCAGGATAAGCAAAATCATTACCTGTCTTATATGCAAGCTGAATGGCAAGGGCTGAGTCCGGCATGTATCCTGCAAGGGTATCCAGGACTTTGGAGGAACCGTAATCAGGAGCGCAGTTATCCAGCAGATTAACTCTCAGAGCAGTAGCGCTGGCAAAAGAACCATTGATCTCCTTGGAGGAATAATCAGATCCTGCTCTTGGAACCATGATCAGATTGATATCATCAAGCCTTCCCAGTTTTCTGAGGGCGATGAGATAGTCTAATGCCAGGATCGCATTAGGTGAAGAGAGCTCTTTGCTGAGATCTTTCCCTGTAAGGCTGCTTATGGCAGCGCTTCTTGCAGAGGCAAAGGAAAGGCCGCTGTCAAGGCCTTCCCGGAGCTTAGTAGTAAATTCCGGGTCACTTTCAAAATCAAGTCTTGCAATATCTATTAAGACTGAGGGATCTTCGATATCAACTCCGAAGGCGAGATCCGTTATGACCCCTGTAGCGATCAGGGTGGATACTGCGCCCATGGCAAATCTGGAGGAAGGCGCACAGGCAAAGGTAAAAGGAAGCTCTAATACCAGGTCAGCTCCGCAGGACAGAGCCTGCTTAGTCCTTACTTCATAAGGCAGAAGGGCGGGAAGCCCCCTCTGGGTAAACGGTCCGCTTATTATTGGCATGACGATGGCTCTCGGATTCCCGCAGATCCTCCTGGCTTCCTCTATCAGATATTTATGGCCGTTATGGAAGGGATTAAATTCCGCAATAATACCGATAACACGCATCGACAACTACCTCTGTCTGTTATAATACTTGATATTATATTTATCGGAGCAGTTTTTATCAATGAAACGTCTTGGCACAAAGCAGCTGATATTGATAGCGGTTGCAGCAGTCCTGGTAATAGCCGGAGTAGCAGGTTATCTGTACTATGCTTCCAAATACGGCAACAAGGTCAAGCTGGAGTTATATAGCCCTCCCTATGCCGAATATACATACGATTGGCAGAAGGCTGCATCTGACAACAACATCGTGTCAAATTACCTGTTCAGCAGGACCAAGAAGCTTATGCTCCAGGATGCATCTGACGGAGTGCTAATCCCCACATACTATAAGATCGCAGGAAGACTGGTGACACAGGTTGACGAAGAGTCAGGCATATACAGTCTGTCAGACCAGGCATTGCTCCTTAAGTGCTATATCAAGGCAGGGGACAGGAGCTCCGCCATCGCCCTTAAGAATGAAGTAACAGAGCGGTTCAGGTTAACAGACGGCAGATACAGAGCTTTTGTATCTGAGGACATGGATGAAGATATAGTCACCAACAGAGCTCTTATAGACTGGCTTGATGCCTATGTGGAATTCTATTCCGTATATGGAAGCACAGAAGATTACGAAGAACTTAGAAACATGGTCGAAGTCGTATTTGACCAGGACGGTTATATCAAGCCCGAGATGCTCAGTGTGGCAAGATATGTGGATACTCTCTATGCCAGTGTTGACGACGATGACAGTCATGAGGAAGATTTGGACGAAGCAAGCCTGGAGCTGATCTATGGCAATCTCAGCGGTGCTTCTGACAGCGACCTTATTCCCGAAGAGCAGCAGGAGACTGATCTGGAAGCCGTTAAACTGTCAGACATAGACCTTAAGCTCATATACGATCTTGAGCTTAACGGGCTCCTGCCTTCCGGCAGCTACAATAATGCCCTGGCACTTGTAAAAGGAGGCGCTGCCGGAGCAGGCTACCCCTTCTATGCTTATGCCGTAAGGAAGGGCGAAAACGGCTGGGTATATATCTATACCGGACTTGAGACAGCCTCCTTCGATGTGGGTGAGAATACAAGAACATTGCGTAATCTGGCAGAGATGGGGGAACTTGATAGTTTCTATCTTAACGAACTTATAAACTGCATCCTCAATTCCGGCAGGCTTTATTCCTACTACAGGATAACCACGGGTAATTACGATGGCATGACCAATTACGATGCCATGACGGATGCCATGGAGATCGCATATCTCACAGGCAATCTTGACCTCTATACCACCATAGCAAATTCCATCGGTATCCGTGTCGCAAGCCGCGCATCCTCCCCGGCACTCTACATGATCTTCCGCGAAGAAGACGAGAGATATGTATTCTATGCATCAGAGAATCTCGCCGTAAGACTAGCAACAAGTTAACTGATAAACAGACCTATGACCCCTGTAATGCAGAGGGATACGACTATTATGATTATGCCTGCAATGCAAGTGAATATAGTCTTAAAAAGCACCCGAAGGAAGATGTCCTTACTTGTGACAAAGGGGAGTATATCGTAGATACCGGTCCACGAAGTCCATATATCGATGGAAGTGAATACGATCATCCCTACGGCTATCATATAATACAAGGTATCTGTCAAAGAACCACCTTCAACTTTCATACCCATGATCATAAAGATAAAGAGCGGATACCCTATAAGTGCCAGCATTATCTTCCACCATGTACGGGTCCTGAACCCCGGCGGAGGGAAGAGAGGCTTTAGTTTGAGCGACGGACTTATCTTTCCTGCCAGTGCATCTGACAATTCTCTCGCATCTGCATAACGGTCATTGGGATCAAAACTTGTAGCTTTGATGCCTATCTGATGTATGCGTTTGTTGTCAGGAAATGCCTTGATGAGCATTTTGCCGACAGCATAGATATCGCTCCTGGGATCTGACTGCATAAATCCGTACTGCTCCGGTGCGGCAAAGCCTTCGGTGCCCAGGTGTGTAGTGTCGGAATTCTGATCAGGCTTATAGATCTTGGCTGCATCGTAATCCAGGATCTTGACCTCTCCTTTGCTGGTTATCATTATGTTGGAAGGTTTAAGGTCTCTGTGGATTATAGGCTGTGGTGCGCTGTGCAGGAAGTTCAGTCCATCTAACATTTCCAGGAAATACTTAAGCTTGTCCTTGTCTGATATAGTGCTGTCGCCAATGAGCACATCGAATGTATTGCCCTGGATAACTTCCTCGATCACAACAAGATTTCCATTGCCATCCTTGGCTATAAAAAACACTTCCGGGATATGACTGTCCTTATTATCCTTAAGATAGTTATATACAGACTCATCATATGTGGTAAGAGTCTTCTTCATATAGACCACTCCGGTCAGTTCATTGATCACAAGACAGCGTTTACTGTCGTAGTGATATAATTCTTTGTATTCGGACAAGCTAAGCATGCAACAATTATATATCACAAAAGGAAAGCTATCATGACGGATAATACAAACGATCTTATGCAGCAGCTTAAAAAGGTGGATGCTCCCCAGGAAATCGATATGTATCTTGAGCAGATCAGAGACAAATATCCTAAGGATTTCGCCGGGTATATTAACACTATTCTTGAGCATAAGGGTATCGCTATTACTGACATGCAAAAAAAGAGCGGTATCGAGAGAACATATCTCTATCAGATCCTAAACGGAAGGAAGAATCCGGGCAGAGATAAGATAATCGCCATCGCGATAGCATGCAGAATGGACCTTGCCGAATGTCAAAGAGCTTTGGAGATCACGGAGGAAGGAATACTCTATGCCAAGAGCATCCGTGACAGCCTCATCATATATGCTATTAACAAGCATTTATCCCTAATAGAATTAAACAGCCTTCTTGAAGACCACCAGATGCCGGTCTTAAATTGATCAGCATCATCCTGCCACAAGGTAAACCTACCCTGAATGCGTTTTTATTGTCAAAGTCAGCCTCATATCAGACACTGATTTAGCATTTGGAGACGTAAATGCATATCTAGTGTCTGTTCCGCCCTCCGAATTGACACTTATTTAGCATTCATAGCTGATCGCATGTGTGCTCCCGGCACACCAAATCCTGAATGCCGCCTGATAGAATCGAATTGCGTTATATGCATGGCAAGGAGGATGGTGGAATCAGGAGTAAGTTCTTATATGCATTAAACATTATCGTGCCGCTGGCAGTAGGGACTCTCATCTATATAGTCAGCAAACCCTATTCGTTTGTATCTGTGATCGTTTATTCAGTAACGGGTCTCAGGGGACATTCCGGCGCGGTACCAGCATTGGTCAATAACTATGTGCCGGATCTTGTATGGGCTTACGCACTGGTATTTGTCCTATATGCGGCAATAGGCGTATACAAAAGGGATCTTAGACTTGTGATCATACTGTCAGTCCTGTTTACATCCATAACTGAGATCTTACAACTATTCTCCGCTAACATGTTTACCTTTGATGTCATTGATATCACTGTTCAGATAATAGCGATTCTCATGGCGTCACTGATAATAAAAAAGATGGAAAGGAAGGAACAATTATGAAGAAGATCATCGCATCGATCTTAACAGTGGCAACATTTGCATCATTTGCCTTTATGGCTATGGGCAGCGGCTCTTCGGATGACACTACCAAGGATATCGTATCATCTGATAATTCTGCAGTTGCTGAAGGCGTAGGGGAGGTCGTTTCCACAGCATCATCAACTCCTACTATTGAGGAGCAGGTACTGGTAGATACTGCAGGGATCAAGATCACAGCTAAGGAATATACAACAGACAGCATCTGGGGAGACGGCATCAAGCTGCTTATCGAGAATACCTCTGATTCTGATTACACGATCGGATGTGACGCGCTGATAGTAAACGATTATATGATAACTGATCTGTTTGCCTGCGATATTGCGGCAGGCAAGAGTGCTAATGAGACAATGTATCTGTCCTCAACGGAGCTTAATGCTGCAGGTATAGATTCTGTAGGCAGGATCGAGATGTATTTCCATGCATATGATTCCAATTATTCTCAGATATTCAGCGGAGAATATGCAGAGATACAGACATCAGAATTCAGCAATATGGATACCACTCCTAATGATGCCGGTACCGAATTATACAACGAGGGCGGCATAAGGATCGTCGGCAAGACAGTTGACGAGAATTCATTCTGGGGAACAGCTATACTTCTTTATGTTGAGAACAATTCCGGAAGAAATGTCGGCATCAATGTTGATAATATGTCCATAAACGGATTCATGATGAATCCTGTATTCTCAACACAGGTTTATGATGGCAAGAAGGCGATTGATGACATCACTATCTTATCCAGTGATCTGGAAGAGAATGGTATCGAATCAATCGAGGACGTCGAGCTTAAATTCCATATTTACGATTCGGATTCCTACGCTACTATCGCTGATTCTGATCCAATAGTTTTTTCTGCTCAGTGAGAATTATAGGAACGGAGAAGTAATCTATGCAGATATGGAAACTGGTATCAGGGATCTTATCCATAATCCTTTTTGCAATCGTTTCCTTGCAGTCTTGCGCAGCGGGATTATCTAATATCCTGACAGACAGTGGAGAAGTATCCGGTTCTGCCGGTATTGCGGTTGCGGTCCTTATGTTGACGGGAGGAATAGTTTCGGTTGCTACAAGGAAGTCACAGGGTAAGGGTGGAAGCATAGCCCTCATCATCCTGTTCGGGCTTGCAGCTTTGATAGGTTTTGTCGAACATGGAAGTTTCTCTGATCTTGCCGTATGGTCATTCTGGTGTGTGATCAATGCCGTAGTGGCATTCATCTCGCTTTTTACAGGCAGGACGGGTTCTGTGCAATAATCTCTTTTTCGTTCATGCAGGGTTGGAGCTGCCGGCATCCTTGAGGGTGCCTGCAGCTCTTTCCTTTGCCTTAAAATATGGTTTTTATATTATTCCTGTTAATTGAAAATATAAACTGCCAAGAGTATACTCTTTAGGTTATGACTATTATTAATACAAAGGAGATATAACTATGGCATTTATTGATGACATCATGGCCAGAGCCAAGGCTGACAAGAAGACGATCGTTCTTCCTGAGTCCATGGACAAGAGAACATTTGAAGCTGCTGAGAAGATCCTCAAGGCAGACATGGCAAACCTCATTATTATCGGTACTCCCGAAGAGATCGCTAAGAACTCTGAAGGTTACGACATTACAGGTGCAACCATCGTTGACCCCTTCAATGACCCCAATAAGCAGAAGTACATCGATAAGTTCGTAGAGCTCCGTGGCATAGATACTATGGTAGCTGCAGCAAAGAAGAAGGCTGAGAAGAAGGGTCTTAGCGAGGAAGAGACTCAGGCTGAGATCGAAAAGGCTCAGAAGAAGGGCGTCACCCCCGAGAAGGCTGCCGAGAAGATGGAGACAGACTACATGTTCTATGCATGCCTCATGTGCAAGTGCGGTGATGCAGACGGTGCCGTATCAGGTGCATGCCACTCCACAGGCAACACAATCCTTCCTGCTCTCCAGCTCCTTAAGACAAAGCCCGGTATCTCCTCTGTATCAGGATTCTTCCTCCTTGATGTACCTAATTGTGATCTCGGTGAGCACGGTTTGTTCATTTTTGCTGACTGTGCTGTTAATACTGATGTCGATTCTGCCAAGCTTGCAGAGATCGCCAAGCTCTCTGCAGATTCCTTCGAGCAGTTCATTGGCGCTCCTGCAAAGGTTGCCATGCTCTCATACTCATCCTACGGTTCTGCAAAGCACGACGATGTTACCAAGGTTGCAGATGCCGTTAAGATCGCTCATGAGAAGTATCCTGATCTCGTAGTAGACGGTGAGCTCCAGCTTGATGCAGCTCTCGTTGAAGAGGTAGGTCAGCTCAAGGCACCCGGAAGCCCGGTTGCAGGTCACGCAAACACACTGGTATTCCCTTCACTCGAAGCAGGTAATATCGGCTACAAGCTCGTTCAGAGACTTGCAAAGGCACCCGCTTATGGCCCTGTATTACAGGGTCTTGCACTCCCTGTAAACGATCTGTCCCGTGGATGCAATGCTGATGATATCGTCGGTACTGTTGCTATCACAGCTGTTCAGGCTCAGGCTGCAGCTAATGCATAAATAACTTAAGGAGAATCCATAATGAAAATCTTAGTAATCAACTGCGGAAGCTCTTCTGCAAAGTTCCAGCTCTTCGATGTAGATACAGGCGATGTTCTTGCCAAGGGTAACGCTGAGCGTATCGGTATTGACGGTAAGCTCACATATAAGCCTCAGGATAAGGATGAGTTCGTATCAACTGAACCCATGCCTGACCACAAGGTAGCAGTTCAGATGATCCTGGATGCATTGGTAGATGCTGATCACGGCGTTATCTCAGATGTATCCGAGATCGCAGCAGTAGGACACAGAGTGCTCCACGGCGGTAAGTACTACAGCCAGTCCGTAATCGTTAACGACGATGTTAAGCGCGTTATCAGAGAGTGCTTTCCCTTAGGACCTCTCCACAATCCTGCAAACCTCATCGGTATTGAGGCATGCGAGGAAGTACTCCCCAAGGGCACACCCCAAGTTGCAGTATTCGATACAGCTTTCCATCAGACAATGCCTGCCAAGGCATACACATATGCTCTCCCTTATGAATTAAGCGAGAAGTATTCCATCCGCCGTTACGGTTTCCATGGCACATCCCACAGATATGTAAGCCACAGAGTTGCTGATTTCTTAGGCAAGAAGTTCGAAGACCTCAGGATAATCACATGCCACCTGGGCAACGGATCTTCTTTTGCAGCAGTAGCTGACGGCAAGTGCCAGGATACCTCAATGGGTCTTACACCTCTTGCTGGTATCTGCATGGGAACACGTACAGGTGATATCGATCCTGCTATCGTTCCCTTCCTTATGAAGAATGAGAACCTTACTCCTGACGAGGTAGATACACTCCTCAACAAGAAGTCCGGTGTTCAGGGTGTATCCGGTGTATCTTCAGACTTCAGAGATCTGGAGAAGGCTGCTAACGAGGGCAACGAGAGAGCACGTCTCGCACTTGATATGTTTGCATATCAGGGCAAGAAGATCATCGGTTCTTATGCAGCTGCTATGGGCGGTGTTGACGTTATCGTCTTCACAGCAGGTATCGGCGAGAACACAGATCACATGAGAAAGGCTATGTGTGAAGGCCTGGAGTTCATGGGCGTTGAGTTCGATGACGAGGCCAACAATGGCTTAAGAGGTAAGGAGGCTATCATCTCCAAGCCTACTTCCAAGGTAACAGTCTGCGTTATCCCTACAAACGAAGAGCTTGCTATCGCTCAGGAGACTGAGGCTCTTGTAAGATAAGTTAAATCTTTATCAGGATTAAGCCCGGAAGTCAGCAAAAACTTCCGGGTTTTTATATGCAAACTAAAAGGACTGATCCCTTGCCTGGCAAGGAGTCAGTCCTTATATTCATTTTAAATTGTTTAGCTTACGGTTTTTCAGATATATGTTCCAAGATAAGCAAATCTGGTAGGCTCGGAATCAAGCTGGCATAAGAGGTCTACTACCTCGGGAGAATAGACCTGGGCTTCGAAGTCAAGATAGAACATGAATTCGAAGTCAGATCCTGCTACAGGCCTTGATTCGATCTTGGTGAGATTAAGTCCTAAGGATGAGAACTTGGCAAGTGTATCTGCAAGAGCACCGGGTGTATGACCCAGGGCCATTATAATAGATGTCTTGGATGCACCGGGGAAGATCTTGAGATCCTTGGATATGCAGATGAATCTTGTGTAGTTGTTATCTGTGTTCTGGATATCCTCCCTGATGATCTCAAGACCATATAAAGAGGCGCAGTCAGGTGATGAGATGGCAGCTACATCTGTTCTGTCAGAATCTGCTACTGTCTTAGCAGCAACAGCGGTGTTCTCCACGATCGTTATCTTGATATTGCTGTTCTCCTTAAGGAAACGGGAGCACTGACCAATAGCCTGGTTATGGGAATACACTTCCTTGATATCTTCGAACCTGGTGCCGGGTTTGGCAAGCAGCCTGTGAGATATCCGGAGCTTATAGTCTCTGACGATATGGAATTTATGACCGAGCATAAGGTCGTATACTTGTGTGACTGAACCATACGAGGAGTTCTCGATGGGGAGGATACCGTATTCGCTGAGGCCGGATTCAACTGCCTGGAATACACCGTCGAATGTTCTGAAATACATTATGTTGGCATTCTTAAAGATCTTGTCTGTTGCGATCTGGGAATAGGCGCCTTCGATGCCCTGGCATGCGACCATAGCTGATCTGGGAAATTCATTGGGAGTGGTCTCTAGAGCTCTTTTTATCTGTTCAGCAAGCTCCTTGTTGGTGCCGTAATTAGAATTCTTGTAGGAATGATTAAGGCTGAATAAGGTAGAGAATAAGACTCTTTCATAGTTGTCGTAGGGACTGTGCTTAGATGCAAGCGAAGACAGGAAGTCTCTTTCGTACCGTCTGCACTTGAGGGCGATCTCGGATCTTGTCAGATCCTTGTCAGCGATCTTGCAGATGGTGAGTCTCTCCTCGACGAGACTTGCGATCTCTTCGTCGATCTGTTCGATCCTCTTGGATGATTCTTTCTGTGTCATAATATCCTCCTGATATCAAAAAGCCCCGCAACTTTCACTGCGGGGCTCAATATTTTATTCTATCTTACAAGTGTATCTACAGGCAGTGAAATATGGATTGTCTTTATGTAAAGGCAAAAAACCAAAAGTTAAAGCTTGTAGACCAAATGTTCATCATGAGCGTGATTATATAAAATGAATCGGGATTTGTAAACAGGGATTTTTAGATGAGGGAATTAGAGTATAATGTTTATGTTTTATCTTTGGAGGTAGAAATTGGGTAAGATCAGATTTTATTTTGCGCTTTGGCTCTCCAAGCTGTCGATCCTGGCGCTGAGGATAACTAAGCATAACGGCACGAACTTTCCGGGCAAGCTGGCAGTTAAACTCTGTCCCGACTTTCTTGCGAGGATAGGCAAGCCCGAGCTTATCATCTGTGTTACGGGAACCAACGGCAAGACAACGTGCTCCAACATGATCTGCGATGCCTTTGCAGTTCAGGGCAAAAAGGTCATTTGCAACAGGTATGGTTCCAATCTTGAGGCGGGCATCAGCTCCTGTCTTCTGGAAGGAGCCAAGCTTAGCGGCAGGACCAAAGCATCCATCGCAGTACTCGAAGTGGACGAGAGATCCGCTCCAAGGATCTTCCCCCATGTAAAACCTGATTATATAGTAATTACCAATCTGTTCAGGGACTCGATAATGCGTAATGCTCATCCGGATTATATCGCCTGGATCCTGACTCAGAATATACCGGATAAGAGTAAACTTATCGTTAATGCCGATGACCTGATATCAAGCCGTGTAGCACCCGGAAACCCCAGGGTCTATTGCGGCATCGAGAAACTGCCAACAGATGTAACCGAATGTGAGAATCTCATCAATGATATGAGGATCTGTCCTGTCTGCGGGAGCAAGCTGGTCTATGATTACAGAAGATATCACCACATCGGCAAGGCTCATTGTCCCGATTGTTCCTTCAAGTCTCACGACTATGATTATTCCGGTCATGACATCGACTACGAGAATATGACGGTCAAGATCACTGACAAGGAGGGGACCGGCACATACCATATCCCCAATGACAGTATATTTAATATCTATAATGCGGTAATGGTGGCAGCTCTGTTCAGAGAGCTGGGCACTCCCGTTGATGAGCTTAAGACCATGATGGATAAGATAGAGGTACCTAAGTCCAGATTTAACAGGGAGCAGATAGGCACCATGTCCGTCACACAGCAGCTTGCCAAGGAGATGAACGCCCTGGCTGTCACAAGAGCCACGGATTATGTAAGGCGCCTGCCCGGGCATAAGAGACTGTTCCTCCTTATCTCCTGCTACACGGATAAGAGAGACTGGTCAGAGAATACCTGCTGGATGTATGACTGCGACTTCGAGATGATGAACGATCCTCTCATCGATATGTGTGTCTGCACAGGCCCGAGAGCCCTGGATTTTAAACTGAGACTACTTTATGCCGGAGTACCGGAAGAGAAGATACACTGCGACATTGACGAGCGCAGGGCAGCAAGAGAATTTGAACTTAAATCCGGTGACGATGTCTATGTATTCTGCGGGATCGATGCCTTTGATCTGGTAGATGACTGCAGGAACATAATCAAGGAGAGATGCCGCAAGATCGAAGGGATAGGTGATGACAAATGAAGATAGAAGTTTTATTCCCTGAGATCTGCTGTCTTTATGCAGAACTTCAGAATGTAGAATACCTGAGGCGTTCTTCGGATGGCGCCATAGAGGTCATTAACACCGATCTTAAATCAGTGCCTTATTTTGCAGAGCATGACGACATCGCCATGATCTATATGGGCACAACGACGGAAGCAGGGCAGGAGCTTGTGGTCAAGGCTCTTACTCCCTACAAGGACAGGATAGCAGAGCTCATAAAACGTGGACAGTTATTCCTTATAACAGGCAATGCAATAGAGATCTTCGGCGAATATATCCTCCTTGAGGACGGGACTAAGATCCCCTGTCTGGGGCTTTTCCCGACTTATGCCGAGAGGCACATGATGCACAGATATAACTCCCTTTGGATAGGCCAGTTCAAGGATATCGATGTAGTTGGATATAAGAGTCTGTTCGGGCTGTCCTTCTTTATAGACGAGGATAAGAGGCAGAGCGTGTTCCCCAAGCCGGAGGGACTTTTTACCGCTGAGCGCGGCGATGGTATAAACAAGACTACCAAGGAGGAAGGCTACAGGTACAATAACTTCCTTGCAACATATCTTATAGGACCTCTGTTCATATTAAATCCGCTCCTCACAAAGAAGGCTTTGGATTTCCTGGGACTTGACGGGTGCCGCCCTCTCTTTGAGAAGGAATCCATGGAATCGTTTGAATTAAGATGCAAGGAATACAGGGATCCTACCATAGGATTCACATACGGATAAGGGGGCAATATGCATTATAAGTTTAGACCGGAGGGCGTATGCGCCTACAATCTTGAATTTGATATCAGCGAAGATGGCAAGGTCTCAAACATAGTATTTGACGGAGGCTGCAACGGCAATCTCAAGGCTGTATCCAAACTCTGTGACGGTATGACAGCAGATGAGATCGCAGGTAAGCTTAAGGGCAATATCTGCGGCTTTAAGGGCACCTCATGCGCAGATCAGCTGGCTATCGCAGTGCTCAAGGCTAAGGAAGCGCTTTGACAGTAGCGCCCTGTGGATTATCTGTGATAAAATACCTGCGGCAAAATCCTAAAGACGAAGGGACATGCGGATCTGATGCTGAGCATTATAGTTCCTGCCTACAACGAGGCGGGACATATCAGAGATAACTTAGCTGTAATAAGCAAAGCTGTCGGAAGCTTTGCAGGGGATGACTACGAGATATTGGCCGTTAATGACGGTTCCCGGGATACGACCGGCAGCGAGATAGAAGAGGCCGCCGGATCAGACCTTCACATTGTTCCCTGTGGCTATGAAGTAAACCGCGGTAAGGGCGGAGCAATCTGCGAGGGCGTCAAGCATTCAAGAGGATCGATAGTAGGCTTTATTGATGCCGATCTTGATCTGTCTCCCGATCTTATCGAAGGTTTTGTCAGGGCTATGGAGCAGGAGGACGCCGACATCGTTATCGGCTCCAAGATGCATAAGGACTCAGAGCTCGAATACCCTTTTGCCCGTAAGTTTGTCTCCTTCGGATACTTTTGCCTGCTGAAGGTATTGTTCGGACTTAAGTGCCACGATACCCAGACGGGACTTAAGCTATACAGGGGAGAGCTTGTAAGGAAGGTAGCCCCCATTCAGAAGATCACGGGATATGCCTTCGACATCGAGATGCTGGCTCTTGCTTCAAGAGGCGGCAAGAAACTCATAGAGATGCCCGTTAAACTGGATTATTCAAGGAATACTTCCTTCGGCAGGATCAGGTTCAAGGATGTCTTCAAGATGTTTACCGACACCTGGAAGATCTGGTGGAACCTTAAGATCCGGAAGACTTATCCACTCTGATCTTTTTATCCATTGCAAATACGATCAGTATATAGACCGCGCACAATGACCATATCAGCGGCTCGCACATGGCAACCCCCGTATAAGCGAAAAGCTTTACCAGCACTTTTGCCGTAAGCACCTTAAGGAGCAGTTCCATTATGGAGGCGATTATAGGTGTGACCTTGGAGCCTAAGCCCTGGAGGGTGCTCCTTGTTATGAGCAGGATCGCAAGTACATAGTAGAATGGCAGGTCAAATCTCAGATAGAAAACCGCATTATCTATTATCTCCGGGTTGGAAGAGCCGGATATGAGCCTTACCAGGAGTCTGCCCAAAAGGTAGATCATCAGGATCTCGAAGGAAGCTACTCCCATACTTACAAACAGGGTCTTGCGAAGGCCTGTTTTTATCCTGTCATATCTGCCGGCTCCGTGGTTCTGGCCTGCAAAGGTAGCCATTGAATTAGCAAGGGTTCCCAGGAGCATCATGCAAAGAGAGCAGATCTTGCGGGCTGTTGTGTGAGCTGCGATTATCCCTTTACCAAGACCGTTTATGGCTCCCTGCAGGACTATCGTGCCCACATTTACAACAGAGAACATCAGGGCAAATGAGATGCCTGCAGAGAAGAGGTCAGATAAGATCGCCTTATCGACTTTCACATCACTCTGTCCGAATCTGAGTTCAGGGACGCATTTGACTATGTAGATAAGACATATGACAGAGGATATGGCCTGGCTTAATACTGTTGCTATGGCAGCGCCTTTAAGTCCTCTGCCAAGTACGACTACAAAAAGAAGGTCCAGAAGGATATTAAGGATAACTGTAACTATCAGGAAGTACAGAGGAGCTCTGGAATTGCCGATCGCTCTGAGCATTGAAGACAGAACATTATAGGCAAACATAAAGACAAGCAGGGAGATCATTATGATCGCATACTGATATCCTGTATCGAAGACGGACTCGGGCGTGTTAAGGAGCCTCATCATCGGCTTTAAGGTGATAACTCCCACAAACGTTACCGCAACTGCCCAGATAAGAGACAGAAAAATGGTATTAAATGTTGCCTTGCGCAAAAGTGCAGCATCTCTTGAGCCGAAATACTTGGCGAGAACAACAGAGAATCCTGAGCTCATACCGAACATCAGAGAGTTATAGAGATCTACTATTGTGGTTACTGCGCCTATGGCAGTGAGGGCCTCATCGCCCAGAGTGTTGCCTATGATGGCGATATCGGCAAGAGAATAACATTGCTGCAGGAGGTTACTCAGGAACAAAGGAAGAGCAAACCCAAGGATCACCTTGAGCTCGCTGCCGTGTGTCATATCGACCGAAGATCTGTTCTTTGTAACTGCAGTAGACATATAAGGCGAATTTTAACTGTTTTGCACAAAAAATCTGTCATATGCCTTGCAAATTTAATAATTTGATGGTGCATTTATATGCGGTTAATAGTATAATCACATAGGCAAGTTAAGAAGATCTATTGTTAGGAGATCGAATGGCTTTAAGCACATCTAAACAGATTACCGAATATAAGCTCGCCAAGGACCTTTTTACCCGTGGCAAGGATATTATCCTAAGCCCTGAAGGTCAGCAGATGAAGAAGTTTACACAGCACGGGACCACGAGTGTCTTCGAACACTGCGTATCAGTTGCCAAGTATTCTCTCCTTATCTCATACTTCTTAGAGAACAGATTCCATATCAAGTGTGACAGGACAAGCCTTGTAAGAGGCGCTCTGCTCCACGACTATTTCCTATACGACTGGCACGATCCGGATCCTGCCCACAGGATACATGGCTTTACCCATCCTGGTATTGCAATGAAGAATGCAGAGCGCGATTTTGGGCTTAACGATATAGAGAGGGACATAATCTCTAAGCATATGTTCCCCCTTACACTGGTACCTCCGCGCTACAGGGAGTCAGTCATAATCTGCCTGGCAGACAAGTGGTGTGCTATCTGTGAGACATTCAAGATCGACATATCGTCCTATCTTATCTACAGAGTCAACTACCGCATAGGCCTTGCCTCAGGTGAGTTTACCATCAATAGAGAACCTGAAACTGCGAAGGAGTCCTGATCTTGCGTCTCAGCAATCTCACGACGCTCATCTATATCACCTCAGAGGATAGGTATCTCTTCATCAAGAAGACCCGCAAAGGCGACTTTAACTATGCCAAGTATCTTGGTATCGGAGGTCACTTCGAGACCGGGGAATCGCCCGAAGACTGCGTTTTAAGAGAACTTTACGAAGAATCCGGACTAAAGATGTCAGATATAGAGGACTTCTCCTACAGGGGGCTTGTTACCTTTGTAAACGATATATGCGAGCCTGAATATATGCATGTGTTTACTGCATCTCTTAAAGCAGCCGATACTCCCCTCAAACCTTGCGACGAAGGAGAACTTATCTGGGTCCCCAAGGACAGGGTTTCTGATCTTCCTATATGGGAAGGGGACAAGAAGATGTTTGAACTCCTTGACGCCGGGAATATAGGCTTTTTTACGCTTAAGCTTACTTACTCAGGCGAGGTCTTGACAGATGCCAAGACCAATATTTACTAAGAGGTTTAGCATGAATATCAGATGTTACAGGGAATCAGATCTTGAGCAGATGAGGCTCATCTGGAACGAAGTGGTCGAGGGAGGGATAGCTTTCCCTCAGGAAGAGCCACTTACTCCGGAAGAAGCCCGCAGTTTTTTCGCCGGTCAGACATACACAGGTGTTGCAGAAGATGAGGATGGTAAGATCCTGGGCCTTTATATCCTGCATCCGAACAATGTCGGAAGATGCGGACATATCTGCAATGCCAGCTACTGCGTCAGATCTGATATAAGGGGCAGGCACATAGGCGAAGCTCTTGTAAAGGACTGCCTGATCCAGAGCGCGGCTAAGGGCTTCAGGGTATTACAGTTTAACGCAGTCGTAGAATCCAACATCCATGCAAGGCACCTCTATGAGAGGCTTGGCTTTAAGCAGCTTGGTACGATCACCGGGGGCTTCAGGACAAAGGATGGAGGATATGTAAACATCTGTCCTTACTTTATAGAGCTTGTATAATTAACGATCTCCTGAAACCATTGAAAAATAAAAGGTTTGGCATACATTTCTATCGTCGGTAACAATTTAACGTTAGCGATTTTGAAAAAATGACAAAAACGCTCACGTTAACTTTGGATTTTGCCGAGTTTTTTGTTAGAATACCATCAGTAAGTATATGGAAGAAGGTGTCAAGATGGAGTGGTTCCCAAGAGAAAACTATCTGCGCAAAGTACGTGATTTTTACCATGCAACAGACATCATAAAGGTTATTACCGGAGTCAGACGATGCGGTAAGTCATGTTTGATGGAGACAATTGCAAATGAACTGCGCGCCGGTGGTATAAACGAAGACAATATCGTCTACTTTGATCTTGACAGCAAAGAATACAACAAGATAACGAAAGCAGATCAACTGGAAGAACTGATCAACAGTGCCGATAAGAATAAGGATACCAAGTATCTGTTTATTGATGAGGTTCAAAATGTCGAAGGGTTCGAAATCGTTTTGAACGGCTTTCGCGGAACCAGAGAATGGTCGATCTTTGTAACGGGTTCTAACTCCTACTTATTGAGTGGAGAACTCATGACCAAACTTACCGGACGCTATATTGAATTCGAGATGTTTCCGCTTTCTTTTGAAGAATATGAGCAGTTTAAGGAATATTACGGCAAACCGATAGCGGCTGAACGTGCAGTCGAGATGCAGAACTATATTCTGGAAGGTGGTTTTCCTAGAACGATCACACTTGACAGCATGGCGGCCAAAAGACGATATGTGCAGAGTGTAATTGACGAGATCTATGAAAAAGACATACGGAAACGTATAAAGATCCGCAACAAGAGTACTTTTGAAACGGTGCAGAAATATGTCATCAATAATTTCGGTGCGACAACGAGTCTCAAGAGCCTGAAGAAAGCAATCAATCAGACAGGCACACCAATTAGTGAAGCGACTATTGCCAGATATATCAAGGCTTTAGTAGATGCGAAGATCATATACGAGTGTCCGAGATTTGATATGAAGTCGAAGAAGTCCTTAAGCGGCGAGAAAAAGTACTATCTTGCAGACTTAAGTTTCTTCTATGTTCAGAATACTGATAACAGGATCAATTTCGGTCCAGTGTTAGAAAATGTTACCTATATCTATGCCAGATCGCATGATTACTCCGTGAGCATCGGACGTATCGGTAAACTTGAATGTGATTTCATACTTCGAAATGATGCGATGCAGTATTCTTATGTACAGGTGTCTTATACGATAGCGTTGTCAAAGGAAACAGAGGACAGAGAATACAGACCTTTGGAGATGATCAAAGACAATTACCCCAAATATGTTGCAACTTTGGATCCGTTGCTGCAACAACGCAACGGGATAGTTCACATCAACTTAGTTGACTTCATAAAAGATGGTAAGAACTTTTAATCTTCATTATTCATTAGAGAAGATCAGGATGATCGACAATATTGATCATCACCAATAATATACAATTGTCGGTGATAACACATCGCTGATAACAAATTGATAACACCAGTTCGGATACCAAATCTGTTTTTGAAATGTATTCTACTATTATGAAAAAGCACTTCCAACCAGCTGATGTTATAATCAAGATGGTAGTGATGGGGCCACGCTGAGTAGTGGGGGGTTAGGTAATATGAGAAAGATATTTGAGAAGGTAATAACCATTCTTTTGTTGATATTCTGCTCGCTGGCTTTGTTGATCACTGCCGTGGCCATATTTGATAATGCCAGATCGAATAAAAACAATGATGGTGTGGTACCGGTAGAGAGCATCACAGGCATCAATACAAGTGCGACTCTCAAAAGCGGATGTTATGTAAAAGAAGGCGTGAGTTTCATTGATGGACATGGTTTTGCTCACGGCATGGTAATGGCGATGAATGGGGAGCCGGGGCTTAAAGTGTCATCTATCAGGATAATAGATGTTTACGGCAGTGAATGCACGATCGTATTTCAGTGCTCCGATTCTTCTGACGGAGGATTGTGGATCGAGACAGATTACCCCCTCTCAAATCTTAATTACAATGAGGCAAAGGTCAGAAGAGCAGATGACGGGATCAAGTCCGATTATTACAGCCAGCGCTTTACAGTGCGTGGAACAGGGATCGGCAGTATCAACCCCGTATTTTGGATCATTGATCTGTTCAGTGTCTTTACAATAGTCTTTATCATCGTGCGGAAGGTGAGAGCCAAGCGCAACAGTTGACTAATATAAATCCTCTGATATAATTTTGAAATTGAAAATCATTATCAAAAGAGGATCATATGAAGAAACTGATATCTATGGTTATTACCTTTGCAGTTCTTTGCTCGATGGCAGGCTGCATGGCATCTGATGCGGGATCTGATAAACTCAGCGTTGTTGCAAGTATCTTCCCCTGTTACGACTGGGCGAGCAATGTGATAGAGGGCAGCGATAATGTGGATCTTGAGCTGCTTATAGACAGCGGCGTAGATTTTCACAGTTTCCAGCCGACTGCAGAAGATATACTGAAGATCAAGACCTGTGACATTTTCATCTATGTAGGAGGCGAATCAGACAGTTGGGTAGATGAGGTCCTTACGTCAGACTGTAATCCCGACATGAAGATAATATCTCTCATGGATGAGCTCTCTGATGAGATAAGAGAGGAAGAGACAGTTTTAGGTATGCAGGCAGAAGATGGGGAGCCCGATGGACCGGAGTATGACGAACATGTCTGGTTGTCTCTTAGGAATGCCGAAGTCATAACGGATAGGATCTGCGAAGTGATGAGCCAGGCAGATCCCGGTAATTCAGCTCTCTACGAGGCTAATACCGAGAAGTACACAGAAGAGCTTAAGGCTTTGGATAGCAGATATATAGAAGAGCTTAAGGACTTGAGGCTGGATACCATAGTTGTTGCAGACAGATTCCCGTTCAGATATCTTACTGACGATTACGGCCTTGAGTACTATGCTGCTTTTGCAGGATGCAGCGCAGAAGCAAATGCGACTTTCGATACCGTTGTATTCCTGTCACAGAAGGCGGCTGATATCGGTACCAATGTGATACTTACCACCGAAGATTCTGCCTCGAGCATTGCAGGAACAGTTATCGAAACAGGCGATCTTACAGGAGTGGAGATAATGGAGCTCGATTCAATGCAGTCCGTAACTTCGGAGGACATATCCGCCGGAGTAAGCTATATCGGGATCATGGAAAGTAATCTTGAGGTACTTGTTAAAGCTTTATCCTAAATGACATTTGTCATATGCATTTTGTGATGCTGCTCACTTATCCTTCCTGATGTTTTGACGGATAATCAGGTCAAACAACAGGAGGGATATTTTATGAATGAGATAATCAAAGTAGAAAACCTGGTTAAGAGATATAAGGAACTGATCGCCTTAGATCACTTCAGCCTGACGGTAAAAGAAGGGGAGATCGTAGGACTTCTCGGCCCCAACGGCTCCGGTAAGTCCACGACGATCAACTGCATATTGTCACTTCTTGATTACGACAGCGGCACGGTTGAGGTCTTCGGTAAGGAGATGAGCCCAAAAGCTTACGATATCAAGAGCAAGATCGGAATAGTTCCCCAGGAAGTCTCTGTATACGAAGAATTTACAGTTTATGAGAATATCGATTTCTTCTGCGGATTATATATCCCGGATAAGAAGGAGAGAGCAAAGCTCGTAGACGAAGCAATTGAGTTTGTAGGGCTTAAGGATTTTGTTAAGTTTAAGCCCAAAAAGCTCTCAGGCGGTTTATTAAGAAGGCTTAATATCGCCTGCGGCATAGCCCACAAGCCGAAGCTTATCTTTTTTGACGAGCCTACAGTAGCGGTAGATCCCCAGAGCAGGAACAATATCCTGGAGGGAATAGAGAAACTCCGCGAAGGTGGCGCAACGATCGTTTATACCTCACATTATATGGAAGAAGTAGAGCAGCTCTGCGACAGAGTCATAATCATGGATAAGGGCCAGGCAATCGCAAGCGGCACTGTTGATGAGCTCAAGGCCATGATCAAGAAGAGCGAGCTCATCAGGATCGAGGTCATCGGTCTGGATGAGGAAGTGATAGATAAGATAAGAGAGCTTAAGAATATCTACACAGTAAGCTACGACGATAACGTGCTCAAGGTTGAGGCAGGCTCCGGTAAGCATAATGTGGTAGACATCATAGGGATACTTCAGGATAAGGGCTACAAGCTCAGGAAGGTATTCTCCGAGCAGCCGTCACTCAACGATGTATTCCTTGAACTCACCGGCAAAGAATTAAGAGACGAGTAATAAGAGGGACGGGATATGTTTAAGTACTTTTTGAAAAAGACGCTCCGCAACAGGATGTTTATTTTCTGGAGCCTGTGTTTTCCCCTGGCACTCATGGCGCTCTTTACGGCTGCATTCTCCGGTATCTATGATATCGAGAACAGGGTGGATACCAAGAAAGTGGCAGTGATCTCAGAATCGGATACCCCTTTTGCTTCAAACTTTGATGAAGTGATAGAGAATGTAGATGTCTTAGACGGGGTAGAGGTAAAGGATATGAAGGATGCTGAGGTCCTTCTTGAATCAGGAGAGATAACCGGACTTTATGTCGTAAACAATAAGGATATAGATATCGTAATGACTCCCGATTATTCTGAGGCCGATGCCTCTATACTTAAGACTGTAGCAGACTTCTATATGCGCGAATACAGCCTTATAGAGGATGCTGCAAGAAATGGCGACATGACCGGGATCCAGACGGTTATAGATTCTCTGTCAGAAGAGCTTGATGTGGTAAGCCCCGTAAACTCAGCCTACAACGAGACCACCAATCCTTATGTCTGGTATTATTTTTCCACTCTGGTCATGGGTATCCTGTTCCAGGCCATGGCAGGAATCAATCTCGTATCTGACCTTCAGGCAGATATCAGCAGGTCAGCTATGAGGACATCCGTGTCCCCTACCAAGAAGATCAAGATCGTAATGGCGGGTCTACTCTCAAGATATTTGGTGTCTTTGAGCGTATCTGCAGTAGCACTGCTGGCAATGAGGTTTGTATTCCATATACCCTTGGGCAAAAGGATACTCCCTATTATCCTCTTTGTACTGCTCAGCAATCTCTTCTCTCTGAGCCTCGGTCAGATCTGCGGCCTCTTCTTTAAGGGCAACATGACTACCAGAGGCAACAAGACAACCGGTCTCATAATGGTATCGGTGTTCCTGTCAGGTGAGATGATCGCTACGCTTCCGGGCATGTTCGAAAGATATTTTCCGCTCCTTAATGACATCAATCCT
Source organism: Mageeibacillus sp. UBA6976 (assembly GCA_002450155.1). GTDB lineage: Bacteria > Bacillota > Clostridia > Saccharofermentanales > Saccharofermentanaceae > Saccharofermentans. The sequence continues at coordinate 134,450 of DJYO01000009.1, read as the reverse complement.
GCGACGGTATTAAACCTTTGCATGTACAGGCTCGTATACTACCAGGATCTTACAACCTTCTATATCGAGATGGCGAAGATACTTACGCTTACAGTAATCTTCCTTGCTATTTCGACCATAAAGCTCAGGAGGCAAAAATATGCATCTGTTTAAAAATTTCTTCAGGATGTTAAGCAAATATAAAAGTGGCATTATAATCTACGGCGTGATATTTGTTGTCATGATAGCTGTCTTGCTTGCAAACGGCCTGCAGTTTGGCGCGGTCAAAGATAAGGATTCCACCAACCAGGTAGAAAACGACACCTATACTATCGGCTATACAGATAATTCTGATTCTGAGTTATCAAGAGGACTTCTTGAATATCTGGGTGAGAATAACGAACTTGTCGATATGTCCGGTAAGACAGAAGATAACATCAAGACAATGGTATTCTTTGTTGCGGTAACTGCTTATATCGATATCGATGAGGACTTTGAAGCCAAGGCCCTGGCAGGCGATGAAGATGCCATCAGGACTCTTGCCGCTGCAAGTGACGGCCCCAGCAGCTATGTCATTGAGAGCATGATCAATAACTACATCAAGACTTATAAGACATATCTGGATCTTGGCTTTGACAGCAGCGAAGCTATCGAAAAGACGGCTGACAACCTTAAGCTCAACGCAGATGCTACCGTTTTTGTTCCGGAAGGAAGTGACTCTACGGCACTAGATCACAGCAACGATTTTATCATCGGAACAGCCTGCAAGTTCTTTATATATATCAGCTTCTCTGCTATAACGCTTTGTGTAGGCGGAGTTCTTGTAAAGAACAATTCCGGCAAGGTGGCAGAGAGGATCAAGGCATCTCCTGTAAAGCCGAACATGATCTCGCTGACAAATACTGCAGGACTTATAGTCTGTGGCATAGTCTTGTGGGTAATAATGAGCATCGTTGTCTTTGCATTAGGGGGCTCATCTGCAATGCTCAGGTTGCATCCTGCGGAAGTGCTGATAATATTGCTGGTAAGTGTTGTCTGTAACTGCTCAATGGCATCCTTTATATCCTCATTCAATCTGTCTGATAATGTAATGCCTATGGCAGTAAATATAATCGGACTGGGCCTGAGCTTTATAAGCGGTGTATTTGTACCTCAGTACCTGATGGATCCTGTGGTCCTGTCCATATCAAAGTTCCTGCCGTTCTATTGGGCCGTAAGGGTGATCGATTCTCTCTGCCCCGGTTCTGGAAGTGAACTGGAATTCACACCATCAGTTATGCTCACAAGCTGCGGAATAATCCTTTTAGCTGCGGTGGTCTTTGCAGTAGGCGGCGCCCTTGTAAGAAAGAATAAGAAAGCATAAAAGAAGCGGTTGTCTCACAAGTGACTTGTCTACTTGGAGGCAACCCTTTTTATAAGTGATTTCGCTTCTCAGATATTTGCAATTGCAGGTTTAAGAAGGTAAAATAACAACAAGAAGAGTGCTGCCGGGAGACGGCTGACCTCGGTTTAGTTTAATTAATAAGCCGCGACCTTGGTGTGGGGCGGCTTATTTCTTTGCTTTAATGCAAAGAGCAATAATCGAGACTATCAATATCCCTAATGTGAGTATCACACTCAGTATTTCGTAATCAATGCCTGCAAAAGGCCCAATAATGGAATGTTTACAAAAAGGGCAGGAGTCTAGATATGCAGCGCGAAATAATGAACGATCTAATCAAGTGGAAGAGTAGCGCAAGAAGGAAGCCGCTTACTATTACCGGAGTCCGGCAGTGTGGTAACCCTTTTTTATAAGTGATTTTGCTTCTCATGTATTTGCAATTGCAGGTTTAAGAAGGTACAATAACAACAAGAAGAGTGCTACCGGAAGACGGTTGACCTCAGTTATGTTTAATTAATAAGCCGTAACCTTGGTGGGGCGGCTTATTTCTTTGCTTTAGTGCAAAGAGCAATAATCGAGACTATCAATATCCCTAATGTGAGTATCACACTCAGTATTTCATAATCAGTCATACTGCGCCTCCTTTCACCATGAACAGGTCATGGGTTTTGGAGGTCAACCGCCTGCCGTACCGGCAGCACTCCAATACAATTATACTTGGCAGAATACTGAGAATTACCCGACAAAAACCGACAAAAACCGACAATGACTGCTGAAGTATCTGAAAACAGTCTCCAAGAAAGCTGTCAAAATAATAGGAGCCGTCACTTCAAACTGAAGTGACAGCTCCTTCTTGATTTGAGTTAATGCTCTGGGCTTATGCCGCAAAGAGTTCCTTGAATCCCGGAACCTTGGCGAGCTTGCTGTAGCACTTGCTCTTGATGGAGTGGACTCTGGCTTTGCTGATGCCATAGCTGTTGCCGATGGCCTCCAGTGTCTCACACTCGTGGCCGTCAAGGCCGTTGAGGCGCTTAACGATGTCGGCTTCTCTGTCTGTGAGGACAGAGTTCAGAACATTGATGATTGCCCTGGATGCGGCTTCCTTCTCCAGGGAGCTCTGAAGGCTGTTGTCTTCGTCGGCGATGGTGTCCTCGAGAGTGGAGCCTGAATCGTCATTCAGAGGGGCATTGAGGGAGCGGATGTTCTTGAACTCGTCGTACGTCAGGAGCTCAATGACCTTCCTGGCCTCATACCCGAGGGTAGAGGCAACTCTGCCTATGGCCTCATCTGAGTCGTATTCGCTGTAACCCAGGTCTTTGAATGTGTTCTTTACCTGGCGGATCTCCTCCTGGAGGTAGACGGGCAGGCGGATCGCGCCTGAATTGTTGTGGATGAATCTGATGATGCTCCACTTGATGTTCTCGCCTGCGTAGGTGGAGAACTTGCCGGCGCCATTCGGGTTGTAGGTCTGAGCGGCCTTGGCGAGGGCAATGGAACCCTCCTGGAACAGGTCCTCCGTATCGAAGGCGTTACCCTTCATAATGATGGAGTACTTGCGGACCATGTCTCTGACCAGTCCTTCATTCTTGAAGAGGAGGGCTTCCAGCGCCTCCTCGTCTGTGTGAGAGAGTTGAACGAGTTCCTCATTGGAATAACCTAAATACTTACGATAAAAACTTAAACTGTCTGACATAACGTTACTCCCTTCTGCGATAAGCATAAAAATTATTTGTGAGGGTATACTACTACTTTGGGATTGTGTTGTAAATAGCAAAAGCAAAAATTTTTTGCAGGTTTTTGCAGGTGTACAAATATTGGTACTCAACCACGTTTGGGGGCAAAATAATTGGATTTAGCACTTGACAAACCTTGAAAAGCCACATTTATTAGGGTTTGCGAGTTGAGATTCAATATAATAGGGGATGCGTGGGTTTTGATGGTCTCGGGGCTCCCCAATCTATTGCGTTTGCAAGTAGTTGCAAAATGCTTGATTGAAAATTTTCAAGTTTGTAGTATTATTCATATATATACATACTATTGTATGAATATATATATGAATACGAGGCTAATATATGACTGATGAGAATATAGAGAAAGAGATCCTGATCGAATATGTGGAGAGGTTTGTCCCGGATCTTCCGACCCTGGCCAAGTATATTAAATGCGCCAAGGGACCGGACCGTACCATGGAGGAATTTGCAAAGGAGTGCAATGTGTCCGGCTCTACGCTGTCCCGTATAGCAAACGGCAAGATCACAAGGAGAATCTCCAAGGAACTGGCTGACAATATCATGAGGCATTCCGTCAAGCAGAATATGTTTGATTACAAGATGCTCATGAGAGCTAACGGAATGGTACCTGCGGATGCTCCAAGCGAGAGGCGTATATCCGAGGATCCGGATACGGCTGACTGGTACTACGGGGAGAAGAATATACATAATACCATCAAGAATGTCATGTCAGACGAACTGAGCCGCAGGGACTTTATGTTCAATTTCGGTAGAGGCGCGATATCACCGGGCACAAGGACCAGACTCTACAGCTTTGGCAGAAGGGGAGATTTTACCATCAGAGTACAGGGCTATGAACCGATGTTCTGGAATTTCTTTATAAGTTATGATCCGACTTACAGGGGCGAGATATCGAGACATACATGGATCAGGGACTGGTCTGAAGTATTCCTTACAGATATATGGGCTCCGGATCAGCTAAGCGAAGCCAAGACATCTTTTATATTCATTAACGAAGAAACATACCACGATTTTGTTGCATATATATCCAAGCGCAAAGTTAATAACGATATGTCCGCCATATATATTGATGTTAATAACAGTAAGTATGTTGAAGAGACGGTCCTGCCCAGGAATTCCGGCAAACCGATGAAGAGTCTGATGGAGACTCCCGCTCACGAAGACTACGACGAACCACTTTTGTAATGAGCAGATCCCTTATAGACAAGATAGTTCTATATGTCCTGACAGTCCTTATTGCAGCAGGCGATATTGTCATGGGATCTGAACAGGAGATAAGCATCAGGGTGGTGGTGGCAGCTCTCATTACTGCCATTATTTATGGTATAAGCGAACTTATATCACTGAGATATGCTCCTTATCTTTATCTTGTAGCAGCACTGGCTTCCTTTTGGGTCATAGGCGATCTGGCGGTATTTGTCCTGCCTGCAGCTGCTTATGCTATATCTTCGGATACAAAACGCAATTTAGTCCTGAGGATAGGGATCACTGCTCTTATGTGCGTACTTGCCTTATTCACGGATATTGAAAAGGCGATACCCGGCGTGGCCTTATGTATCCTTGCCTGTTATCTGGCGATCAGCACGGCATATTTCCGGGAGACTAATGCAATGCTTATTGCAAAATACGACAGTGCAAGGGAGACTGCCTTCAGGGAACAGCAGAAGAGACGCAGGGCGATCGAATCCAGCGAGAATGATGCTTATCTAGCAACTCTTAAAGAGCGCAACAGGATCGCAAGGGAGATCCACGACAATGTGGGACATATGCTGACCAGATCGATAGTCCAGATGGAGGCTGTCCGTGTCATTAACAGGGATGAGAACATTAAGCCTTACCTTGACTCAGTATCAGAATCTGTCAATAATGCCATGACCTCGATCCGGAGGTCGGTCCATGAGCTTCACGACGATTCGATCGATCTGTCCCTGGGATTAAATGACATGATAAAGAACATGAATCCCAGGTTTGACTGCAGGCTCGTGACATCCATAGATTCACCTACATCCAACGAATTCAAGAATATGGTGCTCGGCATCGTCAAAGAAGCCCTTACCAATATCTCAAAGTATTCCAAGGGCGACAAGGTCAGGGTAGAAGTAGTGGAGAATAACACATTCTGGCGGATCTATGTCTGGGATAACGGGGAGAATGAGGAGCGTGATTACTCGGACAACGGCTTTGACATAAACGGGATAGGACTTGATAATATAAGGAGCAGATCAGAAAGGTTCGGAGGCAAGACCAGGATATTTGCCGGCAAGGACGGCTTTACGGTGCTTGCGACCGTGCCTAAGGAGACATAAGATGATTAAGGTTATGATCGTAGATGACGATCCGCTGGTGTCAGGAGCGTTAAGGGTAATACTTGAGAGCGATAAGCAGGGCGACAGCCTGACTGTAAGTGATATCGTATCAGGCGGGGCGGAAGCTATCAGCCTTGCAAAGGATAAAAAGCCTGACGTGATCCTGATGGATATTAGGATGGACGGGATAAACGGACTCGATGCCGCAGAGCAGATCCTTAAGGATGATCCGGATACCAGGATAATATTCCTTACTACATTTCTTGATGATGAGTATATAAATAAGGCTTTGAGTGTTGGAGCTAAAGGGTATATACTCAAGCAGGATTGCTCAGGCATTGCCTCATGCGTAAGGGCGGTTATGGATGGACAGATAGTCTTTGCCGGCAAGGTGGTATCCAAACTCCCGGAGCTCATGAACCGTAAGGAACATTTTGACTATAGTGAGTTCGATATCAGCCCTAAGGAACAGGAACTTATCGAATTGGTGGCAACAGGTATGTCCAACAAGGAGATAGCATCGAAGATGTTTCTGTCAGAAGGCACGGTGAGAAATCTCATGAGCCAGGTGCTGAGCAAGCTGGATCTTCGCGACCGCACGCAGCTGGCATGCTTTTATTACCAGAAGATAAAGATCTGACCGGAGGAGAAATAAGAGTGAAATGTATGATCTTGGAAGGTACAGGAAGCGACATTACTCCTGAACAGACACAGGCAACCATGCCGGATATGATAATTGCCACACTCATACTTGCAGTAATCATCATAGTAATAATGATAATAGCACTTAAGATCAGTGGTCTGGTGTTCAGGAGACTTCAGAGGCGACGTCAGGATCTGCGGTTCGTATTTTTCCAGAAGGTGGCAAACGTTGTTATCGTAGGATGTGGCATATTATTGCTCCTGGTTCTTTTAAACGGCGCTAAATCAATAGGCCAGACACTTCTTGGAGGAACGGCTATCTTCTCTGCTGTGGCGGCATTTGTTGCCCAGGACGCGATCAAGGATGTCCTCGCAGGCCTCATGATATCTATCTATAAGCCCTTCGGACTCGGTGACAGGATCGAGCTTGAAGACGGCACTGTAGGCATCGTTAAGGATATTACTATGAGACATGTTGTGCTCACCGGAATAGACAATAAGGTGATAGTCGTCCCCAACAGCAAACTCAATACCATGAAGCTTTATAATTACACCAATTCTGACGGCTATCATTCAATGGTATTGGACTTCTATGTCTCCTACGATACGGATGTCGAACTGGCTGCCAAGGTAATAGGAGAAGCGATAGCAAGCTCACCGTATTCTATTGAGAGAAAATATGCTGACGGCACATCGGCTTATGGTCAGGTGTATTTCTGGGGATTTGAAGCATCTGCTCTGGTAATGAAGACCTCGGTGTTTTATGAACGCACCAGTTCTACAGAGAAGGTAAGATCCGATGTTAATGTAAGAGTAAATAAGGCTCTTGCCGCAAGCGGCATTGAGATTCCTTACAACTACATCAATATTGTTAACAAAAAAGTTTGAGCTTTGTAATAAAAACCTGTTATATCCATAGACTTTTCTTTTATAATTAAATGATAAAGACGGATTGGAAATGAGATAAACATATATGAGAAGATCCTGCAAGGCCTGTTGGGCAGCTGTTATTGCGACTGTTACTATTTGCTTTGTTCTTTTGGCCGGAATGCCAATATATTCGTATGCCGGAAGCGAGGATCAGGATAGCGATACCGAGACTATCGAAGTAGACCCCACGGGGATGTCCCTCGGGTATTCTGCGGTCCTTTATAACAATATGAACGGTCTGCCCACTTCGGAGGCAAATGCCATAGCAGAGACAGCCGAAGGCTTTATATGGATCGGCAGTTATTCCGGCCTTATAAGATATGACGGAAATACCTTCGAGAATCTCAGTTCCAGCTACGGACTGTCAAGCGTAGTTAGTCTTTTTGTGGATTCAGAGCAGAGACTGTGGATAGGCACCAACGACAGCGGTGTATCCGTTATGGAGAAGGGCGAGTTCAGGACATATAACAGAGTTGACGGACTTACGTCCGTTTCTGTAAGAGCGATAGTTCAGTCAGGAAGCGACATCTATCTGGCAACGACTTCGGGTATCGGAGTTATAGCTGAGGATATGTCCCTCCACATGATCGAAGATGACAGGATCTCAGAGGCGTATATAAGGAGTCTTAAGACTGGTCCTGACGGCACGGTTTACGGCATCACGATAGGTGGCGATGCCTTTGCGATCAAGGATCGGGCTATCACGGATTTTATCACCTCGGACAGCTTAGGCATCGTTGATGCCAGGGTCATACATCCGGATCAGGATAATCCGGGATATGTTTTTATCGGATCTACCTCAAGCGAGATATCCTACGGCAGGATCGCATCCGGTAGCTATACCGAAGAGCGGGTCTATGACTGCGAGCAGATCAGTGTAATAAATGCCCTCGATTATCACGACGGAGATCTCTGGGTGTGCGCAGATGACGGCTTCGGCTATTTTGATGACGGCGAATTTATCAAGATATCCAATGTTCCCATGAATACATCCATTGTTGATATGATGGTGGACTACCTTGGCGACATCTGGTGCGTATCCTCATCCCAGGGCGTAATGAAGATAGTACCCAATCAGTTTACGGATATCTTTGCCAAATACGGACTCGAACCCGAGGTTGTATATACGACCTGCTATCAGGACGGTAATCTGTATATCGGGACCAAGACCGGAGGCCTTATAGTCATAAGTGATGGGGAGATCATAGATTCAGTCCCTCTTGATTCAATATCAGGCATCGAGGCAGGTTCGGAGGATATGGATCTTATTGAACTCCTGAGGTTCAGTAAGATAAGGTCTATCATCAAGGACAGCACGGGAACGCTGTGGTTTTCCACCTTCAGCGACAGGGGACTCGTCTCTTACAAAGACGGCAATGTTCAGGTCTTCACGGTGGAGAGCGGACTTCCTTCGAACCGTGTAAGGACAGTATACGAATGCAAGGACGGCTCGATGATAGCCTGCTGCACAGGTGGTCTTGCCCTTATCAAAGACGGCGAAGTGACCAAGGTGTATGATGACGGATCCGGTATTGCCAATCTTGAGATACTGACTGCCTGCGAGATGGATAACGGGGACCTTGTTATCGGAACAGACGGCGGCGGTATCTATGTATTGAACCAGAACGGAGCGACCCTCATAAGTGCAAAGGATGGTCTTACCTCGGATGTAATAATGAGGCTTAAGAGATCCAAGTATAAGGATGTGGTCTGGATCGTAACCAGCAATTCCCTTGCTTATATGGATGAAGATTACCAGATAACAACTATCAGGGATTTCCCGTATCTTAATAACTTTGATGTATATGAGAATAACAATGGAGAGCTCTGGGTACTGAGCAGCAACGGAATATATGTTGCGAGCGTAGAGAATCTTACGGGTACATCCGGGCTTCAGACTGTCTTCTATGGAATAGATAACGGCTTGCCATGCATCGCAACATCCAATTCCTACAGTGCCCTTACCGAAGACGGTGACCTTTATATTGCAGGTTCTTCAGGCGTTGCTCTGGTAAATATCGACAGGACTGTGGACGATGCCAGCGAGTTTAAGGCCTGTGTTCCTTTTGTTGAGGCAGACGGCGAGATCATCTATCCTGACAGCAACGGCAGATTCGTAATACCGGAAACAACACAGAAGCTTACCGTATATGGTTATGTCTTCAATTATTCCCTCATGAACCCCGATGTTTCTTACAGGCTAGAAGGCCTTGAGAAGAAGTGGATAACTGTAAGCCGCGAAGATCTCATGCCTATCTCTTATACAAACCTCAGGGGCGGAACCTATACCTTCCAGATGCAGATAGATGACTCTAGAGGCGACGGAACGCAGAGCATTTCTGTCGTGATAGTCAAGACCAAGTCATTCTATGAGCGCACATGGGTAAGGATAGTTGCGGTGCTCCTCATACTGGGAGCTCTGGGTGTGTTCGTAAAGATGTATATTGATCAGCGCACCAAGAAGCTTACCGACAAAGCAAATGAGCAGAAAACCCTCGTAAGAGAGATCGTTGAGGCCTTCGCTAAGATCATCGATATGAAGGACAAATATACCAGGGGCCATTCATCAAGAGTTGCCCTCTATACCGTAATGCTGGCTGAAGAGATGGGCCTTGATGAGGATACCATCGAGAAATACCACAACATTGCGCTCCTGCATGACATAGGTAAGATCGGTATCCCCGAGGAGGTCTTGAACAAGCCCGGCAAGCTTAATGACGATGAGTACCATACGATACAGTCCCATGCTTCGCTTGGGTATGACGCTCTCAAGGATATCAGCATCATGCCTGAACTTTCCATTGGTGCGGGAGTACACCACGAAAGGCCGGATGGCAAGGGTTATCCCAGAGGTCTTAAGGGGAACGATATCCCTGAGGTCGCACGTATCATTTCTGTTGCTGACTGCTTTGACGCCATGTATTCTGATCGTCCTTACAGAAAGAGAATGGACTTTGACAAGGTGGTCTCCATCATCAGGGAGAACTCCGGGACACAGCTGTCATCTGATGTCGTTGATGCATTTTTGAGGCTCGTTGATAAGGGCATACTCAAGGAAACCGCAGACAAGGCTTTAGAGGAATAATATATACACAAACGTAACGCTTATCTAAAAGATCAATTTTTATTGCCATTTTGGCGCTTAGGTGCAACCCCTAGTGAAATAAGGCTTTTCAGATTTTAGATTTTTTTCAATTGGTCAATTATAACGAATTTGTAAACATTATTTTGTAAATTTACAAAAATTCTTTCTATGTCTATTTTTTTTATATATTCGGTGATATTATTGTTACAGAGGGAGTGAACTATATGGCAAAGATTGATGGTTTAAGGAATAAAATAGCGAAGTTCGCAGCCAAGGGCAAACTCGATGCCCTTGTAAAATTGTCCAATGATTCCGATGACGATGTACGTATGGAAGTCGCCATGGCAATGGGCAGGATACCTTCGTATGAGAGCGGAATGGCACTGATACCCCTGATGCGTGATCCTTCACCTATGGTTCGCGCAGCAGCAGCAACAGCAGCAGCAGATATCAATGCGAAGCATTGTCTTGAATACGTCAAGAAACTTGCCTTCGGTGATTCTGATCCTAACGTTAGGCTTACAGCCAAGGCGGCATTTGACGTGCTGAAGGATAGAGTTGTCTGATATCATCTTTCCTACATATTATAAGAGATTTCAATGTAGTGCCGGCTTATGCCGGCATACTTGTTGCAGGGATTGGGAAATTACGATCGATCGTGCCTCTCTGACGAGGTTTAAGGACCACCCTGAAATACAGAGCAGGATAAAGGGCTCAAGCTATATACTTGAACCTGACGGCAGGTGTCCCTTCCTTATGGATGACGGTCTTTGCTATCAGATAAAGACCTATGGCGAGGATTTTATCTGCGACATATGCAGGCAGCATCCAAGATTTTATTTCAGCAAAGAGGGCAAAACATATGGAGGTGTGTCTCTGGCCTGCGAAGAAGCCGCAAAGCTTATTTTGCTCAGCAAAGAACCCTTCTCCCTTGAAGGAGGAGAGGAGCTGTCATCTGAAATCAGTTCTTTTGAAGAGAGCCCGGATAATATAAGCCATAAGATAGATAAGATGGCTCCTGTGCTCACCTCATCACTTATGAGGGCCAGGATATTCCTTGATATGGAGTATCTTGAATCAAGCTGGGTAGATGCCCTTAACAAAATAGCAGATTTGAAACCCACAAGAGAGCAAGAAAATGCTATTCTTGAAGAGTATAGCGAGCTTATGGGAAACTTCATCGTTTATATGCTCTACAGATACAACGGATACCCGCGGCTTGCCTGTGAGACAGCGCTTCTTTTGGCAGATCTTATACTGGCAGGTATAGAGCCCCTGGAAGCTGCAAGGATGTTCTCATCTGAAGTCGAGTATTCCGATATTAATATAGAGGTGGCAAAGAGCCTCTTCGGACAAGGAGATATGTATGGTAACTGATTTCAGCAAGATGGAATGGAAAGAGAATCCGGGGTTCAAGGGCGGCGAAGGCGTTTTTCTCAATAAGTGCTATGACGACGGAAAGAATAAGATGATGTTAGGGCTATTAAGGTCCGGATGCTCTATCGGCTACCATAAGCACGAAGGAACCTGCGAGATGATATTCATATTGGAAGGCAGCGGCAAGCTCATCCAGGACGGAGCCGAATCAGAAGTATCCAAGGGTCAGTGTCTTTATTGTCCGGAAGGCCATGAGCATTCCCTCATAGCAACTACAGAAGACATTCTTTTCTATTCTGCAGTTCCTTCAAACTGATATGATCAGGGCAGAATCGATAAGCAAATCCTTTGGCAAGAATCTGGTTGTAGACAACCTGAGCTTTAATGTGTCCGGCGGTGAGATCGCCGGCTTCATCGGACCTAACGGAGCAGGCAAGACCACGACCATTAGGATGCTCACGGGGATCATAAGACCTGATCACGGCGATATAAGCATAGCAGGAACAGATATGAAGAGATCACCCATCAAGGCCAAGAGCGACCTTGGCTTTGTTTTGGACAGCCCGGATATGTTCCTTAAGATGACGGGTCTGGAATATGTCAATTTTATATCTGATGTATATAAGGTCCCGCAGGAAGTCAGGCAGGAACGGATAAAGAAATATTCGGACAAGCTTTCTATCAGCCTTGAGACCCTCGCAGGACGAATGACGGGCTTTTCTCACGGCATGAGGCAGAAGACCATGATAATCGCTGCCTTGTGCCATGAACCCAAGGTGTGGATCCTTGATGAGCCTATGGTAGGACTGGACCCCCAGGCGGCATTCAGTCTTAAGACACTTATGAGGGAGCATGCCGATTCAGGCAATGCAGTCCTGTTCTCTACCCATGTTCTCGAAGTCGCGGAGAAGATCTGTGACAAGATAATAATAATTAACCGTGGCAAGCTTTTGTATGAGGGCGCTCTTGAAGAACTTGAGCATAAAGACGGAGGCCTCGAGGAAGTATTCCTTGAGATGACTGATAAGAATGAGTCTTAAGCTCATAAGAGTCCTTACAAGAGTGATCGCCAGATCAAACTCGATGGATGAGATAAGCAGCAGGAAGCGTAAGATCTGGCTCGCTGCATTCGGGATATTTGTCATGCTGTTTGTTATGATCCCCGTTATCCTTATGACAGGTTTCTTTACCTATTCCGTGACCGGAGTGTTATTGGATCTTGGCAGGGGAGACTTCGGTATTAAGCTGATATATGCAGTGGTATCTGTATTTACCGTGGTCTTTGGCATGAATATCGTAATGAATGAATTCTATTTCGAAGACGATCTGGTATACCTTCTGCCCATGCCGATCAAGTCCGCTGAACTTGCTCTGTCACGTTTTATTGCTGTCTTTATCGCAGAGAACCTCATGCAGTTTGCCATAGTTATCGCAGCTGTTGCGGGATTTGGAATAGCTTCCGGGATAAGTCCTCTCACATGGGTGCTCTCTTTACTGGGCGGGCTCTTCCTGCCCCTTGTTCCCATGTGCTCTATTGCCGTGATCTCCATGCTGATAATGAATTTCACAGGCTTTATCAGGAAGCGTGCTACTGTAAGAAAAATATCCTTTGCAGTAACTCTTGCAGTTATCGCCATATCCGGAGCAATGCTGCTTAAAATAGATGTAGAAGAGCTTGTTTATTACGTTGCAGGAGCCAAGAGCACCGGGCTCGAGTTCCTTGACCTTATCGACTATATCTTCCCTCAGGTGGAGTTCCTTGCCACCTATATGGCAGAGGGCACTATGTGGAAATTTATCGACTATATAACGGTCAATATCTGGGCTGTTGTGATATTGGTCGTAACATCTCACTTCTTGTACAAAAAGTCTGTTATCAGACTTATGTCCACAGGATCTGAAGGGAGCGATGTCCGGATCAGTTTACGTGACAGGGATATAGCTTTGGCAAGAAGCCCCTTTGCCTCGCTCCTTGTAAAAGAACTTAAGACTCTTATCAGGTCTCCCGCTTTCTTAAGCAACTGCGTTGTTTCTAATTACATCTGGCCCTTCTTTGTGCCGGTGCTCATGATGGTATTTCATATCAGCATGGCAAGGGACGAACTTGCCCTCTATGTATCTTCGGAGGGAAGAACGCTATATATCACCATAGGAGTCCTGGTCATAACTCTGGTCAATGCTTCTATGAACTGCCTGGGCTCAGATGCCTTTTCCCGTGAGGGTAAGGGTTTTGACTATATAAAGCTGATCCCTGTGCCATTTAAGCTGCAGTGGAATGCAAAGGCTCTGGCAAACCTTATCTTTACCTGGACGGGGACGCTGCCCTTTTTCCTCTTCTTCCTGAGCTATGCCGGGCTGGATATATGTTTGATCCTGGTAAACCTCATCATGTCTGCTCTTGCAGGTTTTATGGTCATCTATCTCGGCATGTTCCTTGATGCGATGAACCCCAAGCTTGTCTGGCTCGATGCCCTGTCAGCCCTGCGAGAAAACTATAATACGGTCTTTGCCATGGGAATAGTGATCGTCTTTGCGATCATAATGGGGTTTGTCATGTATCTTGCAGGCAAGGCATTAGGCACGGCAGCATCAGGTCTTATATGCACAGCGGTACTTGTCATAGCAGATATAGCGCTCTATATGCTGTCCATGAATAAGGGAATAGATCTTATAAAGAGCGTAGGGGAATAGCCTTACTCAGCGCCGTTTCTTACAAGCTCTGCATGCTCTTGCTGAAGCTTGGGGTCGTAGGATAAGACAGGCTCTATATCTGTATTTCCTTTGACCTTGCGGGCAATATAGTTGTTGGTGATCTTTCTGACTGTAGGAAATAAGGATATTACTCCAATAAGGTTAGGTATCATCATGAGACCGTTGAAAGTGTCTGACAGATCCCAGGCAAGGGAACTCTCCATAACCGCACCGGATACTATCAGCAGTACGAAGATGACCCTGTAGATCCTGGCGGCTTTGGTGCTGATCAGATATTCCACGGCTTTGCACCCGTAGTGAGACCAGCCTAAGACCGTTGTAAATGCAAAGAGCAATATGGCTACGGCGATAAACCATTCACCGGCTTTGCCAAAGACGTTGCTGAAGGCCTTGGCAACCAATGTCGCATCGCTTACGCCGTCTTTTGGAAGACCTGTTTTAAGATCGATATAGCCTGAAGTAAGTACCACAAGAGCTGTCATGGTGCAGACGATAAAGGTGTCTGCGAATACTTCGAAAATACCCCACATGCCCTGCTTTACAGGTTCTTTGACATCGGAATTGGAGTGGACCATAACAGAGGAGCCGAGGCCGGCTTCGTTTGAATAAACGCCTCTTTTGCAGCCCTGTGTGATCACGTCTCTTATAACAATACCTGCAGTGCCTCCCAGGGCAGCCTTGATCCCGAAGGCGAATCTAAAGATAGATGCAAGGGCCTGAGGGATCAGCGTTATATTTGCAATGCAGACTGCAAGGGCGCCAAGGATATAAGCTATAGCCATGAAGGGGACGACCCTTTCTGCTACGGCAGCGATCCTCTTAAGGCCTCCTATGATTATGACGCCTGCGATCACCATAAGACATATGCCGATGATAAGGGGTATGACCCTTATCCTGTCTCCTATTACATAAGATCCGGATATATCTCCGAAGAATGCAGATTCGATATTAAGTACGATCTTGTTGACCTGGCCCATATTGCCTATGCCGAAAGATGCAAGTATGGTAAAGCAGGAGAAGATAAATGCCAGAACTCTGCCGGGGATCTTAAACCCTTTGTAGGAACCTAAACCGTCTCTGAGATAGTACATAGCTCCGCCGGACCATTCGCCATCGGCATTCTTGCGTCTGTAGTAGATGCCGAGGACATTCTCGGAGAAGTTGGTCATCATGCCGAAGAATGATGCGACCCACATCCAGAAAATGGCTCCTGGACCTCCCAGACAGATAGCTGCCGCAACACCTGCAATATTGCCGGTGCCTATAGTGGATGCAAGGGCGGTGCACAGTGCCTGGAACTGGGATACGGAGCCTTTTTCCTTCTTGTTGTGAGAGCCCTTATCGAATACTCCGCCACAGGTCTTTGACCACCAGAGCTTAAACCTGGTTACCTGAAAAAAACCGGTAATTATCGTCAGGAGCACTCCTGTAGATATGAGAAGCACTATTCCTATCTTCTCGCTCACATAATAATTGACCAGGCTGTTTATCTCAGTCAGCCTGTTTACAAATTCTTCCATAGATCCAGCTCTTTCTACTCGTATTGTCTGAATATGTCTGCATATTTGAGATTTGGCTTTATGTAGACGGGGTCTGCCAGATCTTCTTTAAGCATTAGTTCGTTGAGCATTACATAGTCCGTATCTTCGTCTGAATCAGGATCCGTATCGATCCAGACATAGGCAAGGGTCCTGTCATACTGGTCAAATTGCTCCACATCGTATTCAAGATAAACATATTCGGTATCAGACAGAAGATCCTTAAGATAGGAAGAGGCCTGCCTGCCTTCATCGGTGTTCATCTCTTCATCAGGGTGCACCGACTCCGGTGCGTTGATCCCTGTAAGGCGCACTCTTAATCTCGAGCCGTTCTTATCATGTACGATTATGGTATCGCCGTCCACTACACGCTCAAATTCGCATTCGTGGAGCAGGGAAGTGTCGCAGATTATGTGATCCGCATCCGTCTCAAGGCTGCACTCTTCGGAAACTGATACATCAGTAAGATCATCCCACTCGATATAACAGGAAGAGAAAAGACAGGCGATAAGGAGGCCTGTCAGGATGAAGCAAAGTATCTTACTCTTCATTATCGATGGATTCCAGATAAAGGATGGCAAGTCTTGCACGTGACTCCGTGCTGTCTTCGCGTGCAATGTGGAGGACACGGTCTTCGTCGTCCCCAATCTTCTCATCACAGAGCATCGCAGTTGCAACAGAAAGAGCATCGAGGAGATCTCTCCTGCTTACTTCATTTACATTAGAAGGCTCAAGGAAATAAGTGAGCTTCTGTTTCCAGGTGAAATTTACGGGTAATTCGTTCCAGGTCATATAAACCCCTCCTGATCCAAATATTCATTATCCGGATATTATAACATCTGATGAGCAGGATGGCCTTGTGGAAAGGGGCTTTGCGCCCTAAATTCTTGTATTAGACAGATAATTGTCTTTAAAATGTAACCATGGGAAACCTAACTGAGAATAATACATCGATTATGTGGCGATCTGTTGTTTTGACTACTTTTATTTTTGTTTCCCGTTATGGCTAAGTAGCTTAATTTATTAAAAGTTTCTTATCTTATATTAAATATAAAAATAACCCCGCACAGAGGATTATTCTGTGATAGAATTGCATAAGAAATTTTAGCGGGGGTGTCATTATGCCAAAAAGAGAAGATATCAACAAGATCCTTATCATCGGTTCCGGTCCTATCATCATAGGCCAGGCTTGCGAGTTTGACTATTCCGGAACACAGGCCTGCAAGGCGTTAAGGAAACTGGGATACGAGATCGTGCTCGTTAATTCGAATCCTGCCACTATCATGACTGATCCTGATGTTGCTGACAGAACTTATATCGAACCTCTTAATGTTAAGCGCTTAGAGCAGATCATTGCCAAGGAGAGACCTGATGCGCTTCTGCCTAACCTCGGCGGACAGTCAGGACTGAATCTGTGCTCTGAGCTTTCCAAGGCAGGCATCCTGGAGAAGTACGGCGTTCAGGTCATCGGCGTTCAGGTAGATGCCATTGAGAGAGGTGAGGACCGTATCGAATTCAAGGAGACAATGGATAAGCTCGGTATCGAGATGCCCCGGTCCCATGAAGCATATTCCATTGAGGAAGCAGTTAAGATCGCAGATGAGCTTCATTACCCCGTAGTTATCAGACCTGCTTACACCATGGGCGGCGCAGGCGGCGGTCTGGTATATAACGTCGATGAGCTTAAGGTCGTTGTTGAAAGAGGCCTTGCAGCTTCCATGATCGGACAGGTCCTGGTAGAGGAGTCCATCAGCGGTTGGGAAGAGCTTGAGCTCGAGGTAGTAAGAGATGCCAAGGATAATGTTATCACCGTATGCTTTATCGAGAATATCGACCCTATCGGCGTACATACCGGTGACTCATTCTGCTCAGCTCCTATGCTCACGATCTCCGAGGAAGTCCAGAAGAAACTTCAGGAATATTCCTACCGCATCGTTAAGGCTATCGAAGTAATCGGCGGCTGCAACTGCCAGTTCGCTCACGATCCGGTTACAGACAGGATCGTTGTAATAGAGATCAACCCCAGAACATCAAGATCCTCTGCTCTTGCCTCCAAGGCAACAGGTTTCCCTATCGCTCTGGTATCCGCCATGCTGGCATGCGGCCTCACACTCGATGAGATCCCCTGCGGCAAGTACGGTACACTGGATAAGTACTATCCGGACGGCGATTATGTCGTAATCAAGTTTGCAAGATGGGCTTTCGAGAAGTTCCATGGTGCAGCAGATAAGCTGGGAACACAGATGAGAGCCGTAGGCGAAGTAATGAGCATCGGTAAGACATATAAGGAAGCTTTCCAGAAAGCTATCCGTTCCCTGGAGAAGGACAGATACGGCTTAGGTTTTGCCAAGGACTTTAACAAGCTCTCCAAGGAAGAACTTATGCTCAAGCTCATGACCCCTACATCTGAGAGACAGTTCATTATGTACGAGGCTCTTCGTAAGGGTGCTACGGTAGACGAGCTCTACGAGGCAACCAAGATCAAGAAGTGGTTTATCGAGCAGATGAAGGAACTTGTTGAAGAAGAGGAGGAGCTCCTCGCTCATCCCGGCAGGATCCCTGACAAGGAAGTCTTAAGACAGGCTAAGCTTGACGGTTTTTCTGATAAGTACCTGTCTCAGCTCTTAGGCGTTGCTGAGGATACGATCCGCAAAGCTCGTTATGAGTTCGGCATCAAGGAGGGCTGGGAAGGAGTCCACGTATCCGGAACACAGGATGCAGCTTATTATTATTCCTCATATCACATTGAAGATAAGTCCCCGGTATCAAACAACAAGAAGATCATGATCTTAGGCGGCGGTCCTAACAGGATCGGTCAGGGTATCGAGTTTGACTACTGCTGCGTACATGCGGCACTGGCTCTCAAGAAGTTAGGTTTTGAGTCCATCATCGTTAACTGCAACCCTGAGACAGTATCTACTGACTACGATACATCCGATAAGCTCTATTTTGAGCCTCTCACACTTGAGGATGTTCTCGCGATCCACGAGAAGGAGCAGCCCATCGGCGTTATTGCCCAGTTCGGAGGCCAGACACCTCTTAACCTCGCTGCATCTCTTAAGGCAAATGGTGTAAACATCTTAGGTACAACACCTGAGACTATTGACCTTGCAGAAGACAGAGATCACTTCCGTGCCATGATGAACCGCCTCGGGATCCCTATGCCTGAAGCTGGCATGGCTGTTAATGCAGACGAAGCAATCGCTATTGCAAATAAGATCGGCTACCCTGTAATGGTACGTCCTTCATACGTTTTGGGCGGCAGAGGAATGGAAGTCGTACATGACGATGAGATGATGCGTGTCTACATGAACGCAGCTGTAGGTGTAACACCTGACAGGCCTATCCTGATCGACCGCTTCCTCCACCACGCAACAGAGTGCGAGGCAGACGCTATCTCCGACGGTACGAACTGCTATGTCCCTGCAGTTATGGAACACATCGAGCTTGCAGGTATCCACTCCGGTGACTCGGCTTGTATCCTTCCTTCACTTAACCTCACAAAAGAGCAGGTAGAGACCATTAAGGAATATACAAGGAAGATCGCAGTCGAGATGAACGTTGTAGGTCTCATGAACATGCAGTATGCTATCGAAGACGGCAAGGTATTCGTTATCGAGGCTAACCCGAGAGCATCCAGAACAGTACCTCTCGTATCCAAGGTAACCGGCACGAACATGGTCAGGATCGCAACAGATATCATGACGATGCACCTTACCGGCAGACCCACACCTGTTACAGATCTCCACGACAAGAATATCCCTCACTATGGTGTCAAGGAAGCTGTATTCCCATTCAATATGTTCCAGGAAGTTGACCCTGTCCTCGGACCTGAGATGCGTTCCACAGGTGAGGTATTAGGTCTGGCAAGCCACTTCGGCGAAGCTTACTTCAAGGCTCAGGAAGCTACAAAGACTGTTCTTCCCCAGGAAGGCACAGTTCTCCTGTCAGTATCTGATCTCGATAAGGTCGACCTCATCGAAGTTGCCAAGGCATTCTCTGATCTCGGATTCAAGATCGTTGCTACCGGCGGTACATATGACATGATCTCCGAAGCAGGCATTGCAGCAGAGAAGGTCAAGAAGCTCTACGAGGGCAGACCTAATATCGCAGACATGATCCTTAACCATGATATTGATCTCATAATCAATACTCCTGCAGGTAAGACATCTGCTCATGACGACTCTTACATCCGTAAAGATGCCATCCGTCAGCATGTTCCTTACATCACCACCATGGCTGCTGCCAAGGCTTCGGCTGAGGGTATCAAGGCTGCAAGAGAGCGCACTTTCGAAGTCAAGGCATTGCAGGACTTCCACGCTGATATCAAATGATCCAGGATATCGCGCCGGCGTTTTTAGATAATTCATTTAAGCCGGAGGTCCGGGCTCTGCCCGGGTCCCCGGTCTTTTATTTTGAAGGAAACAGACTCGCCCTCAAAGAGGACGGATCTGTCCCTTTATTCAAGGATATAGAAGCAGACGATCTGATCTATCTGTTTGACCTCACCAAGACTCCTTGTTTCCTTACAAGGAAAAGGCCCGAAGGTCTTGATCTGACTTCGCTCAGGGAGATAAGGCAGAACAGGTCTCTTGGCAAAGATATGGCCTTTGCCGTATATACCGCCTGTCACCTGGCTAACTGGTACGATTCATCTGACTATTGCGGCAGGTGTGGCCATAAGACCACATTTGGAACTAAGGAACGGTCAAGGATATGCCCTGAATGCGGCAACATCATATATCCCAGGATAAATCCCGCAGTGATCCTCGGCATATTAAACAGCGATAAGAGCAGGATCCTTCTTACAAAATACGCCGGCCGGGACTTTAGTCACTATGCCCTTGTTGCAGGCTTTACCGAGATAGGCGAGACCCTGGAGCAGACCTGTATGCGCGAAGCCATGGAAGAAGTTGGCCTTAAGATCAAAGACATTAAGTACTATAAATCGCAGCCCTGGGGTTCTGCTCTTGATATCCTTGCAGGTTTCTTCTGTATGGTAGACGGATCCGAAGAGATCACCATGGATGCAGGTGAGCTTAAGACAGCCCTGTGGTGCAGCCCTGAAGAAGTAGTGTTGCAGCCTGACGATTACTCCCTTACAAATGAGATGATGAGGCTGTTTAAGGAAGGCAGGCTCGTTTGACGCATATTGGCATTTTGAATATAATTTTCGAAAAACAGGATTTTTCGAGAACCAGAGAGGATCTCACTTCGTCTTACAGGTAACAACATGATCCGGGGGGGCAATAATATGTACTGTTTTAAGTGTGGAGCAAAGATCGCTGAGGATGCAAGGTTTTGTGATAAGTGCGGGACGCCTGTTGCAGGCACCCGGTATTCCGTAACAGAGGATCCGGACTTCAACACGATTTTCCTTGGCGATGCGATGAGCGTGATCGATCTGATATACAGCACGTATATGAACGCCAAGCTAAGATATGAGAAAGCGAAAGATATCCTCAGACTTAAGAACACCATCATAGGCGGAGGACTCATATGTTTTATCCTTTGCATAATCGCAGTTGTTGTAGTTAAGCTAAAGGGAATTGAAAATGATCCTAATGTCGGACTGTTATTGCTGGTCGGACCCTGGATACTCTTTGCGGTCATGTTTATTCTAAGATGTGTGTATTTAATAACTCTCGCGATAAGATCCAAGACTAAAGAAAGACAAGCAAGAGCAATGTATGCAGAGAAAATGGTTGTGATCGACGAATTCCCTTCCGGTTACCGCTACCCTCTGGCTGCTGATTATATCTTTGACTTAATCACATCGGGCAGAGTCAGGACTATGAACGAGGCTCTCGATAAGTTTGATCAACATGTACACCAGCAGAGTCTGGTTAGCGTTCAGAGTATCCAGAAAACCGTCATGGACAGTTTGAGACCCCGGTGATCTCTCGTTGGAGGTAATTGGATATGGCTCATAGGGAAGATGTAAAACCGCCTTTTCTTACGAGATTCTTCAGGGCTTTTGCCGATGATCTGAGGATACCTGATACAGTTCTGGCTGCCGTGCTTACAGAGTTACATGTAACATGCTCAGAAAAAGAAAACTCTTTGGAGAGATTTTTCAAAATAGATAAACAACAGAGAACCTGAGCTGTTTTTGATCCGTCTTATTAGGTAAGAACATATAAGGAGGATCAGGTTATGGATCACGTAAAAAGTATAAAGAACAGGCAGATAGCAATGGTTGTAATGACCGTTTTGGCTTTGGTCATGGAGATCGTATCGCTCGTAAATAATTATTGGATCAGTGATTTAGCAGGAAGAATATGTCAGATCTTCCATATGACTATAGCTAACGAGCCGGGCTTAAGAGAGAATAATCCGGCTGTTACTATGGAAATGCTCATCATGACAGCATTTATTATTCTGGTATGCTGTCCGTTGAGAATAGTTTTGGAGAAGTGTGCCCAGAGAGGTTTTAAGCACTTTGTCGGAGTGAACAGAGCTTTATTTGCTTTATCCGGTGTATCCTGGCTGATCATGCCGGTCATAGTGATGCAGTTCTTCCCCGGTGCACCGATCGTGCTCGGCTTCACTCATTTAGAAGCCAAAATAGCTTTGCATATCTGGTTTTACCTGACATTATTGCTTTATGTCTTGTTGAGCGGTATATACACGATCACCGAAAGAGACGAGAGTCTTAATGACCAGCATCACCTGATAGCGGCATTATGGGAAAGCTGCGGTTGTGTATGGTGCGCTGTTGGAAAAGTGGTTATAGTATTACTATCGTTTGAATTCATTATCCTGTTTTGGATAATCAAGGGTTCATTGCGAAGCTGATTAAGAGGTTGATCGTTATGTCTGATATTAATGATTTTAAAATCTATGCAGAGCTGGTAAAAAGAGTGAAAGCCGGTGATGAAGGCGCTTTCTCCGAGCTCTATGAAATGTCAAGCAAACTCGTATATACCACTTGTTACGCTATTCTTAACAACAAACAGGATGCCGAAGATGCAATGCAGGAAACATACATCTCGGCTTATAAAGGGATAAAAGACCTGACAGGAGAAATGGCTTTCCTTCCCTGGATCAAGAGGATCGCAGCAAACAAGTCGCTTGATAAATACAGATCAAGAAAAGACGCAGCTTCTTACGATGATATACAGGAAAGCGAGATCGAAGGTGACGCTGATCTTGAGCCCCTTCCTGAATCTCTTATCCTGGAAAAGGACAAAAGAGAAACGTTTATGGGAATAATGCGCGATGTGCTTACAGCAGATCAGCTTCAGGCGACTATTCTTTTCTATTACGATGAGATGCCTGTAAAAGATATTGCGGACTCCATGAAATGTCCTGAAAATACCATTAAGACCAAGCTGAGACTCGCCCGTGTCAAGATCAAAAACGGTATCGAAGCATACGAAAAGTCCAACAAGGTAAGCCTCATGGGCGGCGCTGTTGGAACACTTTCGCTTGGAAGATTCTTCGAAGAATACTACAAAGGGCTTAAGATTCCCACGCCTAAAGATCTTCCTTTTAAAGCGGCAGGCGGGAAGGCTCTCAAAGCAGCTGGTAAAGCCTCAATCAAAGCAGCATCGGGATTATCCGGAAAGACTATGGGCATCATCGGTGCTTCAGTTTGCGGTATTGCTGTGATCACGGGCGCGGTTATCTGGTTCAATTCAATGAATAAGCCGAAAGAACCGGAGCCTCAGTCATATGCTTCCGAGCAATCTGTTGTAATGTCAATGGCTGAAACAGAGCCTGCTGCCACTCAAACAACTGAGACAGAACCTGTAAAGACAAAGATGACACTGGAAGAAGCTTATCTTGATATTCTTGCTGTATATGGGGAAAGCATTCTGGATTTTGAGGAAACCGGTTATTTTGATGACTACACAGGTACAGCAGGTGCAGATCGTTCTATCAACTTTATCGACATCGATGACGATGGAGTTAATGAACTCATTTTTGCATACGAAACACATACTGAAAACTCATTGGGAGTCAGCAGAATAAATCTGGCGATATACACTTATTCGGATGATCAGGGCGAAGCAGTCTGCCTGTTAGACAGACAACTAAGCGAAGATATTCTGCAGTTCGGATGGGCCGAGGCTGCTGTTATGAATACCGGAAATATCGTAATAGCGGACTCCAATAACTGGGGTATGTCTAACTATGAACGCGTGACTATGTATTATTTAGATCGAAACAATCTACAAGGAGAAGAAGTTTTAGTATTTCAGGATTCGTTATCGGTTGGTGTTCCTGGTGGCCCAAGACTGTTGGACTATGCGGAGGAAGACGGACGCAGTATGTCTGTCGAAGATTACATCAATGATTATGAGGCTGTCAAATCCGGCGTTGTATATCCTCTTATAGCTGTTGATTATAATTGCACCGGTGATGATTCCTGGGTTTACAAGAGAGAGAACAGCGAACTGGCAGGGGCAGTCAGTGATAAGGCAAATTACTATTCTTTTAATGATTTTGTCTCTTTCCTGGGCGGAGACACTGATACCATTTTCGAGCCGAAATGTGATTGGAAGGCGCTTTATCTTGAGACGATCGGATCGATGGATGTGAATGAATACAGTGAAGGGCACATCAGTAATAGCGCGGACTGTTCATTGTATTATGAACTGATAAATGTAAACGGAGACAAAACTCCTGAATTAGCGGTTATGCTGAGCGATAAATCAAGCGGTGAATCTTTAATGCTGATATTTGCCATCAGTGATGGTTCGGTCACAGAGCTGTATCACGAATGGTATTCGCCATCGCAAACACACTTTATCTACTATCCTGAGGAAAGCATGATCGAGACAGTTACATCCACAGATAATCCCGGCGTCACGCATAATAAGTTTATAGGTATCAACAGTACCTGTACGGAAGTCTCGCTTACAGAAAACTATATAGAGTCAGATGTTAATCTGTTCCTTTGTCCGGATTACCAGTCAGGCGTAAATTCCATAGTGGATGGGGTCTATTACCATTTCTGGTGTAATGAGGAGTACGAGGTGACTTCAAGAGAATTGGAGGTATTCTGCCGTCCCGACGAGAAAAGTGATCTTAACCCGTCGAAAACTATTGAAGAGATTACCGGAGAACTGGGCAATTGATACAGTATGCGAAATAGTTAATGGCGGCTTTGGCGTTGATTTTGAGGCTTTCGATCAATACGATTGTTCAACCTGAAATATTTTTACAAAAAGAATGAACCTTTTCTGAATTGTGGTTGTCCTATAGGTAAGAACATATTATAGGAGGGTTCAGTTGTGTATTACGAAAGCAAGATAAAGAATAAGCAGGCCGCTATGGCAGTGATGACAGTGATCGCGCTTGTTATGCAGGTGGTATCACTTATAAACAATGGTTGGATCAGTGATATGTGCGGACATATCTGCCAGTTTTTCCACTGGGGTTTTTACAAGATCTTTAATGGCGTTGAAGCGGCGCATACATCACGCGAGATCTATGAGATCGTCAGCGGCAATCAGGTCTTCAGGGATCTCAATCCTTTGTTTACACTGGAACTGCTCGTCTTATTTGTCTTTATAGTTGCCATTGCCTGCCCGCTTGCCATCCTTATGGAAAAGGCTGCTATGTGGCACTTTACACATTTTGTCGGCTTGAACAACACGTTCTATGCTCTGTCTATAGTATCCTGGCTGGTCCTGCCGGTCCTGATTATGCAGTTTATTCCGGGTGCGCCCATAGTATTTGGTCTTTCAGATTTCGAAAACGCAGTACTGCTGCATATTTGGTTCTATATAACGTTATTGCTGTATATCCTGATGGCTTCTGTATACAATGTCACATCAAGATCTGAAGAACACAGCCTTGAACATACCGAGATAGACTTCTTGTGGAAGAGGACAGAACTTGCTGCGGGGACCGTGATCAAGGTTGTCCTGGTCGTTTCGTTCTTCGTGATAGCGATCGTGTTCTTGGTATTTGCCCATTCATCAGACCGTTCTGATAACGGCTCGGCAGATTACAAGAATAAGTCATACCTGTAATCTGAATGTCAGGTATCGTTCATTATTTGTTAATGAAATATGACCTCTCCTTTGCTATACTCAAGCTATCAACAAAAGACAGACACCTAAATAAACATGAGATAGGTAGAGTCAGAAACAGGAGGCAAGACCAATGAACTCAGAAGCACAATCAAGTAGACAGTTGGTTTTGCTTGGTTCAGTTAATACTTAACGATAAAGGTTTTTCGTACCGGGTTTTATAACTCATAGTGAGCCTTAGCACCAACTGTAAATACTTGGACCACAATTAAATAAACGATCAACTTGGAGCCGCTTCAAACAGCGGCTCCATTTAATGCACGGAAAAAAAGCCTGTCATCAGGTCTTTATGATCGGAAGCAGGGAGAATAACAGAAATGTCAACAATCGTTCATTATTCGTTAATGATTTTTGCCTAAGCCTCTGCTATACTCAAGCTATCAATAAAAGACGAACACCTAGATCAAGAGTAGGTTACAAGTCAGAAACAGGAGGTGAGACCGATGAACGCAGAATCACAATCAAGTAGACAGTTGGTCTCACTTGGTTCAGTTATTTCTTCACTGTAAGGTTTTATTTTCTTAATCGAGTTCCTAGAACTCAAAGTGAACCTTAGCACCAACTGTTAATACTTGAACCACAACTTAATATAACAACTAACTTGGAGCCGTTTCAATGAAGCGGCTCCATTTATTGCCTGGATCGTACGGAAGACTGTACAGCACTGATATAGCAGGAAATGATCGGATCTGATATTCTGTCTCTTATGTTGACATATTGTATTGCAATCTGACATTTTGCGTGATATCATACAGTCAAACAAATTTGTTTTGCTGTATAATTGTGCGGAGGGGGAATTCATTTGACTAATTTCAGTGACGAACAGAACAGATGTATCGATATTCTGACGGAAGAACTGCCTATCCTTCGTGCGCGCCTGCGCATATCCCAGGCTGAGCTGTCCCGTGGTGTCGGTATCAGCAGACAGACATATTCACTGATAGAGACTAAGAAACAAAGGATGACCTGGGTCACTTATATGGCTATGATCGCGTTCTTCGGAAGTTATTCCAAGACGCGTAAGGAACTGATCAGTCTCGGACTGATAGATGATGTCGGTAAATAAGTAATTTTATATATTTGAAGGGGGAACAGTTATGGCAAAGTTTGCGATCGAATGTCCGAAATGCGGGAGCATTAATCAGGCTTCAACTTTTATCTTCGCAAAGAAGGCGATCCAGTGCGGTACATGCGGAGAGGAGATCAATATCAAAGCTTCGAGGCTTATCTCCAAAGAATGCCCTCATTGCCACAAGGTCTTTGTCTGCGACCAGGCAAAGATCAAGGGTAAGAGATGTCCCTCCTGCGGAGAAGCTATCGATATCCTTCAGGCTGCAACAGCAAAATATAAGATGATTACTATCAACTGCCCCCAGTGCGCATGCGGGATAGAAGTTGACGGCACCAAGCAGACGAGTTTCTGCCCTATATGCAGCTGCCAGATAGATGTTAAAAAGGAGATCTTAAAGTCAAAGCTGGTATCGGATACAGGAGTAAGTGTCATCCAGTATGAGGGCGATAACGATACATTCATATGGAAGCATCCGGTTGAAGACTTTAATCTGGGTTCACAGCTGATAGTCCATGAATCCCAGGAAGCAGTATTCTTCCTTAATGGCGAAGCTCTGGATTCATTTGGTCCCGGCAGGCATACTCTTGAGACCGGAAATCTCCCCGTACTCAAGAAGATATACTCCCTGCCTACAGGGTCACAGACGCCCTTCCACGCAGAGGTCTACTTTATAAACCTCGCAGTTCATATGGGGATCAAATGGGGTACTGACTCAAGAGTTAGATTTATCGATCCTGAGACGGGTATCCCTCTTGATATCGGAGCATCCGGTGAGATGAACCTTATAGTTTCTGATCCGCGCAAGCTCCTGATCAAGCTCGTCGGAACGACCAACGGACTCGTTAATAAGCAGGTGCTGGAAACAGAAAGCGGCAATAGTGATGAGGCAGTTAAGTCTATAAGAGGATTCTTCCGTGCTCCTTTGATGACACAGATTAAGTCATATCTGGCTTCAACAATAAAAGAACAGAAGCTGAATATTATGGAGATAGACGAGAATCTCGGGATCCTCTCTGACGCATTGAAGACAAGAGTTGAAACTGCGTTTGAAGAATATGGTCTATCTGTTTCCCAGTTCTATGTAACTAATGTATCCCTGCCTGAGGATGATCCGAATTATAAGAAACTCAAGGAACTGAGAGCAGTATCATATATCGGAGTCAAGGAAGAAGAGACAGCGGCAAACATCGCTGAAGCATCCAGAAGGAGACAGATCATCGAGGAGCAGACTAAGGCTCAGCTTAAGATCATACAGGCTCAGGCTGAAGCAGAAGCTACAAGGGCTCAGGGATTCGCTGAAGCTGATGTTATGAGACAGAAGGGTTATACCGAGAAGGATCTTATCCAAGCCGATGTTCAGAAAGCATATGCAGAGGGTCTTGGTAATATGGGCTCAGGCGGTGGAAGCGGCGGAAACGGCGGCGGAATGGCATCTGATCTCGTCGGTGCAATGCTCGGTATGAATATGGCCGGTAAAGTAATGAATCAGATGGATTTCAACCTTGGAACGACTACTCCGGCTGCTGAACCTGTTCAGACACCACAAGCTCCGGCGAAGTGGACTTGTACATGTGGAGAAACTGAGAATATTAAAGCATTCTGTATGAGCTGCGGCAAACCTAAGCCGTCACCGGTCAGAGCAGAAAGCTGGAATTGCCCTAACTGCGGCGAATCCGGAATAACCAGCGCGTTCTGCCCGGCCTGCGGAAATAAGAAACCTGAAAGCACATCGTGGAGCTGCCAGGCTTGCGGCGCAACAGGCATAACCAGTGCTTTCTGTCCTGACTGCGGCGCCAAGAGACCTTGATCTCGAAGGGAGGAAATAAAATGGAAATAACAAATAAGGGTAAGAAGCTGGCGATGATGCTGGGAATAGGATTTATCGCTTATAACGTAATCCTGTTCGTGTTGTGTGGATTTGCAGGCCATACAGCTGTATTCTGGATCTCCTGGGTTTTCATGATCGTAGCCTTCCTTGCAATGACGGTCTCGGGAGTGCTTCTCGGAAAGAAGGGGATGTTCTTAAGAGACTGGCTCTTCGGATTCCCGATCGTTAAGCACAGCACCTTCTATATAATCGTTGAACTGATCGCTTCAACTGCTTTTATAATCTTTGAGCACAGTATCAAGCTCAGCTGGACATTCGCGGTGCAGTTCCTGTTCCTCTGTGTCTACTGCATATGCGCTATTTCATGTTTCCTTTCAAAGCAGACCATCGATGAGGTGGAGAACAGGGTTGAAGACAAGACATCATTTATAAAGCTTCTCCGCGCTGACTGTGTAATGCTCACGAATAAGTGTGAAGATCCCAAGCTCAAGGGTCAGCTCAAGGAGTTTGCCGATGAGGTCAGATACAGTGATCCCATGAGCAATGAGGCGTTGTTTGAACTTGAGAAGGATATAACGCTTGCGGTATCAGAATGCGGAAGCCTGCTGGAGAATAACGATCTTGAGAAAGCATCTGAGATCCTGAGCAGGGCAAGACTTCTGCTCAAGGAACGCAATGAGAAGTGTAAGGCATTGAAATAATAAGGAACAATGGTAGCAGGGGGGAGTTATGGCAGTCTATAAATGCAAGATGTGTGGTGCAAATCTTAATTTAGAGGAAGGGGCAAGTATCTGCACCTGTGAGTACTGCGATACCACACAGACTGTCCCGAAGGCGGACGACGAGAAGAAGGTCTCATTATTTGCAAGAGCGAACCGACTGCGCAGCTCCAATGAATTCGACAAGGCAGCGGGAGTCTATGAGAGCATTACAGTGGATTTTCCGGAAGAGGCAGAGGCATACTGGGGACTCGTGCTCTGCAAGTACGGTATCGAGTATGTAGATGATCCTTCCACAGGAAAGAAGATCCCGACATGTCACAGGTCCTCATTTGACAGTGTGCTGGATGACACGGATTACGAGCAGGCATGTGAGAATGCAGATGCCTTATCAAGACCTGTCTACCGTGCGGAAGCCAGGCAGATCGAGGAACTGCGGAAAGGGATAATCGAAGTATCTTCGAAGGAAGAGCCCTACGATATCTTTATCTGTTATAAGGAGACAGATGAGAACGGAGACAGGACCATAGACAGTGCTATCGCCCAGGATGTATACGAGGCACTTACACAAAAAGGATACCGGGTATTCTTCTCGAGGATAACTCTCGAAGATAAGCTTGGACAGGAATATGAGCCGTATATCTTTGCAGCCCTCAATTCTGCAAAGGTAATGCTGGCTTTCGGAACAGATTACGAATACTTCAATGCGGTATGGGTCAAGAACGAATGGAGCAGATTCCTGAAGCTTATAGCCAAGGGTGAGAAGAAGTATCTGATCCCATGCTATAAGGATATTGATGCCTATGACATGCCCAAGGAGTTTGCCAAGCTGCAGGCACAGGATATGGGCAAGGTGGGTGCCATCCAGGATCTTATAAGGGGCATCGACAAGATACTCGGCACGGACAGGAGCAGGAAGCCCGTTGTTCAGTCTTCAGAAGAGGCTACAATGGTCAAGAGAGGTTATCTGGCTATAGAGGACGGCGATTGGAATCAGGCTTTCAACTTCTTCGAGAAAGCTCTGAATATCGATCCCGAGAATGCGCAGGCGTATCTCGGCGAGTTCCTGGTCGAAGCAAGGAGCACCGGCTTTGACAGCTATATCGATAACCTTATCGAGAAGTATAAGAATATAACACCCGTAAAGCTGTCTGCCTGCAAGGAGAAGAAAGACCGGATCAATATACTGGTAAAAGAATACACTATTCCCGGTTACCTGAATGAATCTGTGATCCGCCAAGATCTTGCTTATGACAGAAGCTTTGAGTATGCATCAAGAGTATCAGTACTTGAGGAAAGCAAGAAAGAAGTACTTAAAGATCTTAACAGTCATAAATACCTTTCGAAAGCCAGACGTTTCGATGAGCAGAATATCGGACTCAACGTTCAGAAAGGGATCGAGCGTTTTGAACAGGCTATTGATGAACAGATAAAAAAAGATATCGATAAAGAGAATATGATCCGTGAAAACAAGATCAGGGACTACGATCTGTTCTTCCAGAAGGCCAATGAAAAAGTGGTATCACGTTATGAACAGGCCTGTGCCAAAAGAGATGCTGATTACGACAGATGCGTGGCTGAACTGGAAAAGTGCCAGACGGAGGAGGATTACCGCAAGGTGATCCCGGTCTTACAGAGCTTCCGCGGATATAGGGATTCCGGCACTTTGGCCGCACGGGCAGCCGAAGTCGCCAATGTGATGAAGGCTGAGGCTGAGAAAGAACGTGTTCAGGCCGAGAATAAGAGGCTCGAAGCAGAAAAGGAAGCTGAAAGGCAGAAGAAGCTTAAGATCGAGAGAGAAGAACATAAGAAAAAGGTTAAGGAGAAAAACAAGAAAACCAGGGAAAAGGTTAAAACTGTCGTCTGCAGCATATTGATTCCCCTGCTGAATGTGGTATTCCTCCTTCTGTTGTTTAAAACAGACCTGTTCCGTGAATATATACCTGCCTGTAATCAGACTTTTAAATATGATCTGTTTGTTTTAAGAGAGTGGGGAATAGCAACTTTATTTGACGGAAGACTGACTTACTATCTTGTACAGTTATTAGTCGTTCTTATCTGTTTTATTGAAGGATATTGTGTCTGCAACTGTGGTTCCAGTGATTTCTTTGTCTACAGCTATTACTTTACATATGTTGCAGTCGTAATAAAGATAATAGCCTGCATGTATTGGGCTGTAGTATCTCATAGTGATACACCCTATCTTGTGGGGAAGGGGATCGTATTTATAGTGCTCTGCGTTATTGCGATGAATATCTATAATTTCTGGCCAAGCAAGAAGAAAAACAGGTAAAGTGATACGTCTTATCTGATAGAAACGAAATGAATATGGAGCATAGTTATGGCAGTCTATAAATGCAAAATGTGTGGTGCAAATCTTAATATAGAGGAAGGCGCGAGTATCTGTACCTGTGAGTACTGTGATACTACTCAGACTGTACCTAAGGCCGATGATGAGAAAAAAGTCTCACTGTTCTCAAGGGCAAACCGTCTGCGCATCAACAACGAATTCGATAAGGCTGAGAGTGTATACGAGAGCATAGTTGCTGAATTTCCTGAGGAAGCTGAAGCATATTGGGGACTCGTGCTCTGCAAATACGGAATAGAGTATGTAGACGATCCTGCTACCGGTAAGAAGATCCCCACATGTCACAGGTCATCTTTTGACAGTGTCATGGATGACACGAATTTCGAGCAGGCATGTGAGAATGCAGATGCCAATGCAAGACCTATCTACCGTGCAGAAGCAAAACAGATCGAAGAGTTAAGAAAAGGCATAATCGAAGTATCTTCCAAGGAAGCTCCGTACGATATCTTCATCTGCTACAAGGAAACTGATGAGAACGGTGACAGGACGATCGACAGCGTTATCGCACAGGATGTTTACGATGAGTTGACCAAGAAGGGCTACCGTGTATTCTTTTCGAGGATCTCCTTAGAGGACAAGCTCGGTCAGGAGTATGAACCGTACATCTTTGCTGCACTTAATTCTGCGAAGGTCATGCTGGCATTTGGAACGAATTATGAGTACTACAATGCAGTCTGGGTCAAGAACGAGTGGAGCAGGTTCATAAAGCTGATGGCAAAAGATGGGAAGAAATATCTCATCCCATGTTTTAAGGACATCGATGCCTATGACATGCCTAAGGAGTTCACAAAGCTGCAGGCACAGGATATGGGCAAGATCGGAGCCATTCAGGATCTTTTGCGAGGTATCGAGAAAATACTTCCTAAGAATAACAAAGCTGCTGTATCTGAAGGTTTTGTATCTGCAGAGAAGCAGAAGCGCCTTGGTGGTCCGGATCTAATAAAGAGTGTCAAGCTGGTTGGAGTAAATGATCCGGAGGAATACAGTAAGGATGCTCCGATGAAGACAACTTTTGACAGATCAGAGATCACCTATATTTATGTCAGGATGGTTCTGAAAGAAGATATCGATCTGCCCTATATACCTTTAGGATTCAACATCTATGACCGTATCGGAAACAAGGTCTTTTCATATAGTAAAGACCGCGAACATAAGCCCGGCATCAAAGGATTCAGAACAAAATGGAAGATCAAGAATGACGATGGTACATACCTTTATGAAACAGGTGATTACCACCTGGAAGCATGGGCTTGTGACTCCAAGGTTTATGAGTTCAACTTTAAGATAACGGATCCTTCCGGCAGCGCTGATGCTGCCAGCGATCCCAGGTCTGAGAAGGAAAAGCGCATGAATGGTCCCAAGCTGATAAGTTCAATGAAGCTTGTAGGAGCAGACAACGCTGATGATGTATGGCCGACCAATCCTGCCATGAACAGTTTCAAGACATCAGATTACGGCTATATCGCGGTCCAGTTTGTTCTGGGAGAAACGATCAATGCTCCTAAAGTAACATACGGATTTGATGTTTATGATGACATGGGGAATAAGGTGTTTTCTTTCAAGAGTGACCTCGATTTCAAGCCGGAATACACCATGCTGTGTAAAGTTTGGGAAGTAAAAGAAGGCGATAGTTTCAAATACGATGTGGGAATATACCATATCGAAGCTTGGGTTCAGAATTCACAGATATTTGAGTATGCATTCAGATTCTACGATCCTGACAGGGACGATGATAAGCCGGCTTCTCAGCATCAAAGAAAAGAACTAAATGCCAATGGTACCGCAATAGTCAAGGAGATTATGAATCCGCGAGTATTAAGGATGACGCGCCGTTCCCACAGAAACACCAATGGAAAAGACAGGATCGCTTTTCTCCAATTTGTATGTACAAATAGAGAAGACGATTATTTTCCGATCAGAAACTCAACAAGACGTGTGGATCTTGCAAGGTTTTCATATCTTTCGATGCAGATCATTCTCACGGATCCTATAGGAGTGTTCACTACTCTGCATTACAATTACACCGTGTATGACTGTTACAACAATGAGGTCCTGAACCAGACGATGGAAGTTGACGTCGAGCCCGGATTTGATAAATTCAGCCTGATGCTGATATTGAAACAGAACGGTGTTGTCAAATTAAGTCCTGGTGAATACTCTGTTGATGCATGGGTTGCCGATTCACGGATCTGTACAGAAAGGTTTACAGTTTTCGATTCTTCCAAACCGGTTGATCCTGCAGAGTCTTACAGGACAGATATACCTGATGATGTTTCCGATGCTGAAAGAAGAGAGATCCTCAAGGGCTTGGTTGCAAGACATCAGTATCTGCTTTATACACGAAGCCATATGAAGAATTCCATCCTTGAGGCAGGAAAGATATTAAAACTCGAGAAGGAGATCTCTGCTGTTGATATGAGGATAGGTATCTTAAGCGAAGTGGATGATTACATCTGAGCCATAAGAATGCTATTGACACGCAAATACAAAAGGTTTATTTTTATACCAACAATTTCAAACCGTTGATGCGGAGATAAAGGTGGTAGATGCGCCCACAGAGAGCCCTTGATGATGAGAATAGGGCGGAGATGCAGATCATCAAATGGACCGCGGAGGGCACTTAATAGGTGACGCAAGGCATGCGTTAGTTGCCGGGGATATGTTGGTATCCCGCTAAGAGTGCGGTCCCAAAGACCGCAAAGCAAGGTGGCACCGCGGAGCGGAATAGTATTCTGATTCGTCCTTGACTGGAAATCGTATTTTCCGTCGGGGGCTTTTTTATTGCCTTTCCGGCGAAGGAAAGGAGAACGCAAATGAATATTAGGCCATCACTTGATGAGGTAATGTCTATCGCAGCTCAAAGCCATGAGACAGGCATCAAACTCATCCCGGTGAGCACTGAGATCTTATCGGATATCAGAACTCCGATCGAAGTGCTCAAGATCCTAAAGAACAATTCAAAGCATACCTTCATGCTCGAGTCCATTGAGGATTCGGATAAGTGGGGCAGGTATTCTTTCATGAGCTTCGACCCCGAGCTTGAGATAACCTGCATGAACGGCAAGGTCATGGTTGGGGATGAGGTCTGCGAGACAGATACGCCTGCAGAGGTTATCAGACAGATCATGCGTGAGCATAAGAGCGCAAGATTTGACTATCTGCCGACATTTACCGGAGGACTCGTAGGATACTTTGCATACGACTATATCAAGTATGCAGAGCCCTCTCTTAATCTTGATGCCAAAGACAGCGAGAATTTCAAGGACTGTGATCTTATGCTCTTTAAGCAGGTTATCGTCTTCGATAACTTAAGGCAGAAGATAGTACTGATAGACAACATGGATGTCTCAGCAGGCGAAGCTGGTTATAACAAGGCTAAGGATAACCTTAAGACTCTTGTAGACCTTATAAGATATGGCGAGCCTGTTGATGAGAAGCCCGGAAGACTTAAGTCTGAGATAACCCCTCTGTTTGACAAAGAAGAATTCTGCAAGATGGCTCTTAAGGCAAAATACCATATCAAAGAAGGCGACATCTTCCAGATAGTTTTGTCCAACAGGCTCTCTGCAGATTACGAAGGCTCCATGCTCAATGTTTACCGTATATTAAGGACACTTAACCCCTCCCCATATATGTTTTATTTTTCCGGCACAGACGTAGAGGTCGCAGGCGCTTCGCCTGAGACCCTCGTCAAGCTGGAGGGAAGAACTCTCCATACATTCCCTCTGGCAGGCACAAGACCGAGAGGAAAGACAGAGACAGAAGACAGGAATCTTGAGAAGGACCTGTTAAACGATCCCAAGGAGCTGGCCGAGCATAATATGCTGGTGGACCTTGGCAGGAATGATATAGGCAGGATATCTGAATTCGGTTCCGTTAAGGTTGAGAAGTACCATTCCATCGAGCGATTCTCTCATGTTATGCATATAGGTTCGACCGTGAGAGGAACGATACGTGAGGATCTGGATGCCATGGATGCAATAGATTCCATTCTTCCTGCAGGCACCCTGTCAGGAGCTCCCAAGATCCGTGCCTGCGAACTTATAAACAGCCTCGAGAATAACAAGCGCGGCATCTATGGAGGTGCCATCGGATATATTGATTTTGCCGGCAATCTGGATACATGCATCGCCATAAGGATAGCCTACAAAAAGAACGGCAAGATCTTTATCAGATCAGGCGCCGGCATCGTTGCTGATTCTGATCCTGATAAAGAATATACAGAGTGCATCAACAAAGCTGCCGCTGTCGTAAGGGCAATAGAGCAGGCAGAAGACAGCGAGATCTGAGGAGGTTTCTAAGATGGTATTGATAATTGATAACTACGATTCATTCTCATATAACCTCTATCAGCTGATAGGAGAGATCACTCCGGATATCCAAGTTGCAAGAAACGACAAGATAACCATAAGCGAGATAGAGGATCTGGATCCTAAGGCGATAGTCCTGTCTCCCGGTCCGGGCAGGCCTTCTGATGCAGGCATTTGTGAGGAGCTAGTCAAGACTCTTAAGGGAAAATATCCCATCCTTGGAGTCTGCCTGGGACATCAGGCTATATGCGAAGCATTCGGAGGCAGGATAACTTATGCCGCAAATCTGATGCACGGCAAACAGTCGGTGGCAACTCTTAATGAGAGATCGCCCCTCTTTAAGGACTTAGGGGAGAAGATCCCTGTTGCAAGATACCATTCACTTGCGGCAGATAAGGATTCCCTACCGGAGTGTCTTGATGTCATTGCGACGGCAGATGACGGAGAGATCATGGCGGTATCCCACAGAGAATATGAGATCTACGGGCTGCAGTTCCATCCGGAATCCATAATGACACCGGTAGGACAGAAGATATTAAGAAACTTTTTAACGATCACAGACAAATAAGGAGGACAAAAAGATGATCAAGGAAGCAATAGAGAAGATAGTAAACAAAGAAGATCTCACATACGAGGAAGCATACAATTCCATGAACGAGATCATGAACGGGGAGTCATCTCCCACGCAGAATGCGGCATTCCTTGCTGCACTTTCCA
Organism: Mageeibacillus sp. UBA6976; assembly: GCA_002450155.1. Classification (GTDB taxonomy): domain Bacteria; phylum Bacillota; class Clostridia; order Saccharofermentanales; family Saccharofermentanaceae; genus Saccharofermentans. The sequence continues at coordinate 97,689 of DJYO01000009.1, read as the reverse complement.
CCAAGAGCGCAAGATTCGAGACTATAGACGAGATCACCGGCTGCGCCGCTGCAATGAGAGAACATGCAACAAAAGTAGACAAGGGCGATATGCAGGTCCTTGAGATCGTAGGTACAGGCGGAGATAAAGCAGGTTCCTTTAATATCTCCACAACTTCTGCATTTGTTGCCGCAGCTGCAGGCGTAAAGATAGCAAAGCACGGTAACAGGGCAGCTTCGTCCAAGTCAGGTACAGCTGACTGCCTTGAGGCTCTGGGAGCAAATATCAATATCGATCCGGAGGACTGCGTAAGGCTGCTTAGGAATGTGGGATTCTGCTTCTTCTTTGCTCAGAAATATCACACATCAATGAAGTATGTAGGAGCTATCCGAAGGGAACTGGGATTTAGAACGGTATTCAATATCTTAGGACCTCTTACTAATCCTGCAGTCCCGGATTTCTATCTCCTGGGCGTTTACGATCAGTACCTTGCTGAGCCCATAGCTCACGTTCTTAAGTCACTGGGTGCCAAGAGAGCACTCGTGGTATATGGCGAGGATAAGCTGGATGAGATATCCGGTTCTTCCGAGACATTTATTGCAGAGCTTGGAGAGGACGGAGAGATCAGGACATATGAGATCAAGCCTGAGGACTTTGGTTTTGCAAGAGGCACCAAGGAGGATGTTCTCGGAGCAGATCCAGCTTCGAACGCACAGATCACGAGAGATATCCTGGGCGGCAAGATCACAGGACCTAAGCTTAATGTGGTGCTCCTTAATTCGGGTGCTGCTCTTTATGCTGCAGGCAAGGCCGGATCTATCGCTGACGGTATCGCAATGGCAAAGGATATAATCGCTGACGGAAGAGCGCTTAAGAAACTCGATGAGTTTATTGAGCAGTCAGGTAAGGTGACAAAATAAATGGCTGATATATTAGAGACGATCGCAGAGCATAACAGGGAACTGGTAAGGCAGGCTAAACTTACGGTTTCTGAAGGCGAGATGAGAGATATAGGAGAGCAGGCTTCTGCCTTGCAAAGAGATTCAGGCAGAGAATTCCTGTTTGAGAGAAGCCTTGCATCAGAGGGCATAAGCTTTATCTGCGAATGCAAGAAAGCATCTCCTTCCAAAGGTCTCATAGCTCCGGACTTTCCCTACCTTCAGATCGCGAGAGAATACGAGGAGGCGGGCGCCTCTGCCATATCAGTTCTCACTGAACCCAAGTGGTTTATGGGCTCAGTAAAATATCTGGAAGAGATCTCCAATGCCGTAAGCGTTCCCTGCCTTCGCAAGGATTTTATAGTAGATGAGTACATGATCTACGAAGCAGCATCCAAGGGGGCTTCGGCAATACTTCTTATCGCCTCCATATTAGATGCCGGAACCTTTGGGCGCTATATGAGACTTGCAGATTCCCTGGGACTGTCTGTCCTCGCCGAAGCTCACGACGAAGAAGAAGTCAGGATGGTGCTGGGCGAAGGCGCCAGAGTGATAGGTGTAAACAACAGAAACCTGAGGGACTTCAGCGTGGATCCTTCAAACTGTCTGAGGTTAAGAGAGCAGGTGGGTGACAGTGCGATCTTTGTTGCTGAGAGCGGAATCTCCTCACATGGTGATATAATGGTTCTCGCTGACAATAAGGTCGATGCGGTACTGATCGGAGAATCCGTGATGCGTGCTGAGGACAAGAAAGCATTTATCAGGAATCTGAGGTACGGCGAATGAAACCTGTAAGGATCAAGATATGCGGCCTTACAAGGCAGGAAGATATCGAAGCGGTAAACAGGGCAAGACCGGAATACTGCGGTTTCGTCTTCTGGAAGGGCAGTAAGAGAAGATACATTGAGCCGTCTAAGGCAGCTCTTCTTATAAGAGAGCTTGCGCCTGAGATTAGACCGGTAGGAGTATTTCTTGATGAACCCATAAGCTCCCTGATAGAAAGCTGTCTTATCAGCGGAGTGGATATGGTGCAGCTGCACGGCTCGGAGGACGAGGCTTATATAGCCGAAGTCAGAAAGAAACTTGGAAAGCCTGTTATCAAGGCCTTCAAGATAACAAGCGCAGAAGATATCAGGCTTGCGAGAGAGTCTGCTGCAGACTACATAATGCTCGATTCAGGTGCGGGCACAGGCAGGACGTTCTGCTGGGATCTGATAGGAGAGCTTGGCAGGGAATACTTCCTTGCAGGAGGTCTTGATCCTGACAATGTGGAGCAGGCGCTCAAAGAGCTTGAGCCTTATTGCCTGGATGTCAGCAGCGGGGTCGAGACAGACGGCGTCAAGGACCCTGATAAGATACAAAGATTTATAGATAAAGCGAGGAGAGGATAAACAAATGGAAGAGTCAAAAGGCAGATTCGGTATTCACGGCGGGCAGTATATCCCCGAGACTCTGATGAATGCGGTGATAGAACTTGAGGAGGCTTATAACCACTATAAGGACGATCCTGAGTTTAACAGCGAGCTCACCAAGCTCCTGAACGACTATGCAGGGAGGCCTTCTAATCTTTACTATGCGGCAAAGCTTACCGAGGCCCTGGGCGGATGCAAGATCTATCTCAAGAGAGAGGATCTGAACCATACCGGTTCTCACAAGATCAATAATGTATTAGGTCAGGCGCTCCTTGCCAAAAAGATGGGTAAGACCAGGCTTATTGCCGAGACCGGTGCAGGACAGCACGGCGTTGCCACTGCAACAGCTGCAGCTCTGCTGGGTATGGAGTGCAAGGTCTTTATGGGCAAGGTGGATACAGAGCGCCAGGCTCTCAACGTCTACCGCATGAAACTCCTGGGAGCATCGGTAATGCCTGTTACTTCAGGCACAGCAACTCTTAAGGACGCGGTATCCGAGGCAATGCGTGAATGGACGACAAGGATAGACGATACCCATTACTGCTTAGGTTCCGTTATGGGCCCTCATCCGTTTCCTACCATCGTAAGGGATTTCCAGGCAGTTATATCAAGAGAATCCAGAAGCCAGATCCTGGAACTTGAGGGCAGGCTTCCTGACTACGTCCTGGCCTGCTGCGGCGGCGGATCTAATGCCATCGGTTCGTTCTATCACTATATAAACGATGAGAGCGTTCATCTTATCGGATGCGAAGCTGCAGGCAGAGGCATAGATACCTTCGAGACAGCTGCCACCATAAATACGGGTAAGGTCGGTATATTCCACGGCATGAAGTCCTATTTCTGCCAGAATGAGTATGGGCAGATCGCACCTGTTTATTCCATCTCAGCAGGTCTTGACTATCCCGGCATCGGTCCTGAGCACGCCATGCTCCACGACACCGGAAGAGCTGAATATGTAGCAATAACAGATGATGAGGCAGTTAATGCATTCGAATTCTTATCCAAGCAGGAGGGCATAATCCCAGCCATAGAATCTGCCCATGCGGTAGCTTATGCAATGAAGCTGGCTCCCACGCTTCCCAAGGACAAGATCATGATCATTACCATATCCGGAAGAGGAGACAAGGACTGCGCTGCCATCGCGCGCTACAGAGGGGAGGATATCAATGAGTGATATAAGCAAGGCTTTTGCAAACGGCAAGGCATTTATTCCTTTTATTACCTGCGGTGATCCCGATCTTGAGACCACCGAGGAATGTGTAGTCAGGATGCAGGAGGCAGGGGCTTCACTGATAGAGCTGGGGATCCCTTTCTCAGATCCTACTGCCGAAGGTCCGGTCATAATGGAGGCATCCATAAGAGCCCTTAAGGCAGGCGCTACTACAGATAAGATCTTCGATATGGCATTAAGGCTTAGAAGGGACAGGGGAGTCAGTGTCCCCATGGTCTTCATGACCTATGCCAATGTAGTCTTCTCCTATGGTATAGCAAGATTCTGCGAGAGGGCAAAAGAGTGTGATATCTCAGGCTTTATCCTTCCTGACGTACCCTTCGAAGAGAAGGAGGAATTTGCAAGCGTAATGAGAAAGTACGGTCTGGATTTTGTATCTCTTATAGCTCCCACATCAGAAGACCGCATCGCCAAGATCGCATCCGGTGCCGAGGGATTTATATACATAGTATCAAGCCTTGGCGTAACAGGCGTAAGGAGCAGCATCAATACAGACATCGCAAGCCTGGTCAAACAAGTAAAGGCCAGCAGCAGGGTTCCCTGCGCAATAGGTTTTGGAATATCTACTCCCGAGCAGGCCAGGAGCATGTCAATGCATGCTGACGGTGTCATTGTAGGTTCAGCGATCGTTAAGCTTATCGCAGAACATGGCAAAGAGGCTCCGCAATACGTATATGAGTATGTTAAGAGCATGGTGGATGCCATCCGTTAAGAAGATATGTTGGAACACATCAGGAAAGACCCGGTACTTTATATAGCAGGATTGCTGGCAGCAGCATCCTGCTTTATCGTTCACCCTGATAAACAATATCTGGACTATATCGATCTTAGAGTTCTCGCTATTCTTTTTGGCATGATGCTGGTGGTATCAGAGCTTGTTCAGCTGGGCGTATTTGCAAGACTTGCAGACAAGCTTTTGTCCAAGACCGGGTCTTCACGCATGGTGTCATTGATACTTGTCTATCTGTCTTTCTTTATGGGCATGATCCTTACAAACGATGTAACTCTGGTTACTCTCGTGCCTTTTGCAATAACGCTGATGAAGAAAGAAGACTTAAGGCGGGATCTGGTATTTACATTGATCCTCATGACAGTCGCAACTAATCTGGGGAGTATGCAGACTCCTATAGGCAATCCCCAGAACATATATCTGTTTACCCACTATCAGATGCATATCGGATCGTTTATGCTCCTCGTGCTGCCTTATTCTGTCTGTTCTCTTATCCTGGTTACGATAGGCGTATTTGCCCTTTGCAGAGATAAGAAGATCACCAGAGAAATGAGTAATGGAACAGGCACGATATCAGGGGTGAAACTTGCCTTATGCATTGCTCTGTTTATTCTTTGCATTCTGGTAGTACTTAGGGTAGTAATCTATCCTGTAATGCTCATGATCCTTATACCCGTGATGCTGATAGCAGATCACAAGGCGTTTAAGGGCGTGGATTATTCGCTTATCATAACATTTGTTTTCTTCTTCGTATTCGTAGGCAACATGGGCAGGATAGATGCTATATATCAGGTGATCTCAGGCATAACAAGCAAGGCACCGGTCCTAGCCTGCGTAGCTTTGTCACAGGTTATAAGCAATGTTCCTGCAGCCTTGCTGCTGTCTCAGTTTACGGATAACGCCAAGGCCCTTGTGATAGGCACGAATATAGGAGGGCTTGGCACACTTATAGCAAGCATGGCAAGCCTCATAACCTATAAATTCCACTGCAGTCTTCCTAAAACGCAAGGCAAACAGATAAGCTACATCGGCGCGTTCACTCTTATCAACCTGACCGCCCTTATTGTTCTGTCAGCTCTTTATCTTATTCTCTCCTAAGTCGATCTCTCCATCCGCAACTGTGCTTGCAAACCTTGCATCGTGTTCTACAAAGAGCATGGTGATATTGCTGTCTTTGACGAGCCTCTCGATCTCTTCTCTCATATAGACATCTATGTAGTTAAGGGGCTCATCCCAGAGATAAAGATCTGCTTTCTCACAAAGAGACATGGCGATCATGACAAATTTCTTCTGCCCGAGGGAAAGTGTGTCTATATCCCTGTAGAGCATTTCTTTGGTAAAACCCATCTTGATCAGGATGGTTGAGAACTGAGTCTTGTCGCATCCCCTTGATACAGCAATATCGTACAGCGAACCTGTGAGCGACGAGGTATCCTGACCGACATAAGATATCTTGAGCATAGGCGCAATATAGATATCGCCTGCGGCAGTTATCCCGCACTCTTCTCCTATGCCTGCAAGGAGCTTTATAAGAGTGCTCTTGCCACAGCCGTTATAACCTTCGAGAGATATCTTGGAGCCTCTTTGTATCTCAAGATCGATGCCGCTGCACACTATTTCGCCCCACCTGAATAAGGATACGTCTTTCAGCCTGACATATGTCCTGCTGTGATGCTCGCTGCCGGTTAGTTTGAGTTTCTGGGATTTCTCCTCGTCTCTTAATAAGGATCTCTTCTCTTCTATCTTCTTCTCGCTCCGGTTTTGAAGGTTCTTGGACAGGGACATAAGCTTGGATGCCTTCTTTGCTTCGTATGCTCTCCTGAAGTGATCTTCTGCTACCTTGGAAGGGGCGTTTGATCTGTTCTTAAAGCTCTCTGCCTTGCCTGCCCATGAGGCATTCTTCTTCATGGCTGATTCGATAGAATCTATCTCCTTGCGGAGCTGGTCGTTTCTTGCATGCTCGCTTGCCATCCTCTGCTCGTTATTCTCCCACCAGGAGGAGTAGGAAGCTGCCACAAGCTCGATCCCGGTCCTGGTGATGACCAGAGTGTGGTCCGTGCACCTGTCCAGAAATTCTCTGTCATGGGATATTAGTATGAAGCCTTCCTTGGTGGACAGGTATCTTGCCACGACTTCTCTTCCGTGTCTGTCCAGATGGTTTGTAGGTTCATCTATGAGGGGGTATACGCCCTCCATTGCAAACAGCTGCGACAGCATCAGCTTGGTCCTCTCTCCTCCGGAGAGCGTATCCGGACTGCGGTACATTATGTCGGGATCTGCGCCCAGGATATTAAGCTCCTTGCGCACTCTCCAGTCTTCTATATCGTAGTCTTCGGAGGAGGGGAAGAGAGCCGTCTTGGGAACTCCCGTGATCGTTCCCTTATAAGGCAGCTCACCTCTTAAGAGCTTAAGGAAAGTAGTCTTTCCTCTGCCGTTTCTCCCTGCCAGGGCAAGGCGCCATGAGGTGTCTATCCTGATGTCTATGTTCTCGAAAAGATCCGTTTCTGATCCATCGTATCCGAATGACAGATCCTTGATATCTATTAATGGCATGATTATCTCCTTACATGTAAGGCTCTGCCGGATAAATCAAACAGCCGCAGACTCTGCGGCCGCGGCTGTAATATTCAGGTATATAAAAGAACACATAATAAGACTTATCCGCGAGCGTTTTGTTAACTTCAGCAGACAGTATTTCTCATCGGTGTTCCTCCTTGTAGGTTATGGCGTGATACTACATTAAGATCAAATTGTTGTCAAGGCTATGAGGATAGAGATAAGTATTGGTGGCTGTAATCCTGAGATTGGTATAAAATTGACTGCATAGGGGGGGAACAGATGAGATACTACGAAGTGAATACAAACAAACAGAGCATGCCTAAGGCCATCCTGGCAGTTATCCTGTTAATGTTCTATATTGTGCTTCCTTTAATAGCATTTCTCTGCGTAAGATCAGCTCTTAAGGCAGAAGGTATTACAGATCTGCTCCCTCGCGCTGTCACCTTTTTGGTCTATATCCTGGTGCAGATAGCAGATATATCGTTTCTGTATCAGTTAGCTGACGGGCATGTAAAGATAAGGCCTCTTGATTTCTCGGTAAAGTATAAATACAGGCTCAAGATCCCTGATGCATATAGATATGTGAACATAGTTGAAAACCCTTCAGGAGAGGTAATGAATGATCTGTATCAAAACGGTTCGGTCTATTTTACCCACGAACCTGACGAAGGGTATCTGAGTTACCTTTTTAATGTGATCAGGGATTTCTTCAGTCAGGATCTGGAAAGCCTTACTGTCTATAAGATAACTCCCGAGGATTTCCTGTCACATTTTACTTACTACGAAGCATGCTACTATGACGACAGATTCGATCTGTATGTATTGCCGGTGTCTTCTCTGGGCCTTACGGATACAGGTGCATATTTAGAAGTCAGGAACAGCATAACTAACAGCAAGGGTCACGAAGGCTTCATCGATTTTGCGATCTTTGATGATGTTGTGGAAGGCAGACGCCAGTTATACCGACGTTCAGAATACCGCTATAAGGATGAAGCCCGGGAATTCATTAAGAACTCCTAATACTGTTTGCCTCGCAAAAAAATAATGCCTCATAGAGACTGTTAACTTGATCAGGATCTGTGACAGTTATACAGATACATTATTTGAGCAAGGGAGTGAGGCATTTATGATCAAGACATATGACAACTTTAAGCGGGTCTTTGTTGCTATACCGGCAATGTTTGCATCCAGGGATGTGCTGGACCCCGGGGATCTGCTGAGGATGTTTACTTTCATAGGACTGTCGAGGTTTAATCCCTGTTACGAACTTAAGAAGAATGATTACTATATGTACCTGTACGATGGAGAAACTCATCAGTATATAAGGAACATGGAAGAGACATTCTTTATGAGGGGCAGAGAACTCAGGAGCATCTACTCCTACACACATGATGATGCTGTAGATATCCTTATGGGTTTTTACTCAAGCAAGAAATACAAGAACAATCCCACCGAATATGCTAACCGGGTCATCGTAGACAGGAGTGATGACTATACCAGGATAACGATCAATACTGTCAGCCCCACCCTTAAGGAGGGACACTTTGTAAGAGAATGCGGGGAGAGGGTATATGAACCGTACCCGGAGGGCGTAAGACTCGCATTCGATACCGTATCTTACAGGATAACGGTTAATCACAAGACGGGGTTTACTTACTTCTTCACACCGATGAAGGCAACAGAGAAGGGATATATTCCCTGTGGGCATTACCCACGCCTTACCTGCGCGACATCTTTCTTTATAGGGACAAGCTCCCGGGAGATGATACTCAAGTACAAACAGATCTTGCATAAGCACTTTGTAAAACAGACCTTAAGATCGGAATTCGGACCGGATATCGAGGAATACCTCTTCGGCCTGAGATATCCGTTCAGGCTCTGCCAGAGTGATTTTATGGAGGCTTTCAGGATAGCGGCAAGGGGCATTAGCAGAAATATGGATCCTCATGCAGTCTACGACAGGATGGCTAAGAATCTCCATATGAAGAATACAGCATCATTCAGAAGGATAATGACTGATACAGATACTATAGGCAAAGCAGCCTTTATGCGCTACATAGGCTTCAGGAATCAGGAGATAATCTTGAATGCAGCCAGGGGCGATAATGGTATGGATATCTCAAGCTGTGGGCACAGCTACACCATAAAGCGCATGAAGGAGACAAGAGACTTCTTCAAGGCCGTTATAGCGCAGAGGGGGGAGGCCGCAGCTTCCAGGATGTTCATCCCCCATAATGACAGAGCGTGGTTGCTCTACGATACCATAAGGATGTATTCGGAATTAGTCAGGAGGAATGAGCCTTATAACATGAGGGGTTCCCTGATAGAGATCCACGATGATATGGCTGCCACTTACCGTTACATCAAGTATCCCTTTGTGAAGTTCTCCTATAGAAGCAGGGAGCTTAAGCTTCAGAATGAGATAGACGGATACCAGTTCAAGCTTCCTTCTGATTCACACGAGCTCATCGACATCGGATACGCAATGCATAATTGCGTTGGCAGCTACAGCGGCGCAGTTTTGAATGGCAGGAGCATCATAGTCGTAATGAAGAAGCAGGATAAATATGTAGGCTGCATAGAGCTAAGCAATACGCACCGCCTGCTCCAGGCATTAGCACATCATAACTCTCCGATGACAGGCGGGATCCTGCAGGCCTTCAATGCCTGGGCGGGCCGGAACAAGATCAGGAGAGCCAGTGCTATAGAGCCTGATCTTTTTGATGACGAATACGAGTTGCCCTTTGAGATTCCGGGCTGAGATGCAAATATGTCGGGTTAGTGCCCGGCATATTTGTTTACATTTATAAATTGAATATAAGTAGCCGATGTGTTAAGTTTATAGGGCTTATGTTAACAGCTTTATTTCTGTTTCCATACAGGAATGAGTAGAATTCAAGGAGGACATAACAAATGATTTATTCAACAGAAGTCAAAAACATGTGTCCGGTTGCTCAGGGTGTCTCTCACGGCGCCGCTCCAATTCCGGAAGAAGCTAAGTGGGTAAAGGCTAAGGAGGTCAAGGATATCTCCGGCTATACACACGGTATCGGCTGGTGCGCACCTCAGCAGGGTACATGTAAGCTCTCACTCAATGTTAAGGACGGCATCATCCAGGAAGCTCTCGTTGAGACTATCGGATGCTCCGGTATGACTCACTCTGCAGCTATGGCAGCTGAGATCCTTCCCGGTCTTACCATTCTCGAAGCATTGAATACAGACCTCGTTTGCGATGCTATCAATACAGCTATGCGTGAACTCTTCCTCCAGATCGTTTACGGACGTACACAGAGTGCTTTCTCTGAGGACGGACTCCAGATCGGTGCAGGTCTTGAAGATCTCGGTAAGGGATCAAGATCCATGGTAGGTACTATGTACGGTACTAAGGACAAGGGCCCCAGATACCTCGAGATGACAGACGGCTATGTTACAGAGCTCGCTCTTGACGAAGACGATGAGATCATCGGCTATAAGTACGTTAACTTTGGTAAGATGATGGACTTCATCAAGGCAGGCGACGATGCTAAGACAGCACTTGATAAGGCTTCCGGTCAGTATGGCCGTGTTGCGGATGCAGTCAGATTCATCGACCCGCGCAAAGAGTAATCAGGAGGGCACTAATAATGGCATTATTTGAATCATATGAGAGAAGAGAACCCCAGATCCTTGCTTGTCTCAAGGAATATGGCATCTCATCTATTGAAGAATGTAAAGAAATTACAGAAGCAGCCGGTCTTGATGTTTATCACCTGATCGAGGGCATTCAGCCTATCTGCTTCGAGAACGCTAAGTGGGCTTACACAGTAGGCGCTGCTATCGCTATCAAGAAGAACTGCCGCAAGGCTTCTGAGGCTGCTGCTGCAATTGGTATCGGTCTTCAGTCTTTCTGCATTCCCGGTTCCGTTGCTGACAGACGTAAGGTTGGTCTTGGCCACGGTAACTTAGGCAAGATGCTCCTTGAAGAGGATACAGAGTGCTTCGCATTCCTCGCAGGCCACGAGTCATTCGCAGCTGCTGAGGGCGCTATCGGTATCGCAGAGAAGGCTAACAAGGTTCGCCAGAAGCCTCTTAGAGTTATCCTTAACGGTCTTGGTAAGGATGCAGCTCAGATCATCTCCAGGATCAACGGCTTCACATATGTTGAGACAGAGTATGATTACTTTACAGGTGAGGTTAAGGAAGTATTCCGTAAGTGCTACTCCAAGAATCCTGATTCTCCCCGTGCCAAGGTTAACTGCTATGGTGCTAACGATGTTCAGGAAGGCGTTGCTATCATGTGGAAGGAGAATGTTGATGTCTCCATTACAGGTAACTCCACCAATCCTACAAGATTCCAGCATCCTGTTGCAGGTACTTACAAGAAGGAGAGAATTGAAGCAGGCAAGAAGTACTTCTCAGTTGCTTCAGGCGGCGGTACAGGCCGTACACTTCACCCTGACAACATGGCAGCAGGTCCTGCTTCCTATGGTATGACAGATACTATGGGCCGTATGCACTCTGACGCTCAGTTCGCAGGTTCTTCTTCTGTTCCTGCTCACGTTGAGATGATGGGTCTCATCGGTGCCGGCAACAACCCGATGGTTGGTATGACAGTTTCTACAGCAGTTTCTATCGAAGAAGCAGCTAAGGCTGGCAAGTTCTGATATAAGATAAAACAAGCCTAGGGACGGCGACCGGATATCCGGCCGCCGTTTTTTTTTTAATGCCAAGAATCCTGTAATGTGTTATCTTAATTGCTGTGGAAAGAATAATAGGAGAGTGTTCTATGAGCAAGAGAGTTATCAAGGAGACCGGTACTGCTACAGCTCTGCGCATTGTATTTGCCATCATAATAACAATGACACTTTATGTCTTTACAAACGGTCTGGTCATGCATAACACCATATATAACGAGGATTTCCTCAAGTCTACAGTCATGTCTGATGAGATAAGGACTGCTGTTGTAGAGGAGGTCTCATTGGAGATCAAGGAGTATATGATATCTCAGGCATCAGTAGATCCAAGCCAGTTATCTGCTGCGGATATTGATGAATTCTATGATGTTGAAACCGGCAATGAATTCGCTGACCAGATGGTTGATTATACGATGGACGAACTCATTGACATTTTCCTTGAAGGGGACACAAAGATAGATGAGGACAGATTTGACGAGATCTTCGATGAATATGGTGAGGATTTCTTTGATGAAGTAGAGGGCACAGGCATTGAAGTATCACGGGAGGATTTCCTTGAATCAAAGTCTGAGCTGTTTGATCAGATCAACGATCTGATCGACGAGGTCCATGATGATGCTGATGATTCAGGAGTCCTGGAATACATTGACATATCCGGTGCAAGAAGAAGTAATACCGTCTCAATGGCAGTATCCGGGAGCATAAGCATAATCCTGCTTGTAGTCCTCATCGTGATCCATAAGAACAAGTTCAGGCCCGTAAGAGCTTTTGGCATAGCTGCTACAGTAACTGAGGTATCTAGCCTTATCGGCTGGACCATAATCTGGGGGATGGTTACATACGGAGAGAAGGCGGCGGATATCTCCGACAGGATATTCATGGTCCTCATAAAGACCGGCCGCATAGCTATAGAAAAAGTAATGGCGATCTATGGCCTGGCTTCCCTCGTCGGAGTACTTCTCATAATAATCGGCTGTGTCGGTACAGGCATAGTAAACAGTATCTATAGAGGCAAGACGGAAACGATAGCTCCGACAGCACCGAGACCTGATATCCCCAAGGACTGGACCTGTCCTTCCTGCGGAAGCCTTGAGCAGGGTAAGTTCTGTTCTAATTGCGGAGCAAAGAGGTCTTAATAATGCTATACATAATGCGACACGGCAGAACTGACTGGAACGATCAGCGCAGGCTTCAGGGAAGGACCGATATCCCCCTTAATGAGACCGGCAGAAAGATGGCAAGAAAGGCCGCTGCTGATAATGCTGATCTGGATATTGACCGGATCTACAGCTCGCCTCTTATAAGAGCATACGAGACTGCCAGGATCTTTGCAGAAGGGAGAGATATCCCGATAATAAAGGACGACCGCCTTAAGGAGATGTCCTTTGGCATATACGAAGGTATATCCAAGAGCTTTGAAATACCGGACTGTCCTGTTAATGTTCTGTTTAAAGACCCGGAGAATTACAAGGTGCCGGTAGAGGGAGGGGAGAGCTTTGAAGAGCTCTTTGCCCGGACCGGATCTTTTATTGATGAGATAATGCCATTGGTAGAAGGCGGCATGAATATCCTTATCGTCGGCCACGGCGCAATGAACCTTAGTATCATAAGCTATATCAGGAATATCCCCCTTAAGGATTTCTGGTCTGGCAGGATAGAGAACTGCAGGATAGAGAAACTTATATGATCCTGGTATATTGGCTCGTCCTTGTAAATGTCCTGGCTTTTATCCTATATGGTATGGATAAATCATTTGCAAGACGGCATATGATAAGGATTCCTGAGAAGGCTCTTATATTCTGGGCAATCATCGGAGGGGCCATAGGAGCATTCCTGGGAATGCACATCTTCCACCATAAGACTCAAAAACCTAAGTTCAAGGTTGTCCCTGTATTTGTCTTGATCAATGTCATATTCATAGCATTCTGCCTGTATCAGAATTATCATCTTACGGTAACTGAGATGGAAGCTGACATCGGGCTTGAAGATGAGATAACCATAGTTCAGATATCAGATCTGCATAATCAGTTCTTCGGACCAAAGCAGAAGAGGCTTCTGGATGAGATAGCAGGACAGGAGCCGGATATAATAGTAGTTACGGGCGATATCGTAGATCACAGTCACACAAACTACAAGATAGCAAGAGACTTTATCGAGGGCGCTGTTAAGATCGCTCCTGTTTACTATGTGACAGGCAACCACGAGGTCTGGCTTAGAGGGAATAAGATGGACGGCTTCATTTCCTGGATGAAGCAGCAGGGTGTCATTATCCTGGATGACAGATATATAGATATGGGTGAATATATCCTTGCGGGCATAGCTGACAGCTCGCTTGATTCATTTAATGCATACGGAAGCTTTGACGATACAAAGCCTGTTATCCTTCTTTCTCATGAACCTCAGTACAACAGTTTATATCTGGAGCTTGGAGCAGATCTGGTATTTACAGGGCACTATCATGGAGGGCAGATAATAATCCCCGGGCTTGGAGGAGTCATATCACCCGAGTTTGAGCTCTTCCCGGATCTTTTTGAAGGGATGCACGATATTGAGGGCATGAAGCTTGTGGTCAGCAGGGGACTTGGCAACAGCATTCTCCCTGTAAGGATCAATAACTATCCTGAGATAATAACCCTGCATGTAAGTTAGAGACAGGAAAAACAGAAAAGGGCCCGTCCGGACTTTGTAGGTTCAGACGGGCCCTCTGTTTTTCTGATGATGGTAAGAAGAGGTTAATTATTCCTCATCTTCAGGATGAATGTCTTCATCCTTAACAGGCACTTCGGGAGTGGCTTCAGATGTAGCTTGTCCTTCGCTTCCTGTTGACACATTCAGTGTCTGGAGATTATCAAGTCCTGACACTGTAATGTTCCTGTTGACCTTTGCATCGTAGGTGTTAGCCTTCATGATCTCTCTTATATCGATACCTGTGGTTTCCTTAACGGATTCGATGGTCTTGGCAAGGACCTGGGGAACATAGGAACCCATCTGCCCTACGCCTGTCTCAGCGCCGTTACCTGAATCGATGATGGTTACCTTATCGATAGTTGTGAGAGGTTCAGCAATGGCAGAAGCCATTTCAGGGAGAGCCTTGACGATCATCTCGACCATGGCAGCCTGTCCGTACTTCTTCATAGCTTCGGCTTTTTTCTCCAGTGCTTCTGCTTCAGCCTTACCCTTTGCAGCGATAGCTGCAGCCTCAGCCTCACCTACCTTGCGGATACCTTCAGCTTCCTGAGCTTTTGCAAAGAGTTCTGCCTCAGCCTGGACTTTCCTTGCTTCAGCTTTCTTCTCAAGCTCGAACTTCTCAGCTTCGGCATTTCTCTGTCTCTCGTAAAGCTCTGCGTCAGCAGCCTGCTGCTTTGCGAATTTCTCAGCCTCTGCCTGCTTTCTTACTTCGGCATCGAGAGCCTGCTCTTTAACTTCGGCTTCCTTTCTCTTGAGGTCGACTTCCTTCTCCTGACGGGCGATGTCGGCATTGGTCTTTGTTACCTCGATAGTCTTACGCTGAGCTTCTTTCTGGATCTCATAAGCAGCGTCAGCTTCAGCTCTCTTGGTGTCTTCTGCTGTCTTGAGCTCAGCCTGCTTGATAGCAAGTTCATTCTGCTTAACAGCGATCTCTGTGTCAGCTAAGACCTTAGCGTCATTAGCTTCCTTCTCTGCCTGTGCCTGTGCAATCGCAACGTCTCTGTCAGCCTGTGCTTTTGCGATGCTCGCATCCTTCTGGATCTTGGCCATGTTGTCCTGACCCAGAGCATTGATGAGATCCTTCTCATCTGTTACATGCTGTACATTGCAGGAGATGATCTCGATACCGAGACGCTTCATGTCCTCCTGGGCTTTCTGCTGAACCTCGTCACCGAACTTCTTTCTGTCGTTACACAGATCCTTCAGTGTGATGGTACCGATGATCTCTCTCATGTTACCCTGGAGAGAATCGACCAGTGACTCTGCGATCTGCTGTTCCTTCATGTTAAGGAAGTTCTTCATGGCGAGCTTGACACCGTCGCCTTCGCTCATGACTCTTACCTTTGCGACAGCATCGATGTTGACACCGATAAAGTCTGCTGTGGGCACATAGCCGTCTGTCTTGATATCGATGGAGATCTGCTTGATCAGGAGCTCGTCCTTCCTCTCGAAGAAGGGGATCTTGAGTCCTGCTCTACCGATAAGGATCTTAGGATTCCTGCGAATACCTGAGATGATGTAAGCCTTATCCGGCGGTGCCTTGACATAGCTTGAGATCAAGACGATGATCAGGAAAACAACTACTACTGCCGCAATGATTACGGGTACTGTTAAAAAATCCGGCATTTCTATTTCCTCCTATCCCTTTAAAAGACCCCGCACACAACTTGTGGTACGGGGATTGCCTTTATTAACAATTATATTTTACATACTACCGGAGAAAATTCAATATAAATCGTACTGAGACTGAAGTCTCTGCTTGCAACAATCCTGTCTGCATGGTAGCATATTTTTGAACATGTTCAATAATGTGCAAAGCAGAGGTTTAATGCCATGAACAAAGACGAGAAACTCGCGCTTACCAAAGATAAACTCTTAAGTGCTGCCATGTCTCTTATGGAAGAGACTGATGATCCGCTGTCGGTGACTTCCAGGCAGATAGCAGACCGTGCCGGCGTTAAGGCATCCATGATCAACTACTGCTTCGGTTCGAGGGAAGAACTGCTCCACAAGACCTTCGAGAAGGAATACCTGAGCTTTCTTAAAGAGGAAGATGTTAAGAGCATTGTAGAGTCTGACATGACGCCCAAAGAGAAGATCAGGAAACTGCATTATATAGTTGCCAGATGTCTGCTGGTCAATTTCAAGTTTACTAAGGTAATTACGCCTTTTGTGTTGTTCAGAAGAGATCTGGCTGTGCCTTCCTTCAGCAGCAGATTTGTTATGGAGCATTACAGGGGGAGAAAGACAGAAGATGAATGCAAGCTTATCGCATATGAGCTGTCGTCAGCAATGCAGCTGATGATATACAGGAAGGAAGAGATCAAAGAGGGATTCGGCATCGATCTTAATAACGAAGATGAGCTTAAGAGAGTAATCGATATGAGAGTAGATCTGCTCTTGGAAGGGGACTGATGGAATATATTTTTGAGCTGGGCAAGGTTCCGGAATGGGCAAGGAATAAGATAGGGGGCAAGGCTTTGTCTCTTGATCTGATGATCAGAGAATTAAGACTTAATGTGCCATATGGATATGTGGTAACAGCTTCTGCAGTAGAAGACGGAAAGATCAGAGATAAAGCCAAAGAGGAGATACGCCTGCTGGAATCAAAGCTTAGCAGCAAGGACACTTATGCAGTAAGGTCTTCAGCGTTATCTGAGGACGGAGACAACGCATCTTTCGCAGGACAGTATGAGACAGTAACAGATGTTGCAGCAGAAGGGATACTTGAGGCGACTGAGTTCGTAGCAGGATCAGCTGATACCCTGAGAGTAAGAGATTATAAGAATGCCATGTCTGATAAAGAGGACGGGATCGCTGTTGTGATCCAAAGGTTTGTTAAGCCTGAGATGGCAGGAGTGGTCTTTACATCTGATCCCATCAGCGGCAGGGATGAATACCTGGTGGGGAATTATGTAAGAGGGGAGGGTGAGCTCCTTGTGTCAGGTAATTCCAACGCCAGCGAGTTCCGTATAAATGCGATCAGCGGAGAGTATGAAGGACCTCCGGGAATGAAGCCTTATGCATCCAGACTCTTAAAGTCAGTAAGAGCCATAAGGTGGCATTATGGAATGCCTATGGACATAGAGTGGGCAGTATCAGGCAAAGGCATCTATATCCTGCAGGCAAGGCCAATAACCACAATGCGCGGATATGATATCAGTACCTATGATGTAAACGGAAGCAAAGCAGGCTATAAGCTCCTCACCAAGACCAATGTGGGGGAGATATTCATGAAACCGGTATCCCCGGTAACTTATAGCGTACTTCAGAAGATAAGTGACATGATAGGTCTGCCAGAATGGCTGGATAATGTGTCAGGCCAGGCGTACATGAACATTACGGTAATGATGTCGGTAATAGTCTCCTTTGGAAAGACAAAAGAACAGGCATTCAGCATGATCAAGGATCTGGTGGGTAATATCCCGGAGGGACTTGATATACCGGTATCACCATTTGACAGGAAGGCTTTTGGTGCCAAAATAAGAAAGCTTCTCTTCCCTAAGAACCGGAGTAAGCTCACAAAGAAGCAGAAGCTTAAGATGGTAGCAGAGCTTGCTGATATATCAGGAGACCTGATAGCCAAGATCAGGAAGTGCAGCAGTGAAGCTGAACTCCTTATTATGTGGGATAAAGTACTGATACCCAGCCTCAATGACGGACTTGCATCAGTCCTTGCCGCATGCGGAACTGCTATGGTTCCTTTGTTTACTGCGAGGAGCAAGATATCCGAGGTGGCAGGAGAGGAGATGGCCCAGCGCCTTATAAGCGGATCTTTGGGACAGCTCGACAGCATGAAGCCGATGCTCCTTATAGAAGATATTATTTCAGGCAGGATAAGCCGCGAGGATTATATACGAGAATGCGGTCACAGATGCGTTAATGAGATGGAACTGATGGAGCCCAGGCCGTACGAAGATCCCTCCTTCATCGATGAACGGATAAGGCAATATGAAGCCTCAGGCGCAGATCTTCATGAGATGCAAAGAAAGCAGTCCGGGCTGTACGAACAGGCGCTCGCTGAGTTTAAAAAGCAATACCCCAAAAAGGCAGGCTGGATCGATAAGCAGATGGAGAGTTTCGCTAGCGCTAATCAGTTCCGCGAGGAGATAAGGAGCAAAGGTGTCTGGATATTCTGTGTTTACCGTGAGTTCCTGCTTAAGACCGGCAGTGTCATGGGGATAGGTGATGATGTCTTTATGCTGACATATGAAGAGGTTATAACGTGTCTCAAGGGCGATAAGAGCGCTCTTGGTCTCATACCCGCAAGAAGAGCAAACTATATGAGATATCTGGAGTATCCTGCTTTCCCGGCTTTGATCCTGGGGAGGTTCGATCCGGATAAATGGTTATCAGGCGACAGCAAAAGGTACGATTTCTATTGTGAAGATATGTCTGATATCGGGACAGATGCTGACGTCAAGGGCTTTGCCGGAGCCAGCGGGCAGGTTAGGGCCAAGGTCAGGGTAATAAGCGATATAAGCAGGATAGATGAGATAGAGAAGGGGGAAGTCTTGGTAACTGTTGCTACCAATGTGGGATGGACTCCCATCTTCCCTAAAGTTGCTGCCATAGTAACCGATATCGGTGCGCCCCTGTCTCATGCGGCGATAGTAGCCCGCGAATTCGGTATCCCTGCAGTCGTGGGATGCGGCAATGCCACGACTGTCCTTAAGACAGGTGATGTCGTCACGGTAGACGGAAGCAAAGGCGTAGTCAGGATAGAAAGGCAAGGGCTTTGATAACTGTGATATGATTAATACAGATCAATATCAGGAGGCGAATATGAACAGAGTTTTAGATTTTCTTAAAGACGCAGAGACTTACTATCTTGCAACTGTGGAGGGCGATCAGCCGAGGGTAAGGCCGTTCGGTACGATCAATCTCTTCGAGGGCAGGCTCTATATCCAGACCGGCAAGGTCAAGGATGTATCCAAACAACTCCATCTTAACCCTAAAGCAGAGATCTGCGCATATAAAGATGGCAAGTGGCTCAGGATCGCCTGCGAGCTCATAGAGGATGACAGGAGAGAGGCAAGGGAAGCCATGCTTAACAGTTATCCTTCATTAAGAGCTATGTATAGCGAAGATGACGGCAATACGGAAGTCTTCTACATAAGTAATGCCAAAGCTGTATTCAGCTCATTTACCGAAGAGCCTGTAGTAGTCACATTCTGACAGTGATAACGGTATAAACAGATAAGCACTCCGCATCTTAAGTCCGGAGTGCTTATTATTTGTTTATTATTCAGTAAGTCAGATTTACTGATGGTAGGATGAGGGGGCATCGAAGCCGAAGAAATCAGCGATCTCGTCTGTCTCCTCGAATTCGTAGAATGTATCCGAATTGTATGCATTGGCGATCATGAGTACATAGCTTCCGTCAGCAAAGAAAGCGATCTCGGAATATGTAGCGCCATAGGGCATAGATGTTGATACGACCAGATCATCATCTTCGGCATATGTAACGGCGAATGCATCCTGTTCGTTTCTCTCGGAATAGAAATCCGTAGCTGTCTCAAGGAAATCCAGAGCATCGTCCTCGTCTGCAAATTCAATGAGGGTCGCAGTCATCATGCCGTATCCGTCATCCGTAATCTTGGAGTAGGCTCCGGCCTCTTCAAATTCATCCGGAATAGGGCGGTTGCTGTTAGGGTCGCCATTCGCAAAGATGATCTCCATACAAGTATCTTCATCCAGTCTTGCCACCATTCCGTTATCGATATCAGAGCCGTCTTCCTGACCTGAGATGATCCTGGCATATCGGGAGCTGCGGACTGTCTCGCAGTCTAAGTCCTCTTCGCAAAGGACCATGAATTCATCGATCTTATCAAGATCATCTTCGTCATCATCGCTGTCTCTGTCTCTCGAAGACTTTGTGTTCCGGACACATCCTGTAAATGCGAGAACTAATGCCATAGTTAAGGCTGTTACCGTGTAAACTGATCTCTTCATACTAAACCTCATTCATTAAATATATTTAACATTAAGATTATAACATGAGGATCGATCCCAGGATCAATTTATTTTGCTGTAGTATATAATATGTGACATGAATAGATGATCTGGGGAGCATAATGGACTGCTGGAAGATACTCGGAATAGAAAAGACTAATGATAAATTCCTGATAAAGAAAGCCTTTGCCAGGCTGGCACACCGCGTGTCACCGGAGGATGAACCGGAAGAGTACCGCAGGATACATACTGCTTATAAACAGGCATTGGCATATGCATCCGGGGCGGTGCACAGGGCCCCTTCTTTTCGGGCAGTGCCTGAAAAGAAGGTGGAGAATGTGCAGCCTGCATTTGATTTCTCGGATGTTATAACAGAGCAGGATAGTTTCTCTGACAATATCGAGTTTATGCTGGACATGATAGTGAATTATAAGATCAAAAACGGTATCGATACTCATGAGAATACGGCCAGATGGCACGACCATACTTTGGTACAGCACGCAACGCGATTACTAACTATGTATTCTTCTCTTTACGAGGCATCGGACGATATCAGTGTGTGGGATGCATTCTTTGATGAACCGGTGATAAGCCAAATGATAAACAACAGGGATTTCAGGTCTATGATGAGATCCCGTTTTAGCGGGGATACAGAGGTGGGCAGGATCATCGCAGAACGTTGTGATCAGCGCGAGAGATTACTGGAGGAAAGCAGAAAGGAGACTGCCGCAAGACAGGAAAAAGACAAGAAGGAAGAGAAACACCAGGCGGTATTGCTTGCCGTCTCAATATGCTTAACACTAGTCGGAATTAATATGATGATGTATGCATTAAGTAATGGAGATCAGGTCGTCATGGGAATATCACTGGTTGTGCTCGAAGTTGGCGTTTTTTGTTTTTGCAGATTCTTCGGGGAGATAATGGATGGCAAGGAGAATATGAGAAGAAACGGCAGTGGTGCGCTGTTTGTACGGAATATACTCCTATGTATCATCAATCTGATCGCTTATGGATCTGCATTGGCTTCGTTCCTGGATGCCAAAGGGGTAAGTCCGTTCTTGGGTGTTATACTCATTATCAATCTTATTGTTATAATCTTGGTGTTGATCATAGAACGCAGAAACAGGGGATAGAAGCATGGCTATCATAGGAATAGATCTTGGTACAACAAACTGTCTTGCTGCAGTTTATGCGGAAGATCAGATCAGGATAATAAGAAACTCTCTGGGCAATGTTCTTACACCATCGGTTGTCGGTATTGCCGAGGATGGGAGCATATTATGCGGAGATATCGCCCGGGAGAGACTGATCACTAATCCTGAACTGACGGTTTCTGAATTCAAAAGGACGATGGGCACTGACCATGTATATAAGCTGGGACTGGAAGCTTATTCTTCACAGCAGTTATCCTCGATAATGCTTCGCAAGATCGTAAGTGATGCAGAGAGTTTCTTAGGAGAGAAGATAGAAGAGGCCGTTATAAGTGTTCCTGCATATTTTGACGACAAGATGCGCACTGCAACAAAACAGGCAGCGGAGCTTGCCGGGATCAAATGTGAGAGGCTTATCAACGAACCTTCTGCCGCTGCTCTGGCTTATCTGTATAAGCACGGGTGGAAAGACGGCACTTACATGGTGGTGGATTTTGGCGGCGGAACTCTGGATGTTTCAGTTATCGATTCCTTTGACGGAGTTATGGAGATAATTGCTGTTGCAGGTAACAACAGGCTGGGCGGCAAGGATATCAATGAAGCAATCTATAAGTATTTCTGTCAGACAAACGGGATTAATGAAGCAGAGCTTTCTCTTGAAGAAAAGGCAGCAATCTACAGGATGTCAGAGGCTTCAAAGATCGCCCTGTCAAGTAATCCTATAGCTGTTATGACAGTCGTGTTAGATGATCAGGAGTATTCGCTTACCTTAGATAACAATATGCTTATCAAGATCGCACACGAAGTATTCGAGAAATTGTATGCCCCCATAAAGAAAGTGCTTAAAGACAGCAGATTAAGCCCTGACGATCTTGAGGCTATAGTACTTGTGGGAGGGAGCTGCAAGATGCCGACTGTTGCAGCTTATATTGAACAGGTTACGGGATCACGCCCCTGTACGGATATAGATCCTGACACTGCTGTATGCGTTGGAGCCGGGATCTTTTCAGGCAAGAAAGCAAAGAACGAGCAGCTGAAGGATATCGTTATGACCGATATATGTCCCTTCTCCCTTGGTGTCAAGAGTCATGACTGCAATGATGAGGCTGTAATGTCTTTTATAATCGAACGCAATTCCATGCTTCCGTGCAGCAACGAGAGATCTTATTATGCATACCACGAGCAACAGACAAAGGTAGAGTTCAATGTATACCAGGGAGAGAGCATTATTCCTGAGAACAATACTTTCCTGGGCAACCTCTCTATCGATTGTCCGCCGACGCCGAAAGGGGAGTTCATCGCAAATGTCAGGATGACATATGATATCAACGGTATCCTGATAATCGATATAACGAATAAGGATCTGGTCACGGTTACAAAGACTCTCATAGGCAATAACATAAGGCTTAGTGATAAAGAGAAAGAGCGGATAAAGGCAAGGCTTGACAAGCTGCGTTTTGACAGAGACAAGGATGAGGAACAGGAATTCCTTGTTTCAAGGGCAGAGCGTATCATCGAAGAAACTTTGAGTTTTGAAAGACAGGCTGTCATTGATGCACTCACTTCTTTTAAGGCTGTCATGCAAAACGGTAATTCAATCCAGAAGCGTAAGGCGAAGGAAAGCTTTAGTGAGTTGTTAGACAGGTTGGACAGTTAGAATATACTAAGCAGGGAAAGAACATAAGATGGAACAGAATATGGATCAGGTTATCCGGAGAATAAATGAACTTGCCTCCAAGGCCAGGGCGGAAGGCCTTAATGAGGAAGAACTTGCTGAGCGCGATAAGCTCCGCAATATCTACAGGCAGAAAGTGCTTGATAATCTCAGAAGTCAGTTAGGTGATAAGCCCTGATCTGAAGCTCTCTTTATGACCTCTTCAGGTATTCCCTTGTAGAGCTCACACAGACGCTCGAACTGGGCGATCATGTCTGTTGCCATACCTCTTGTGATCCAGTCTACTGCCTGACCGAAGACAAGGCATGTGTGGTAGTGGATGATAAGCTCCTTATCGTTGTCATCTATACTGATCCCATCGCAAAGAGTATTGAAGTATTCAGTGATCACATGCCTGCTTATCCGCATGAAATACTGATTAAAGATATCCCTGTTATTGGAGTTATAAAGATTAAGTATTGCTTTCTTATGGGTGAGAGTAAACTCAAGGGCAGTCTTGACCGCACTCTCTATACTGTCGAAGGTGTGATTCTCGCTTATGATCCGTTCTGTCTCCTCAAGCACTATGCTCTCGATAAGAGCGGGGAGATCTTCGAAGTGGTAGTAGAAAGTATTTCTGTTAACACCGCTCTTGTTTACTATATCCTTGACCGTTATCTGAGACAGGGGCCTCTCCTCGAGAAGCTCCAAAAATGTGTTCCTGATAAGTATGTCTTTGGATTGTGCCATAGGCTAATTGTAGCACAAAACAAAAGCTGCCCGCATATAGCGGGCAACTCTTGTCAGAATATAGGGGTAGGGGTTATGCAAATCCTTTTTCCTCTAATATGTCGTAAAGGCTTTTCTTTCCGAGCTTTTCTTCCTTGCCGCGAAGGTTAAAGAGCAAGATCGTAAGAAGAGTAGATATTACCAGGATCGAGAGAAGTACGATCACGCATTTGCTGCAGTCTTCGCCTCCGCCGATGGTGCTCCTGAATGCCGTAACCGTATAGGTGAAGGGCATGAATCTGTTGAGTGCCTGGGCAAGAGGTCCGGAGATCTCGAGCGGATATGTTCCTGCTGAGCCTGCGAGCTGCAATACCATGAAGATCAGCATTATGAAGCTTCCGACTTTGCCGAGCAGGACATTGAATAAGTACATAAGTGACATGAATGCCATGGATGCAAGGCAGGCGACAAGCACAGTACCTGAGAATCTTACAGGATCAAATCCGAGATTAATATGCAGTATAAGTACCAGTATAACAGCCTGGATTATGCTCATGGGGTAGAGGACGCTTGCTTTGCTGAGCCACCATGCAAAACCGCTCTTAAGTTCGTCGTGCTTAGTCAGAGGATACATGAGGCAGAATGCGAGACATGCTACCCAAAGGCCGACAGACATCATGTAAGCTGCCATAGCATGTCCGTTGTCGGCTACTTCTGTGATGCGGGTCTCTTCGGTATCAACAGGATTAGAGATCATCTCGGCATTAATGTCTTCCAGAGATTTGGAATCTATCCTTGAAGCTCCGGAGGCAAGACCGTCTCTTAATTCTGTCGTACCGTCAGACAGTTCAGGCATTGCATCTACAAGCTCTCCTGTTCCGTCTGCAAGTTCATGGGAACCGTTATCAAGTCTATCTGCACCATCTATAAGAGAATCAACGCCGTCTGTAAGGGCCTGGTTATTGCTTACAAGAGTTTGAGATCCGCTAGCGATCTGCTCTGCACCGTCGCTCGTCTGACTAAGCCCATTGTCAAGTCTTGATGCGCCGTCTGCAAGAGCCGCAGCTCCCTCGTCGATAGAAGATATACCGCCACGAAGGGAATCAGCGCCCTGCTCGAGCGCAGAAGCTCCGGAAGCGAGCTGACCTGCTCCGCTTGCTACAGAGTCAGCGCCGGAAGTTAATGTGTTTGCTCCGCTAAGAAGGGCATGTGAGCCGGATGCACAATCCTCTATACCATCTGCAAACTGAGGCATTGCAGCATTAAGAGCTGATGAGCCTGACTGCAGCTGGCTTATTCCGTTATTAAGTGAGCTTCCCGCGTTGTTAAGTTCATTCAGTCCCGCTGCGAGTTGATCGGAACCTTCTGTAAGTGCCGGCATATTGCTGTTTATTGCGCTTATGCCACCGTTTATTGAAGCATAACCGCTAGCAAGAGCCGATGTGTATGCTGCCATCTGTGTCCAGTAAGGATCCCCGCTCTGAGCCATCTGCTGTGCAAACTGGTCTATAGCTTCTATGTTTGCATTTATCTCAGCTGAACCTGTCTCAAGAGCAGATGTGGAATCAGACAGAGTACTTATTCCTGTAGCAAGAGAGCTTGCTCCCTGATATGCAGAAGATACGCCTGAAGTATAAGTTGCAATTCCATTCTTAAGATCACCGGCTCCCTGATCTATTGATGCGACACCTGCGGTAAGAGCGGGAGCATTTGAGTTCAGAGTGTCAAGACCGTCAGTAAGATCACTCAGGCCAGATTGGAGCGTCGCTGCGCCTGAAGCAAGACTTGATGATCCGGTTGCAAGATCATCTGCGCCGCTTGAAAGACCTGCTGCACCACGGGCAAGGTTATCTGCTCCGCTTAAGGCCTGACTTGTTCCTGATGCAAGAGTATTTGCTCCACGGTCTAAGTCAGATGCGCCTGATGAGAGTCTGAGCAGTGCCTGATCCAATTCCTTTATTCCGCCGTCTATCTGGCTTGCGCCGTCGATGTAATCGCGGATGCCGCCCCCTAAGGTCCGTGCGCCACTGTTAAGTGCGCTTGTGCCGTCGCTTAGTTCAGTTGCTCCGTCGTTTAAAGCCGTAACGCCGTCAGTTAATCTGTCTTCGCCTTCCAAAAGCTGGTCTGCTCCGTCGCATGCATCGTGGAGACCCTGGGACAGGTCACCGAATTTCTCGAAGATGACCTCGGTATATTCCTCGGATATCTTTTGCTGAAGTGACAGCTCGATCTTGGTCATTGCTGATTCAGAGAGCTTCATGGCGATATAGTTTGTAGCCGGGTTTGTCTTGTATATGAGATCCATTCTCTGGGGATCAGCATCTGCAGCTGTTACTGCTTTTGCCGAGAAATCCTCGGGGATGGTGACAGTCATGTAGTATTTGCCGGACACAAGACCCTGCTGAGCTTCGTCATCTGATACAAAGCTGAAGTTAAGACTGCCGTCTTCTTCAAGATTTGATACCAGTTCATCGCCGATCCTGATATCTCTGCCATCATAAGTCGTACCCTGATCAAGGTTTACGACAGCTACCGGGAGTTTGTCCAGCTCACCGTACGGATCCCACATAGACGCGAGGAAAAAGCCTGCATATATGGAGGGGATAAGAATTATCGCTGCCAGGACGATTATCAGGATAGGATTCTTTAATAGATTCTTCCATTCATTCTTAACCATAGTTTTACCCCTTTTTTTTATTTGACTAAGCCTATGGTAATTCCGGCCTGATCTCTAAACAATAGACATAATCTCCCGGGTGTCTAAAAGCTGTAAGTCTTGCCTTTCTCAAAAAAATCTATAAAATTATCTGCGTTAGGAGGGACGGATATGGGTTTGGTTTTAAATTTTGTTATCCTTGTGGCAGGTTTTGTAGGCCTTATCAAAGGCGCCGATATCTTTGTTGACGGAAGCTCCGGCCTGGCAAGACGCTTTAAGGTTCCAAGCCTTATAATCGGTCTTACGATCGTTGCCCTCGGGACATCACTTCCCGAGCTTGCGGTAAGTACGGCTGCGGCAGTTAAGGGTGCTAATGAGATCGCTATATCCAATATCGTTGGTTCCAATGTGTTTAACCTCCTGATGGTCCTGGGTTTTACTGCAATCTTCCATCCCATCCCGGTCAACAAGGATGTGGTTAAGAGAGATTTCCCCATAGTGGTTGTCGTAACTTTGCTCCTGCTGGGCATGGCTGGAGTTCCCGTTATCTTTAAGGGAGAGCTCCTTAAAGCCGCTATGAGCGACAAGGTCGGGGAGATAACGAGGCTCTGCGGCATAATCTTCCTGGTAATGCTCATTGCATATATAGTCCTCCTTATATCAGATGCGAAGAAACATCCTGTAGAGGAAGAAGAGAATAAGAAAGATCTGGCACTCTGGAAGTGCATAGTATTTGTCATCTTTGGTGCAGCACTAATAATCGCCGGCGGCGAAGCTGTCGTTTATAGCGCCCAGGAGATAGCAAGGACCTTCGGCATGACTGAGACTCTGATAGGTCTTACCGTTGTAGCCATGGGCACATCCCTGCCGGAACTTGTAACCGGACTTGTTGCGGCAGCCAAGGGTGAGACAGATCTTGCCATGGGCAATGTGGTCGGTTCGAACATCTTCAACATCCTTCTTATCGGAGGAGTATCATCTGCGATCCATCCTATTGCAGTCAATGCTGCCAGCGTATTTGACCTCATTATCTTAGGCACTATTACAGTACTCGTATTCCTTCTGGCAGTTACAAAGCGCAGGATAACCAGACTTGAGGGAATAATAATGGTACTGCTTTATGCTGCAGAAGTTGTCTTTGCCGCATTAAGATAAGAAGTTTTACATGAAGACTTATATAGCTGAACTCTTCGATAACAGACGCCATGAACTTGCCGAATCCCCCTGCTTTGATGAGCGGAGCGGAGTAACCTCTTATGTTGATATAACAAGAGGACTTATCTTCCGTATAAACGGCTCATCAAGAACGGAGTTTTCTTTAGGCGAGCAGGTGGGAGCCTGCGTTCCTTGCGAAGACGGATCGTACATTCTATGCGGGACCAAGGCACTTTATGGATTTGACGGTCATGAGGCGAAAAAGGTTTTTCCTCTTGATCATGTTTTCGAACCCTGGCAGAGATGCAACGACTGTAAGGCAGATCCTTCAGGCAGGCTCTTTATCGGGAGCAGCTCTTACAAGGATGGTTTTGAGGGCGGCAATCTCTATCTATGGGATAAGGAGCTGAGAGTCCTCGAGGCTGATACCGGGATAGCTAACGGCATGGCATGGAATGGGGATAAGTTCTATTTTGCAGACAGCAGGGAGCATGCGGTATTTGTTTATAGATATAGTCCCGACGGGAGCATATCAGACAGGAAGGTCCTCTTTAAGACAGATAGCGGAGTTCCTGACGGACTTTGCATCGATGGCAATGGCGATCTTTGGGTAGCCATATGGGGAGGCAGCAGGATAGAGCATAGAGATGGTGTTACAGGACAGCTCAGATCTGTAATAGAACTTCCGGCAACAAATGTGACCTCATGCTGCTTTATATCGGATAACACCTTATTCATTACAACTTCAGGCCTGGATCTTGACGGGGAATATGACGGATGTCTTTTTACCTGTAAGGTAGACAGCATTCAAGCACCTTCCTATTTGGCTTCCCGGCATTTTCTCATTCATTAAGACTCGTGAACTCTCTTACCGGTCATGTGTTCTATATCGACTTTAATGCAGAGGGTAGCAGGTCCGTCTTTTTGGATCTCCCCTTCGACATAACCTTCGGGTACGGGAAATCTTGCTGATATGGCTTTGCTTATCCTGATCATCTCATCGTAATCTTCTACAGGATATGCCTTGCCGAAGATAACGACGCTGTCCACATAATAAGACCAGCCGTCATCGGCCTTGGCGTCGCTTCCGTAGACGCAGTAGGATACCTTGGGTTCATTCTTTATGGCATCGACTCTGTGACCGATCTTGCAGCCATGGAAATAAAGCGCATTATCTTCCCTGCTGTAGTAGTGGTTGATGGGGATGCCGTAAGGGTAGCCGTCGTCTCCGATCATTGAGAGGACACCTCTTGTCTCGGTGTTTAGGAGCCTGGCACACTCATCTTCTGTTAATGCCTGTTTTGAACGTCTCATCTTTCTGAACATATCTGTAACCTTCTTGTTTTATCGTTAATACAGAGATTGTATTTCGTTTTCCATTTATTAACAAATACCTCTTGACACATAATACCTCGAGTGGCATAGTATAACGCGTTAGGCAGTATAACGCGAAAGGAGGTATAAGCGTGGATATACAGCTGAAAAGGGGAATGCTGGATGTTTGTGTACTATCTGCGATCAAGTTCGAGGATTCTTACGGCTATAAGATCATCAAGGATACATCGCCATACATAAAGATATCTGAATCAACACTCTACCCGATCCTCAGGAGATTGGAGGAAGGTAAGCTTCTTACGGTTAATTCGGTCGAATACAACGGCAGACTCAGAAAGTACTACCATATTACTGATGCCGGGAGAAAACGGATCAACGATTTTGTCAAGGAATGGCATGAGGTAATGAAGGTGTACGAGTACGTAGCAAGGGAGGACAGACCGGCATGAACAAGCAAGCTTTTTTGGATGAGGTCAAGACCAGGCTTGAAGGTCTTGATGAATCAGAGATCAATGAGGCCATATCCTTCTATGCCGAAGCGATCGATGACAGAACTGATGACGGCATGAGCGAGGAAGAGGCTATAGCAGATATCGGTAGTCCGGAGTTTATTGCAAACGAGATATTGCTGGATAAGCCGATCACAAAGCTCATCAAGGCAAGAACTGATAAGAAGAGGCAAAGTCTTGAAGCCTGGGAGATCGTTCTGATCATTCTGTTGTCACCTTTGTGGGCAACTGTTCTCGTCGTTGTTTTATCAGTGTTATTCAGTATCTATATAACGCTCTGGGCATTGGTAATATCCCTGGTGGCGACGATAGTAGCTCTTATCTTAGGAGGACTTGGTATAGCAATAATGGCGCTGACAGGTCTTTTTACATCGAGCGGCCTCAATACAATGGGAGTAATGGGTTTAGGAATACTTTGCTGCGGAATAGGCCTTGCACTGGTGATCCCGGTCAAGTGGGCATGCATCGGTCTGTTCAGATTAATGAAAGCATTTATCAGATGGATAAAGAAATTCTTTATCCGCAAATAAAAGGAGGATAATAAGATGAACAAAACAACAATAGTGATCCTGATAGTTGCAGGTGTACTGGTATTAGTAGGAGGAGCGATCTGCTTTATGGCTTTTATTTCAGCCGGCAGAACATGGTCGGTATTCTCTGCCGGAGCTTCAGCAGAAAATGTTGAGCGTAAGACGATGGAAATAGCAGATGAGGTAACTGCCCTGGATATCAAGCTCCTTTCAGAGGATATTGCCATCAGGGAGTCAGAGGATTCATCCTTCAGGATAGATTACAATGAGAGCGAGAAATTAAAGCATGATATATCCGTATCTGACGGAGTCCTCAGGATCGAAGAGAAAAGGGAAGGTTTAAATATCACCTTCGGTATAAATGTAAACGTTGTGAAAGAACCGGATATTGTCTTATATGTTCCTGAAGGGACCGCATTTGAATCAGTCGGTATGGATATTACGACCGGTGATGTATTAACAGACTCTGAGCTTAATGCAGACGAGGTCGACATCAAGATCGTAACAGGTGACATAAATCTTAGAGGCAAAAGTATCCTTAAGGCAGATATCAGAATAACGACAGGCGACATCACGCTTGAAGGTTATAAGGATATAGAAGAGCTAAGTGTTAAGCTCAATACAGGCGATGCTATTATCAATGATGTTACCTGCGAAGAATCTGTATTTGACCTTTGCACAGGTGATCTGACCGCTGATTCTTTCGATGCTTCAGACCTGGATATCAAGATCGTAACAGGAGACCTCCGTATGGATCTTATAAGCGAATCTGAATATGACTACGATCTTGATACTACGACCGGTGATATAGACTATCCCGGAAATAACCAGAATGCTTATAGATTAGTCAAGGCCGACCTTGTAACAGGTGACATAAAGATAGCCTGATCAGTAGTTTAAGTGGAGATACTTCTTAATATCCTTATCTTTGCCAAGGATCATTACAGAAGTACCCTCCTCGAATACGGTCTCGGGACCTACATCGAGCATCAACTCTCCGCCTTTGCGCCTCACTCCCAAAACATTGAGATGAGCGCTCTGGCGGATCTTTAATTCTATGGGGTTCTTGCCGATCCATGAAGAAGGGACTTCGACTTCGAATATAGAGAACTCACCCGGGACATCTATGTAGTCCAGGATATTTGACGAACTGTATCTGATAGCTGTCCATTCGGCCATCTGTTTCTCAGGGAATATAACGGCATCAGCTCCGTTCCTTAGCAGGAACTTCTCATGGACCTCGCGGGATGCTCTTGCGACAACGAACTTTGCTCCGTTCTCTTTAAGGAGGGATGTGGTCTCAAGAGAAGACTGGAAATTATCTCCTATTGCAACGATGCATATGTCGAAGTTGGATACGCCTATGGAGCGTATAAAATCCTCGTCTGTGGAATCGCCAATGAGTGAGCTTGTAACATAATCCAGAACATGCTCTAATCTCTCCTCGGATATATCGACAACCAGGATCTCATCCCCGGCCTTGTGAAGCTGCTTTATGAGATGTACCCCGAATCTTCCTGCGCCTAATACTAAAATGCTCTTCATATTTTCCCTTTCCTAGCCTACAGCTATATGATCTTTGGGATATGCTCCCTTAGCTTTCCTCTTTCTCGTGATGGCGGCGAAGACCAGGGTCAGTCCGCCTACTCTTCCTATATACATCAGGGTAATGAGCAGATACTTGGAAAGCGTGCTCATCCCCGGGGTTATTCCCATTGAAAGACCTACCGTAGCAACTGCAGATGCGCTCTCGAAAAGAGTCTTGCGAATAGGGAGGCTCTCTATCCTGCTTATTATCATTGCGCCGCCTATAGCAAGGCTCATATCCAGGATGAATACAGCAATGGCAGACTCGACGGTCTCAAGAGGGATCCTGCGCTTGAAGACAGAAGGCGCCTTTTCTCTCCTGAATACCGATAAGGTTGCGATAAACAGGATCGCTACAGTTGTGATCTTCATGCCTCCTGCGGTAGATCCCGGAGCTCCGCCTACAAGCATAAGCAGGATGGTAAGGGCTATGCCGGCATCGGAGAAGTTATTGTAATCTGTGGTGTTAAATCCTGCAGTTCTGGGCGTTATTGCCTGGAATAGCGAAGATAGGATCCTGCTCTTATAAGGAAGGTCCTGATATTCGAAGAAGAACAGCAACAGGAAGGGTACAGCAACGAGTATCAGCTCGCACACGATTATCAGCTTGCTCTGGGTACTGTAGTATCTGAACTTAAGTCCATGATCCCTGATATCTTTCCAGGTGATAAATCCGAGTCCGCCTGTAAGGATCAGTGCGGATAAAGTAATGACGATCACCGGATTATCCGCATAAGGCACCATAGATGAGAAGGAGCCATAAGAACCATTGAGATCAAAGCCCGCATTACAGAAGGCTGATATTGAGGTAAAGAGGGAATACCATATGCCCTTGGCTACGCCGTGGGAGCTTATAAAGACGGGAGACATGACTATAGCTCCCACAAGCTCGAAGATAATGGTGCCCCTGATTATAAAGTTCATATGTCTTACGATGCCGCCAAGGTTTGGGGCAGAGACAGCTTCCTGCATGGTGGAACGGGTGGAAAGACCGATCTTCCTGCCTGCGAGGGCAGAGAGCAGGGTCGTTATGGTTACGACTCCCATGCCTCCGATCTGAATAAGAACCAGAAGGACTGCCTGGCCGAATAAAGACCAGGAAGATTGTGTATCCCTTACTATGAGCCCTGTAACGCAGCTGGCGGATGTTGCTGTAAAGAATGCATCGGTAAAGCTTGTTGCCGTCCTGTCTTTGCTTGCGATCGGCAGCATGAGCAGGGCGGTTCCTGCGAGGATCAGCATCAGGAATCCGATCAATATAGTCTGTGATCCGGTAAGTGTGAACTTAGAGGGTTTATCTGAATCTTTGTATGTGGACATAGGGTCATTATATACCAACTGGGTAAGTAATAAACAAATAATTAAAACGCGGACCTGCTTTATGCCCGATAATTCACGGTAAAAACTGTTATAATCTTATGCTAGTAATAATTTCAATAATTGTTATTGGAGAGTTTCTAATGGGATCAAATGACAGCGAGAGAGAATTTTTCTCCGAGATGGAATCTATATACGGGGCAGCTTCCTCTTATGTAACGGATGCATCAGCCCTTCTTGAGGGTCTTAACCCGGAGCAGAGGGCAGCCGTCACACATCTTGACGGTCCGCTGCTTATACTTGCAGGTGCAGGTTCAGGCAAGACCAGGGTCATAACATACAGGATCGCCTACATGATGAGGCAGCATAATGTCAGGCCGTCATCTATCCTCGCCATAACCTTCACCAACAAGGCTGCCAATGAGATGAGGGAGAGGATAGAGAGTCTTGTGGGAGAAGAGGCGAGATACATCTGGTGCGGCACATTCCACAGCATATTCGCCAAGCTCTTAAGGAGACATGCCGAGCTCATAGGATTTACCTCAAACTTTACCATCGTAGATTCAGACGACCAGCTCAAGCTCATAAGGGACTCCATGAAGGAGCTTGATATCCCTGAGAGCAGATTCAAGCCCAGGGCGATATTAAGCGAGATATCCAAGGCCAAGAACAAACTGATGGATGTCCGAAAGTTTGCAGGTTATGCGGGGAGCGACTATTTCCTCTCTTCCTGCGCCAAGGTCTACAAGAGATATATGGAGAAACTTTCTGCCAACAATGCCATGGATTTCGATGACATCCTGGTCAATATGGTAAAGCTCCTTAAGTCTAATCCGGAGATCCTGGCTAACTATCAGGAAAGATTCAGATACATAATGGTAGATGAGTATCAGGATACCAATACTCCCCAGTACGAGGCGGTAATGCTCCTGGCAGGCGGTCACGGCAATATCTGCGTAGTAGGTGACGACGACCAGTCTATATATTCTTTCAGAGGGGCGGATGTCAAACTCATCCTCTCCTTCGAGAAGGATTTCCCCGGATGCAAGGTGATCAAACTGGAGGAGAACTACAGGTCCACCCAGACGATCCTTGATGCGGCAAACTGCGTTATTGCCCACAATACCAAGAGAAAATCCAAGACCTTAAGGACATCAGGAGCCAAGGGTGACAGGATAATAATCATGAATGCCGATTCCGGTCAGGATGAAGCCAGGTTTGTCGCGCAGACCATTAAGATGGTAACCGAGAAGGGTAAGTTCTCCTACAAGGACTGCGCAGTCTTATACCGCATGAACGCCCTGTCCAGAAGCCTGGAGTCCACACTGTCATCCTTCGGCATACCGTTCAAGGTCTACGGCGGACTGAGGTTCTATGACCGTAAGGAGATCAAGGATATTCTTTGCTACTTAAGGCTCGTTAACGATCCGTCAGATAACATATCCTTTGAGAGGGTCATCAATGTACCTAAGCGCGGTATCGGTGATGCGACTCTGGATAAGCTCAGACAGATCTCGATAGAGCAGGGCACAGACCTTTATACCATTGCCCGCAATGCAGACAGCTATCCGGATCTTTCGAGAGCAGCCAACAAGCTCTTCGATTTCACGGAGCTTATCGAGCGGATGCGGGATACGCTTATTACCGGGGACATGGACTTCATGCAGTTTGTAGACTACGTGGAGAATGAATCCGGTGTCATTCAGGAGATAGTTGAGCAGAGGGAGAAGAAGGGTGAGATCGTAGACAGGGTCGAGAACCTTAAGGAACTTCTGTCTGAAGCCGCCGAATTTGATAAGTCCCACAGGGGCGAGCCTTCTGAGAGTGGGGATGAGTTTATAGATACATCCATGGCTGACACTACAGAGGGTATCCTCAGGATCTATCTGGAGAATGCTGCTCTTGTTACTGAGGGTGATAATTTCGATGAGTCCGATGACTTTGTTAAGCTCATGACCATACACTCAGCCAAGGGTCTGGAATTTGGTGCAGTATTTCTTATAGGATGCGAGGAGGGCGTTTTCCCAGGGTACCGTTCTATGGAGAGCGAGAGTGAGATCGAGGAAGAGCGCAGGCTAATGTACGTCGCCATCACCAGAGCCAAGAAGAACCTGTTCCTGGTGCTTGCAAGGCAGAGACTGCTCTTCGGTAATACCCAGTGCAACAGGCCGTCCAGGTTCATATCCGAGATCAACAAAGAGCTTCTTTACCCGATGGGAAGAGAGAGGAAAGTTGAGAAGACTGAAGATGCTTCACCCAGGCGTGAGGAATCCAGAAAGACTATAAGCGCATCACTCGCTTCGCAGTTTGACAGAAAACCCAAGAAGGTGGAAGGCGCTCTTACCGCAGATGAAGTCTCTGAGGGCATGATGGTCTCTCATCCGAGATTCGGCGAGGGCAAGGTCTTAAGGGTCGAGATGGCAGGCGGAGACGCATTGGTCACCATAGACTTTGATGGAATGCGCAAGAACATGCTCGTCAATTCCTCGGGACTTAAGAGGGTATAAAGACGGTTATAGTGATCTTGTGTGATGAGCAGTACTATCTTGACCGTGAGGAAGCGATCATTGAGTCTTACTTTGAAGCCTAAGGTAATAATTAGCAAAGTGGTTTTGAGAATATGATGTATATAGCATTATGTGATGACAGCAAAGAGTTTCTTGAATACGAGAGGTCATTGATTGGAGAATTCATGACCGAACACGGAATCGAATCATGTTGCGACCTGTTCGAATCAGGTGAAGAACTACTACAGAAGTGCGAGTCGCTGAGAGACTACGCACTTTTTATACTTGATTATGATATGGAAGGACTGACGGGTTTTGACACAGCCAAGAGGATCTACGAGATCTTTCCCGAAGCCAAGATCGCTTTTGCGACAAATTACTATGATTTTACAAGAGAGGGATACAGGTATAATGCAATCAGATATCTCGTAAAGCAGGAAACAACATTCAAGTTGGAGTTATACGAGTGTATCTGTGCTGCGATAAGCGTTCCGAGAAAAAAGAAAACTGTTTTACAACTGATCGATCGCAGTGAGGAGGTTGATATTGATGATATTTCATTCATCAGCAGTGATAAGCATTACATAGAGTATCACTTCTATAACGATAGAAGAGATGTTTTTCTTAGACGCTGTAGTTTGGATGACGTGATTAAAGAGCTGCCGGATTACTTTGTCAGAGTTCATCAAAGATATATTGTTAACATAAAGAAGGCCGCACAGATTAAACATCAGAAAACAATCATTGTTAAGACAGAATGTGCAGATGAGGAACTCCCAGTTGCCAGAAATCGCTACGATAGTGTCTACAAACGTTTCTGTCTGTTGAAAGGGGATTTCTGATGGTTTACGAGATATTCTATTCAATTGTTTATGTTCTATTGGCACAATTGTTTTACTCCGCTTTCTTAAGATATGCCGGTAATCAGAACAATGTCAGGATAGGCATTACAGTATTATGGATGCTTGTTGTTTTCTGTGTTTCTAACATGCTGGAGGAAATACTGGCAGTTAGAGTAGCAGTAGCAATCGTGATCAACTTTGCATTCTCACTGCTTCTGTTTGAAAGGAAGAAGATTACAAAGAATGTCTTTGTTGCTGTTATGGTCTATATTATCGCCATTGCATGTGATCTCGTGGTAATGGCTGTTCACAAGATCTTTGATCCTGATATGAAGATTGCAGAAATCATGGACACTGAGGTGTATGTTTATTCAGGTGTAGTCAGCCAGCTAATACAGACATTGGTCATATTTCTCATCAGACGGTTACTCCGTAAAACCAAAGAAACAGAAATCAAATCTAACCTTTGGGTGATCTATTTAACCTTTCCTCTATACTCATTAAGCCTTATTGTACTTTTGGCATATAGTTTTGATGGGCCCATCAGTTCAGGTCAGGCAAATCTGTTTGTTTATTTCGCTATTTCGCTTCTTCTGATCAATCTGTTTGTATATTGGTTTATCAGACAGGAATCACAGAGAAATCTCGATTATCACAAGAACAGAATGGAAATCGATCATGCAAAGGAAATTGTGCAGCTATACGATCAGATCTCAGTTGAAAGGACAATTCTCGGTAAGAGAGAGCATGAATTCAAAAACACTATAACAGCTCTGCGCGGATTGCTTGCAGACGGACAGTATGAAAAAATGAAGGAACTAATGGATGTCCAAAAAACGGAGCTTTTAAACAATACAAACGTATTTGAAACAGGCAACAAATTAATTAACACAATCCTCAACACGAAATATGCCGAAGCCCGAGAAAAAGGGATCGTATTTCGGTTTCTTATCAATGACCTGTCTGCTGTTCATATAGAAGACCGCGATTGCATCGTGATCCTTTCTAATATGCTTAATAATGCCATAGAAGCTACAGAAAAAAGCAAATCTAAGAATAGGACAATCAGTATTAAGGCTATTGTGGAAGATGGTCAGTTTATATTTGCTGTGCGCAACCCAAACAGTGGCGGGTGTTATCCGGAATTTAAAAGCAAAAAGATAGATGTTGTATCGCACGGATACGGCATAGAAAATATAAAAGAAGCCGTTAGCCGAAATAGTGGTGACTGTTTTTTTGAAGAACGCGGAGGAGAGTTTGTTTCTGTGGCCATAATCCCACTCTAAACTTGCCAAACTTGCCTAATTTCAACCATACTTGCCAAATTTGATGACATCTGTTCCATCAGTATTTTGTACGTGGTATATCGTACATAACCAGATGGGAGGAAGACAGTTAATGGAACGTATTTCATCCATGATCGTTGGTCGTATGGTTTTGGCAGATTTGATCGATGATAGTGAAGTTGATCTATATCATTATGGAGTTCAGGTTCTTTTGGAAAAGAGCATCTCGTATGCACTTATCCTATATCTTGCAATAACGACGCATTGCTTCATTCAGGTTCTCGTATTTATAATTGCATTCTCGCTTATCAGGAAATATAGCGGAGGGATTCATTGTGAAAGATATGGAACCTGTTTGATAGCTTCTTTATCAGTCTCATTTTCCGGAGTGCTGATATATCCTTTCATAGAAAAGATATACCCGATATATCAAGGTGGGGTGATTATGTCAATGATCATTATCACTTTGATTGGCGCCATCAATAACCCCAATATAGATTGGAGCGAATATGAATATTATAGAGCAAAAAGACTATCCAGATTATCTTTAGTGTTTGAAGCAACCTTATTACTTTTACTATCCTTGCTTCAAATCCATAACAGAATACGGTTCTCTATCAGCTATGGAATTGTTGTTTGTGCAGTTTCTATGTTGTTGGAAATAAAAAAGGAAAAGCGAATGAAGGTAACTGAGAAAGAAATCTTGAAAGTGGTGAAGATCATTACCAAGAAGTCTACGATTGATCCACGCATTCCGGGTTGTTTGACGATCTACCATCAGCCCAAAAGACCAAGGAAGTGATTTGCGGTTAATCTGCAAACATAAAAGTGGTATAGACCAGAATTCAAAACGAAAGGAGACATTAATATGTCAAAGAAAATATTAGGATTGGTAACAGTTTTTGCGGTAATCATGATAATGTCATTGTCATCGTTTGCAATAAGCATTAGTCATCAACTGACAAATACAAGAGAGAAGTGCTCTGTTACGGTGAGTGGTTCCGACACGTATAATACTGTTGTAAAAACGAGAGTATATTCTGGAGGTATTGTTGTTGATGCTGACACAAACACAAGATCTGATCTCAATAACGATACATTAAGTGTTAGCTCATATTGTGTGCATCCAACAAAAGGATATTGGTATGCACATTCTTCCAGCAATCAGCATAGTAACATTACTGTAACACAAGAAGGATATGATACTTGATTGTCAGATCTGGTGATCATTCTTAAAGTTTCGGGATGTGGGTTTCCCTACATCCCGATTATCAATAGTGTTGTTATATGACATAAACAGTACACAAGCATCTGAAATAATTTACACAGATAGAGTAGTTCTATGTAGCTGAGTTCTCGTTAAGGAGAAGATAACAAATAATGAAGTATAATCGCTTTTTATGCTGGCTGATAATAACGGTAGTATTTCTTATCAGCACTGCAGCCTTGAGTGATGTAATGAGTTTATATCTGGAACGCAAGGCTGATAATCCACTATCTGAAACACGATACGAGTTCATTTTTAAATCGGAAAAGGCAGATGTATTTGATGAGATGATGAACAATCTACCTGCAGACCTTCAAGATTACAAGGAACTTCAAATTAGATCAGCGATGGGTATTGCTATTGAGCCAATTAAGCTGGTTGCTTTTATTCCTGATATTTGCGAGGAACGTGAAGAATACCTCTACAGTGGGAATTCAATCAGGGATCTAAAATATGGTGAACTGTACTTTGAAGACTTTGCAGCAACAGATCTTCATATAGATTATAACGCAGACCGAGTTACGTTCTTTGATAA
This sequence comes from Mageeibacillus sp. UBA6976, assembly GCA_002450155.1. Classification (GTDB taxonomy): domain Bacteria; phylum Bacillota; class Clostridia; order Saccharofermentanales; family Saccharofermentanaceae; genus Saccharofermentans. Next base: position 58,464 of record DJYO01000009.1, on the reverse strand, counting down.
AAGATATGATTTGTGTGGAGTAGGAGCTATCATTGATGGTTCTGCATCATCTGATGATCTGGATTCATTCTATACGTGTGTTTATTGTACTCCTGAAATGTTTTTTGAGATTGCCAATAAGTTCCAAGCTGTTGTCTTTCAGTTTCATAAGCCCTTGTCAGCAAGGGAAGAGGCGGAACTAACGGACTATATGAATTCAATGTTTGAGATCACTGAGTATAACAGACCGTATGGTTTGGATGATTATGGTAAACAAGAGGTAAGCAAAACTGCCTTTTCTGCTGTAATCATCCTTGCTGCCTGTCTTGTGTGTACGGCAGAGATAGTGGATTTCTATCTGTCGCTGTTTGATACAGAGAGAAAGGTCAGAAGGCTTTGCGGTGCTTCTGATTTGAGAATGTTTACATTTGATGCATTAAAAATGCTGCAGCTCTCTTTGATAGCGATCGCAGGAGGATATCTGCTCGCTATGCTTATGAATCTGTTTGAAGAGAGATTCTTTAACGGTGTCTTGTACGACATAAGATTTATCGTGCTCGATGTGGCAGTGTTCATTATTCTGGCAACTATTATCTGGGCCGGAAGAACGATTTTGAGAACTATCAGACACGAGGTGCCTTATGAGACCAATTAAGCTTTTATTTTATTCAATGTCTGAGTCATTCCTCAAAGTATTGCTTCTTATCGTTACTTCGGCAGTATCTTTAATATACAGCCTTTATGCCTTATCACTTCTGTCAGAATACTATGAAGTGATATATAACACCATGCAGGCAAATCTGACGGACAAGGTGGTTGTATATACAGATCTTACTGATGAATATGAGAATGAAGGTAATTATAAGGAGATTCTGGAACAGATTAATACACTATCCAGTATGGAAGCGATCCAGTCTGTTGTTCCCTTTAATGATTGTTGGGGCGGTTTTTCTTACGACGGCTGTCCGGGTGGTATAACATTGACAGATGTCTCTTTTTTGGGTGATTGCGACTACCCGTTTCACATGGTTGCAGGCAGAGCGCCTGATGTCCATTCAATTAATGAAGTGGTAGTTACGGAGAATGGTACGGATCACATTAATATCGGAGATGAGATAGAGATCCCGTTTTATTCATACGAATATAGTGAAGATGATGATACATATTACTGGGTTCCGGGGAAGTATATGGAAGATGATGTGATTTATGCGACCATAAAAGTAGTAGGTGTAATTAGCGCCGATTCTCCTCTTGTGCAAAGTAACTCCAGGCACTTCCCGTCAATTCTTACAGAGCGATTTATGCCTTTATCTGAACAAGATTATATCTGGGCGATAGCCTGGAATCTGAGGACTGATGACGGAAAAGCAATAAGAACAACTACTTTCGGTGGTCTGCTTATCACTCCGGGGGATGGCTATTCGCCTGAGGATGTGGCTGATTTGCTGGTGGACGCAGGATTTTATGCAGAAGCCCAGGTAACCTATTACGATGAGATGCTCACCAACTATCAGGCAGAGAACGGTGAACTGAGAGCTGCTGCAATAAGGAATTCACTGCTGGCAGTACTGCTTTCTGTAACTGTTGTATTCTGTTCCATTAACATGAGTATCAAGAAGAAGCGTAATGAACTGACTACTTACTATCTTTGCGGGAGTACATGGAGCGGATGTATAGCCGGGGAACTTCTTATCTTTATACCGTCGATTATTATTGGAACGATATCTGGATATGCCGTGCTGCTCAGGTATTCAGAGCAAATGGGAATGCTAATAAATGCAAATTATCTGACAGTAGAGTGGCTGCTGATAATGCTGGCGTTTAATCTGCTGATAGTTGTCCTGCTGATGGTACCTACTCTGATATTAAACAGCAGAAGACATCCGATAGAACTGATGAGAAAGGACTGATACCATGGAAAAGGCTATAGAAATCAAAGGCGTTAAGAAAAACTACAGATTAAGCAAGGAAGTATCCGTCCCGGCTCTTTCCGGAATAGACCTTACGATAGATAAGGGCGAATATGTCGCAATATGCGGAGTGTCAGGTTCAGGTAAGTCAACCCTTCTGCATATAATAGGTTGTCTTGATAAAGCGACAGAAGGTGAAGTCATTATAAACGGAGAAGATGTCTCAACTTTAAATAACCGGAAGCTGTCTAAGATAAGATGCCGGGAGATCGGATTTGTATTGCAGGACTTCGGATTGATACCTTATCGCACTGTATATGAGAATGTGGAAGTCCCGCTTCTTTTTGCAGGTGTTAAAAGATCCAAGCGTAAAGAGATGATATTGGCAGCTTTAAAGGAAGTTGGAATAGAAGATCTTGTTAATCGTAAGGTAATAAAGATGAGCGGTGGACAGAAGCAGAGGGCTGCAATAGCAAGAGCTATCGTGAATAATGCATCTATCATCCTTGCAGATGAGCCGACGGGTCAGCTTGATTCTGAAACAAAGAATGAGATGAACGAACTGTTTAGAAAGCTTAAAGGATCAGGCAAAACAGTAGTAGTAGTAACCCACGACAAAGAGCTTGCCCAGTCAGCAGACAGGGTCCTTTTTATCACTGACGGTAAGATCTCATGAAGAAATACCTTTGTTTGTTAGCCACATTTCTGGTTCTTGCTGTTTGTTGTTCGTGCAAGCATCAGAATAACGAACAGATGATTTTCGAGCCTTCTTGTGATCTGATATACGATACCGAGATTCTTTCTGACGAAGAAGCTAGTTCATTCTGCGAGAAATATGGTTTTTATGACACTTCTCTTATCAGTGACGCGGACGGAGCTGCATTAGAAGATGTGCTTATAACTTCGGTTGCTCACGATAAGGCAGGCGTAGCATATGCAACAGGAATAGAGAATTACGGGGATGGGCATGTGCTGCTTTATGTTATAGAGGATGGCCGGGAGAGGGACTGTATCCGGATAGATGATGTGTTTGATAACAGTTTGTGTTTTGTATTTGGTACTGAGCACGGGTTTGAGAATGTACACCTGTTCAAAGAGAATGTCTTATACAGTATGGATATTGATTCCATGACATGCATTCCGGTCCTGGATCTGGGAGCGGCAGGCATAGAACTCTACGATGCACCGATAACCTTTGATAACGGCTCTTATGTAATGATGGGTTCAAGCGGAGACATTTTTAAGGATGAGGAGAGCAGTTTCGGTTTATGGCGCATAACACCAAAGGAACTTTCCGGAGAGAGACAGACAGTTAGAGTGGGCGTATGCAGATATCACTTGGAATGGATAGAAGATGAGATAAATGAGTTCAACAGGACTAACGAAGACTATGTTATAGAAGTCATCCATTACGAAGATGATCCACTTACGATGCGTACCGATATCCTGATGTCTGACGGACCGGACATACTCATATACGGTAACGACTACAGGTCTGAACTCGAAGGAGCTGATATCTTTGCCGAGCTTGATGATGTGATAACAGACAGCGACAGGTTTTTCCCGAATCTGTGGGATGCATGCAGGACTGATGAAGGAAAGAGAGTATGGGTTACGCCCTATGTAACAGTAGAATGCCTGTTTGCCATGCCGGGCAGCTTTTCTCATGATCTGAGTTTTGAAGACTGGAGTTCTTTTACCGGCTTTGTTTCTTTACATTCTTCTTGTGAACATATTCTGCGCGGTGATACTTCGCAGGGATTAACACAGGAGATATTGCCGTTTTTACTTAATAAAGCTTACAAGGAGCGCGAACTGTCTGAGAGCGATGTTGCCTCTTTGCTTGAGTTTTGTAAGACACAGGGGTCGGTGCCGTACACGGAGACTGCAGGTGTTGCGGTGCAGATGACAGACGGGGAACTGATGTTCCTGGAAGTGTATGGGGGAGTAGGAAGTTTCCTTCAATACGTACTTACCAATGAATATACAGGCGGAAGCATAGATTACATAGGATATCCCTTTGCCGAAGGACCTGTGTTCAATACGGATCTGTTTTTCTCGGTACTCGCGAACGCTAATAACCCTGAGGGTGCGGCATGTGTACTTAATTACCTGTTATCTGATGAGGCTCTGACTGCGGATACGGTAAACAGGATTAACTATCTTCCCATATCCCGGACGGCTTGTGAGGCTAATATAGAGCAGGTCTTAGGGTTTTATGCAGATAACAGGATAACGGATACCGAGATTTATTTTTCCAATAGCAGTGGATCGGGCGGATTGTTGCTTCCGGTACTTCTGCAGTCGGCAGGCGACGGGGAACCCGGCGAAGAGCCGAGTTATAGTCCCGATAATGTCTATAGACGCGAATACGGACCGGCAGGCAGAGTACTCATTGACAATCCGGAAGATTATATTGACGATTACTATGAGTTTATTAGTTCTGCTCAGGGGATGCTCTTATATGATCAGGGAGTAATGGATATCTGCAATGAAGAATTGGGAGGATACTTTGACGGATCCCGGTCAATAGATGATGTCAGCAATGTGATAGCTTCAAGAGCGCAGACGCTTATTGATGAAGACAACTGATTAGGAGCTATTATTCTGCCGGGAGCTTCTTTGTTATGAAAACCCAAAAAAGTAAACTCATTACTGCCATTATCCCAATTACGCTATACTATGCTGAACAGAAGAGTATAGATGAAGTAATTCCAATAATAGAAAACAGAGTAAACAATATGCTGGAGGAACGCTCATAAAGAGAATGATACTTAATTGTCAGATCTGATGATCATTATTAAAGTTTCGGGATGTGGGTTTTCTGCATCCCGATTATCATTAGTGTTGAAGCAGCTTGGGTTTACAGATAACCTCTGACGGATTATGTGATATTATAAACAAATAATAATATCGGGTCTGTTAGAGGAAGGTATTTGATGGATAACGCCAATTCTTTATTTAACCTGTACCGTGACAGTTTTAAGCCGCTCGAGAGTGATGAGAGGATCTCACCTGTCACGATAGAGAAGATCAGGATGGTTCATGATGCCAGGGAGAAGACTCTTGGCACCTATGCCCAGAAGAGCAAGGCTTCAAGAGGAAGGATCGAGGCTGAACCTGACTGTAATATCAGGAGCTGCTATGAGAGGGACATGGGAAGGATCATATACTCCCAGGCCTTCAGAAGGCTCAAGCATAAGACACAGGTATTCTTTAATCCTGCCAACGATCACATCTGTTCAAGACTTGAGCATGTTATCTATGTTGACTACATCGCCTGTACTATAGGTTCCGCTTTGAATCTCAATACCGATCTCATCAGGGCTATCGCTTTGGGACATGACGTAGGACATACGCCTTTCGGACACAGCGGCGAGAGGGTGCTCAACAAGAAACTCAAGGAAGTTAACGATAAACTCTATTTCGAGCACGAATCAAACGGTCTCAGAGTCCTCGATGTTCTTGAGGAACACGGATCTTCTCACGGACTCAATCTTACGTTCGAAGTAAGGGACGGCATAATATGTCATTGCGGTGAGCATTACGACGAACAGGTGCTCATTCCCTGCAGGGATAAGACTGTATCAGATCTTGACTACCGTATCCCCAAGAAGACTCGCAAGACTCCCGCGACTCTTGAAGGCTGCGTGGTGCGTTTTGCAGATAAGATCGCATATGTCGGAAGAGATATTGAGGATGCCCTCCGTACAGGTGTTATAGACAGTGAAGTCAACTTGTCTTCATCCTATTCAGAGCTCGGAGGATCTAATTCAGGGATAATCAATTATCTGGTCGAAGACATTGTGGAAAGCAGTTACGACAAAGACGAGATCAGGATGTCTGACAAGGCTTTGCACAGTTTGGAGAAGGTCCTTAACGAGAACGTTAAGAAGATCTACAGGGCCAACAAGGTCGTCGTATATGAGAAGTACTGTGATCTCGTGCTCGAGTCTCTTTTTGACAGTTTCTATGAGGCGGTAAGGAATATCGATAAGGCGCGCCAGTCCAATAACGAAGTCATAAGGCAGTTTGCTTCATTCGTTGATTCGCACCCGGAGAAGGATAAGCCTGAGTCCGAGATGCCGCTTCCGATCTATGTCACGGATTATATCGCAGGCATGACGGATCAGTATGCGGTCAAGTGCTTTAACGAATTGTTTAAGAGCTGATCATTTGCTTTTTAGTTGAGGTTTTATATGGAAGAATATGGTTTTTATGCAATGCTGGACAGAATGCAGTACATCATGCGCTGGGGCATGATGAGGAATTCCAGGGTGGAGAATATCAAGGAGCACAGCTTTGATGTTGCTGTAATAGCCCATGCACTCTGCCTGATCCATAACAGGATGGATCCTGCAAGTCCCGTAGATGAGAATCAGGTCATGGCATATGCTCTGTTCCACGACTGTACAGAGATAATAACCGGCGATCTGCCTACGCCTATCAAGTATCACAACAGAGAGATAACCAAGGCTTACAAGGAAGTTGAGCAGGAGGCTGCTCTGTCCCTTGTCTCCCTGCTTCCTGAGCAGGAAGGGCTTAGGGATAAGTATCTTGATCTGTTAGCCCCCTCGTCTGATACTCCTGACAAGGTATTTATGCATAAGCTGGTCAAGGCTGCAGATAAGATCGCTGCATACATCAAGTGTGTAAGAGAGGAATCTTCAGGCAGCGTGGAGTTCAAGGCTGCCAAGGAATCTACAGGCAAAGCAATATTTGCCATGAACCTGCCGGAAGCAGACTATTTTATGGAGCACTATGTTCCGCCTTACGGATATACTCTTGATACACTTACAGGCGGCAGGGACTGATAATGTTCAAACGAAGGATCGAGTATCTTATACTTGCTCTGATAATGGCGCTTTGCGCTGTCGTTTTTTGTATCGGATTAATACTCAAACTGCCGGGCGGCGGGCTTAACGGCAGAGGCGCTATAAGGGAATCTGAAGATATCATAAGAAGAGGCGCAGCCCAGCTATATGCAGAGGATGCCGAAGATATAGCAGATATTGCATCCGGCATGGTAGAGGGCGGAGTCTTTACTACGGGAGACTATCTGGTCTTTCTGTATACTTCTCCAAAGTATTACCTGCTGGGCAGAGATGATAACGGTTTTGCATCTGATCTTAATATGAGTGTAACCGGCAAGGAAGATGCTGAGCTCGTATCTGATATCACAGACCGTCTGGAATCCATGACAAGGGTCAAGGCTATAGACAGAGTCTGCTCTGATGAACGCAGAGCCTTCGGGGTATCTTCATCCATGATCTCCGGTACGGGATCGGTAATAACTGATGTAAATCTTTCTTCAGGCATTACAGGGCCCGGGGAATATACCATAGGGATAAGAGAAGCATCCGGATCTTTCGGTGCTACGGGAACTGACGTCAGGACTGATTTCTTTGTTAACGATGTCTTATATCACGGCTACATCAGTTTTGAAGGATCTGATCCTGATACCGGTCTTACTTCCTTCAATATTGCCTGGGATACAGCGGGCGTAGACCCCGGTATTCACGATGTGTCCATACTCCTGCGTTCTTCAGACGGAAGAGGCCGGGTAATATCAGCCGGAACTGCAAATATACCTGTGAGATTTGCGATCGCACCTGACAGCGTATCTAACGGCAATATCGTTGCCGATAAGGACAGCGCCTGGTATATGGTGGACTGCGGTGAGGGCAATAACTGCTACGTTGACTTTGTCGATATAGCTGATGACATCGAGGTCTCCCTGTATGATGTCTACGGCAATCTTATCGGCACCAATGCCCATGAAGGCAGTAAGTATGAAGTCCTGAGGGGCCTTGCCCAGGATACTGCATCAGTATCCAGCGAGACCGGCATCGAAGGAATATCCAACTGTTTCTATATTGAAGCCAGGAGAGCGCAGACCACTTCATTTGAAGGTGCGAGCGTATCTTATAAGGTCGTTACCTCAAGAGACTGCGCATATTACAACGGATCTTACTGCGCAGCTGTTCAGGACGCTGACGGGAATTATCTGCTCACGGATATAAACGGTTCGGAATACAGTTTGAGCAAAGATGAGATCAATCTGCTCCCCCTTAACGGCAGCCTCTATTCCATGAGGGTATGGAATTCCGTGTCCGGAAGATATCTGGGCATCTACCCCGGATTTGACATCAAGATGAAGGACTATGCCTATTATATGCCTGATAACAGTATGGTTACTGTTAACTGCGAAGCGCTGGAGGGCTACTCGGCAGGTGTTTCGATAAAGGCATTGCATAACGGCACCGAGACATTACTACAGCCGGGGCAGATCTATGAAGTCATGCCGGGAGAGACACTGATCACTGCCTGTGTCACTTCCTTCGATGGCATAGAGGATGAATACCGTATCTATCTCCTTAACGGAGATGATGACGGTTCTTTCAGTGAGAGCACACTGTCTTCATTCCCTCAGAGTTATTACAGCGGTCTATGGCTATTGCATAACATGCATCCCGATTATGTATTCAAGGCTTATAACACAGGGCTGAACTATAACCAGGTGCTGGATGCAGAGTGCAGCAACGGCAGGAGTCTCATAGAGCAGTCCGTTTATCCTGATTATGTAAGAGCCAACAGCCAGGTGTACGATTCTCCCGACTGGATGGCAGCCAAGACGGAGGTTACATCTTATTTCCTAGATCCCCGTAATTTCCTTGTGCCTGACAGGATATTCATGTTTGAACTATTAAGCTTTGACAGTAATGTGCAGACGATAGACGGAGTCCGTTCCATGATCTCAGGTTCCTTCATGGATACACCTGACTTCGATTATGCTTCTGCGATATACGAGGCAGGTCAGACGGCGGATGTATCTCCGTACTTTCTGGTCAGCAGGATAATACAGGAGATGGGTTATTCGGGTGAGTCTGCCCTCTGCAGAGGAGACCTTACAGGCTACGAAGGTTACTACAATTTCTATAACATCGGAGCTTATGCAACAACCGCTGAAGGCGGAGCCGTTGTAAACGGAGCCAAATATGCCATGTGGGGCAAAGACCCTGATATGCAGGAGATATCTGATTCAGAGAGAGCTCTGCTCCTGCCCTGGGATTCACCTGATAAGGCGATCACAGGTGGCGCTATGTGGATCGCATCCGGTTATATCGATGCAGGCCAGGATACACTGTACTTCCAGAAATTCGATGTTATATCCGATGGTTCTTCACTCTATGAACATCAGTATGCTCAGAATATTATGATGGCATACTCCGAATCTGTGAGATACTATAACAGTTATAAGAACATAGGTAAGCTGGATCAGGCATTCGAATTCGTTATACCTGTATATGAGAACATGCCGGAGGAATATGGTTATCTGCCATAGAGGACATATGAGAAAGCTCGTAAGTAAGATCTTGGCGTTTGCTATGTCGCTGCTCATCGCAGCGGCCTGTATGGCATCCGGCACAGTCTTTGCCGCAAGTTCCATCGTAGTCTCTGCGACCTGTGAGGTATCCAGTATCGCCCAGGGCGATATAATCACCATCAAGGTAATAGCTGATAACATGCCGGAGATCGTATCCTTCGGTCCCGTGGTATTAGGCTATACTCCGGGTGTATGTGAATATATGTCATTTACTCCCGGATCTGAACTGGCTAATTTTGTATTTACCGAGACTCAGGACCAGGGTCAGGTAACAATATCTGCTACCGACAGTTACTATCAGGCGGCAAGTGAATCCGAGAGTGATGAATACGATTTCAGCGCTTATAAATCTTCGGAACCGGTGCTGCTCTACGAAGTCTCTTTCCGTATGAGACCTGATGCCAACGGAGAGATGTCCGCCTGGATAGAAGACCTTGGAGAATTTAGAAGCAGCGACGGTGAGGGCGTTGAAGTAACCAAGGGTTCAGGTGTTACCGTTCCTATAAGCGATGCCCCGATCTCATCGGATGCGACACTTGCATTTCTTAAGATAAGAGGCGTTACATTAACACCGGATTTCGATCCTAACATTACAAGCTATACAGCTTCGGTAGAGAGGTCAGTTACCGAGGTGAGCATCACGGCGACCCCCAGTAATCTTTGGGCCGCGGTAATAATCGACGGCGCTCAGAATCTGGAAGTGGGGGAGAACATCATATCCATAGATGTGTCTGCCCAGGATGGTATCAACCACATGAATTACACCATCCACATAATCCGCAAGGAGAGCTATGTCCCGGACAATGCTTCGCTTATAGACGGCAGCGGCAATACTTATACCTTTGTGGATCTGCCAAGTGAATTGAGCGTGCCCCAGGGCTTTACCCAGACCACGAGGGTGATCAACGGCTACAGCGTTCCCTGCTTTACAAAAGACGGTGTGGCCAGCGTATTGCTCTATCTGTTTGACGGGAACAATAACCCGGGTCTTTATTTCTATAACAGTGCAGAGAAGGTCGTAACAAGATACGATCCCAATAACACGATAATCCGTATGAGTAAGATACTTAAGTCCACGCCTCTTCCTGAAGGTGTGGATATTCCCACAGGGTATGTTCCCGCTGAATATAAGACGGAATCTGCGGTGATGACGGGATATGTTAACAAGGACAATCAGTTCATCTGCTATCTTACCGACGAATCCGGCAACGGTGCATTCTACTTATACGATCCTGAGGAACAGTCATTCCAGCTCTTTACTCCCCAGGATAAGAGAGCGGAAGTCATGTACAAATATCTGCTGAACATATTTGTCATAATATCCCTCATAGAATCCATAATTATTGTTATAATCGTATATCTGGTAAGACGTATATTTGTAGATAAGACTACGCCCCGTCCCAAGCGGGTATAGATCAAGGAGTCAGTATGTGGATCAAGACGATTCTTCTTGGAGGCGAGAACCTAACGCCTAAGCAGGAGAAATTAAGAAAGCTGTTTATGTACCTGGTATCAGGGGGTATTACAACTCTTGTTAACTGGGTATCTTATATTTTGTTTGATAAGCTCATATCCAATCCTATGAATGTTAATGTCATGGGGCACGATATATCCTTTAAGACCGTTATCAATCAGATAATCTGCTGGATCCTGGCAGTGCTTACCGCATATATCATCAACAGGATCTTTGTTTTCAGATCTAAGGGCAGCTGGATCCGTGAACTTATGTCTTTTGTAGGCGCAAGGATCCTTTCGTTCCTGATATTGGAACTGGCTCTTTATATGCTTATGATAAAGATCTGCGAAGCCATTACAGGTCTTCCTGTTATAACGGTAATGTTCATGATCGCAAGTTTCGGCTTTACTTATGAGTACCTTGTCAAAGGACTTAATTCAGTATTTGTAGTCATTGCAAACTACGTGCTGAGCAAACTCATGGTATTCCGCAAGGAAGACATGGTGGATTATACCTCTTCTGCTGGTGATAAGAACAATGGCTGAAGATTCCACGCCTGAGATCCTTAAGGATGCACTAAAATTCGGGATCAATCTGGGGCTTGACCGTATAGTCAGGCTCTGCGATCTTTTGGGAAACCCTCAGGACAGCTTTAAGTCTGTGCATATCGCAGGGACTAACGGCAAGGGGTCTGTTACGGCTTTCATATCTTCGATCCTTGCAAGGAGCGGCCTTAAGGTCGGTGTGTTTACGTCACCTTACATTGAGCGCTTTAGTGAGAGGATAAGGATAATAGACGGTGCAAAAGGTCTTGCGGGATACATAGCTGATGACAGCTTAGGCGAGATCTCAGAAATTGATCTTACAAGGATAAGTCTTGAGGTAGCAGAATGCGTAAAGCAGATGGAGTCTGAGGGCTTGGAAAGTCCCACTGAATTTGAGCTTATTACGGCTATATGCTTTAAGTATTTTGCAGAACAGAAGATAGATGTTGCCGTGCTGGAGGTAGGCCTCGGAGGCAGGCTCGATTCAACTAATGTAATAAGAGATCCTCTGTGCACAGCCATAACTGCCATTTCTCTTGATCACTGTGACAGACTGGGAGATACAATACGCGAGATAACATATGAGAAGGCCGGCATAATAAAGCCCGGCTCCCCGGTAGTGCTTCTTAATCCGGAGATCACTCTCATGACTGATCCCGGCGATGTTTTGTCTGTGGTATCAGAGGTGGCATCTATTAAGAAAAGCCCTGTGATCCTGGCAGGAGATAGTGAGATGACCGGGTCCTGCAATATCTTAAGAACCGGCCGCATGGAGTTTACCTACAAAGGCGAGACATATGAGACCGGTCTTTTGGGCAGGCATCAGTCAGGCAATGCCGCAGTTGCGATAGAGATCGGTAAGGTCCTGGGGATCGAAGATAAGATCATCAAGGAAGGTATAAGCCTTGCCGTGTGGAAGTGCAGGGCTGAGACCATATGCCGCGATCCTTTTGTTATCCTGGACGGAGGACATAATCCACAGGGCGCAAGATCCCTGGCTGATCTTATCTATGAGGTATTTAAAGACTCCCCCATAAGGCTGGTCATGGGGGTCATGGCGGATAAGGATGTCGAGGGGATAATCGAAGCCTATAAGGCGGCGGGTATGAATATCAGCGAAGCTTTCCTGGTAAAGCCCGATAACCCCAGAGCTATGGAACCTGCTCAACTTTCTAAAATAATAAATAATGTGTATAATTATAAGGTTAATGTTCACGAGGTTACAGAACCTCTTGAAGGGGCACATAAAGCCTTCGCTTTATCAGCCGGAGACGGTATGCCGCTTCTGATCACGGGATCACTGTATCTTCTGGGAACCATTAGAACGGATTTGAGAGGTCGATCTGATGCATGACTATCTGAGTCTTGTAATGATGATACAGCCGATAGATGAGACGAGTCTCATCCTTTTCGACGTTAGCTCCGAGGAGAAGGGACGCATTGTTAAGCAGTTTAACAAGGCACTTATAAATGCGCAGGGTGACGGCACCGATGTCGCCCAGATCTTCCTTAAGCCTCTTATAACCGAATATTCCCAGTGGGGTGATCCTGCTCTTATATACGGACTGTGCCTTGCAAGAGAGGGCAGCTTTAAGAGAGCGGAGGGGAGTTTTACTTATGCCGTGGCAAATGTGCTCGGTTCCGAGCAGTATCTCACCATCGCTCAGGAAGCGCTCAGGATGGTAAGAGAGGATATCAAGAATCCTCCTGAAGATCTCCCGCCCTCGGATATAACAGAGAAGATCAAGCAGGCCAAGATGTCTAACGGCGAATCTCCCGCCCAGCGTCAGAACTTCCAGGCACCTATCCTTATGCGTGCCCAGAAGGAGTACGAGGCCCCCAAGATGGCTACCGTTCGCGAGAGGCGCGACATAATGATGAGGTCAGGCTCCGTCGGAGACGAGATGTCAGACGACCACTTAAGGATCGAAGACATAGAATCTTCAGGAGATAAGCTCAGGAGGATGACCAAGATCGCTGCCATCGTTATTGCGGCAGTGGTGATCGTACTGGTAGTCATATTCTGCGTAGTACCTCTTATGAGAGCCACAGTTAAGGGCGCTGCAGATACAGATAAGCTCACTTACCTGGAGAGCCTTCTGGAGAGCAATAATTCCGATCCGGAGGTATCCGAGATCCTGGCAAGATACGATATGCATTTTGCAGAAGCAGAGGGAAGAGAGCCCACCACAACGACTACTACCCAGCCTACACAGCTGACACTTGAATCGGAGACTACCGAGGCGACTACTACAGGACTTGCTCCGGTTATTGTAACCGAACAGACTACAACAACTACGACAGCATCGGAGGAACAATAATGAAATACATAAGCACCAGAGGATACGACAGAAAGTATTCCGGGGCCGAAGCCATAATCGAAGGTCTCGCACCTGACGGAGGTCTCTTCGTGCCGGAGAGCATACCTGCTCTTTCAGCAGAGGAGATCCTTGAGATGAAGAACCTGCAGTTCTATGAGATATCTGCCAAGGTACTTGCCAAGTATCTTACAGACTTTACCGAAGAGGAACTGCTCTCTTATACAAAGCAGGCCTACAGTGAGGAGAAGTGGGGCGAGGATCCGGTGCCTTTGGTCCAGCTCAATCAGTATAACGACAGAGAATATATCCTGGAGCTCTGGCATGGCCCCACGTGTGCATTTAAGGATGTGGCACTGCAGCTCCTGCCTCACCTCATGACAGCCTCGGTAAATAAGGTAGGCCTTGATAAGAAGATCTGCATCCTTACGGCGACTTCAGGTGACACGGGCAAGGCTGCCCTTGAAGGTTTCAAAGACCTGCCGGGCACAGAGATCATCGTATTCTATCCTACAGGCGGCGTATCTGAAGCTCAGAAGATGCAGATGGTAACCACCGGCGGATCTAATACTCATGTCGTTGCAGTAAACGGCTGCTTCGACGATGCCCAGACCGGCGTCAAGAGGACTTTTGCAAACAAGGAATTAGAGGATAAGCTCGCTGCAGCCGGCATAATGCTCTCTTCTGCAAATTCCATAAACTGGGGCAGACTTGCTCCCCAGATCGCATACTATGTATATTCATATGTAGAGCTCCTCCGCAAGGAGAAGATAGAGATGGGTGAGGAGATCAACATAGTCGTTCCTACGGGCAACTTCGGCAATATCCTTGCAGCCTGGTTTGCAAAACAGATGGGCATCCCTGTACACAGACTTATCTGCGCATCCAACCGCAATAAGGTGCTCTGTGATTTCTTCTCTACAGGTACATACGACAGAAACAGGGAATTCTATAAGACCACATCGCCTTCAATGGATATCCTCATCTCATCCAATCTCGAGAGGCTTCTTTATGAGATCACGGGAGATGTTAAGGTCGTAACTGAGTGGATGAGTGAGCTTTCTAAGGACGGCAAGTACACTGTTGACCCCAAGACGCTCAAGACTCTGCAGAGAAACTTTGTAGGCGGCTTTGCCGATGAGACAGGCGTATTCAAGACTATTCTCGAAGTTTATGACAGAACAGATAATGTTATCGATACACATACAGCAGTAGGATTCAATATCTACAACAGATATCACCAGAGATCGGGAGATGAATGCAAGACTGTATTTGCATCCACCGCGTCCCCTTTCAAGTTTGCTCCATCTGTAATGGATGCCATAAGAGGCACAGGTTATTCTACAGGCAGATCCATAGAGACTGTCATCAGCGAGCTTAGCGAGGAGAGCGGACTTGAGATCCCCCAGTCTATTGCAGAACTTAAGAACAAGGAAATCAGACATAAGGACGTAATCGAGAAAGACCAGGTAGAAGACAAGGTATTATCTATCCTTCTGGGATAATAGTTTAAGGAGGACTTTATGAAGCTCTCTGATCTGCTTAGCTACGAGGACATTGTGATCCAGTGCCACGACAATCCTGATGCGGATGCCATCGCTTCAGGGTTCGGACTTTATGAGTATTTCAAGGCCAGGGGCAAGGATGTCAGGTTTATATATTCCGGTAATTTCCGGATCAAGAAATCCAATCTTGCCTATATGGTATCAAGCCTTGAGATACCCATCGAATATGTGGACAGCCTGAGCGATCTGCCTGAGCTTCTCATCACCTGTGACTGCCAGTATGGCGAAGGCAACGTCAGACAGTTCCCCGCCCGTAAGGTGTGCGTCATTGACCATCACCAGTTATCCACCAGGATCCCCGAATTAAGCGACATCAGACCTAACATGGGCAGCTGTGCGACTATAATATGGGACCTTATGAGGAATGAAGGCATGGAGGTTTCCGGTAATCTTGCAACTGCAATGTATTACGGCCTCCTTACTGATACCAATAACTTCTCGGAATTAAGCCACCCGCTGGACAGGGATATGAGAGATTATCTCAAGGCTGATACAGATCTTATCAACAGACTCTGCAACATGAATATCACCCTGGATGAGGTCAAGATAGCAGGTGTAGCTCTCCTTGGTTTCGAATACCACGAGCGCCATAAATATGCTCTCCTTGAAGCGATGCCCTGCGACCCTAATATTTTGGGACTCATTAGCGACCTGTTCCTGTCCGTGGATTCAGTAGATGTCTGCATCGTATATTCCGTTGTAAACTTCGGCATCAAATTCTCTATAAGATCCTGCACCAAGGAAGTCAGGGCAAACGAACTTGCCCAGTATATGGCCAAGGGGATAGGATCCGGCGGCGGACATAATGACAAGGCAGGAGGCTTTATCCAGCAAAGCCTTATGGAAGAAGCAGAGCCTGATTACGCCCAGATAGACGACTCCAGAAGAAGATTGGCAGTTACCACTATCTTAAGGCGCAGGATGCATGAGTATTTCAGGGACTGTGATATCTTCTATGCCGGCAAGGATAAGCTTGATACAAACGGACTTAAGCGTTACCGCAAGAAGAGCATAAGACAGGGCTATTTTGTCCCTTCAGAGATCTATCCTCTCGGGACCCAGCTCCTTGTAAGATCACTTGAAGGAGACGCCACATTCAAGGTCGAAGAGGACTCCATCGTCATGATCGGTGTAAGGGGAGAGGTATATGTCTCAAGACGCAGTGTCTTTGAGAAGAACTATAAGACCATAGAAGATAAGTACAACCTGCGGCTTGAATACACACCTACGATAAAGAATATGGATAACGGGCAGAATATTTCTCTTGCGCCCTATGCCAGGATGTGTGTATCCCAGGCAGATAATGTGATCTTTGCAAAAAAGATAGGACGCACTACCAAGGTGTTTACCAAGTGGAATCCCAAGGAATATCTTAAGGGGGAGAAGGACGATTATATAGCATGCAAGGAATCCGATCCGGACGACGTCTATATCATCGACAACGGGATATTTAATGAATCCTATGAGGAGATCTGATGAGCGATATTAAATACAATGCTTTTATTTCTTATAAGCATGCGCCTCTTGATAACAAGATCGCGAAGGAGATACAGACCGGACTTGAGCATTTCTCGATCCCGGGCAAGATCAGGAAGCAGTCAGGTGTAAAACGCTTCGAGAGGATATTCAGAGATTTAGAAGAGCTCCCAATAACCAGCGACCTGAACGATAATATAGCAAAGGCACTTAATAACTCGGATTTCCTTATAGTTATATGTTCTACTAACACCAAGAAATCCACATGGGTTATCAAGGAGATAGAAGAATTCCTTAAGACTCATACCAAAAAGCAGGTCTTTACCGTATTAGCAGACGGTGAGCCGGAGGATGTGATCCCGGATATCCTTAAATACGATACGGTTACACGTAAGCTCTCTGATGGGACCGAGATAACAAGAGAAGAGATCATAGAACCCTTATCCTGCGATTACAGGATGCCGGTAAGGCATGCCCGCCGGGTTGAGCTGCCGAGACTTGCAGCTTCGATGTTGGGATGCTCTTACGACGAGCTCATGAACAGGAGAAGGCAGTACCGTATAAAGCGTATAGCCGCATTGTCCGGAGTGCTTGCAGCACTGCTCTTTCTCATTATCGGATATCTCTCCTGGAGCGTTATACAGATCAGGACCAATCTCCGTAATGCCCTGATCAATGAAGCTAAGTATAATTCTGCAATAGCAGAGAACTATCTGGACAGCAGGGACCGTGTACATGCGGTTCAGACAGCACTTACAGCTCTGCCTTCATACGAAGGGGAACGCCCTGTTACTTCGGAGGCTCTGAAGGCTCTTACTGATTCTCTTGCCACATATTCAATGCCGGGGACATGGCGTTACATGGACAGCTGGACTTATGACATGGGAGAGAGGATATCCAAGATCGATGCTTCGGTCAGTGTATCCAGTCTTGCCATACTGGATATAAACGGCAATCTCAGAGTCTGGGATACGGTCACACATGAACCAATAGGCGAGATATACGGAGAAACCATAAGCGATATCAGGGTTGAAGATGACAAACTCTTTGTCCTGAACAACGATACCTTCAGGATCTATGACCTAAGTGATATGGACCTTATATATGAGAATCCTTATTCCGAAGGCAGCTTTGGCTTTGGACCTAAAATGGTCTATTCCGCCGGGACAGAAAGGGTAGTTATATCAGATTCAAGCAGGCTCGCCAGGATAGATATAGAAGATGACGATACAGAGATCATAAAGCTGGAAGAAGACGTATCGGTCGATGGAGTATATGCTATTTCTCCCGATGGCAGATTCTGCGTCGTAGGCACAAGTGATCTGGATCTGGTAAGCACATATTACAGCATCGATCTAAACAGCGGGGCGCAAAGAAAGCTTGAAGTAGCTGAGGACCTTCCTGATATTCAGGCTGCAACCATAAGCCGTGACGGCAGGATAACTCTTGTTTTTGGCGAGACGACGCAATCTTTGTCTTATGCTAACAATGACATCGGTTTTGTTGAGGCAGCCAAGGTTACCGTTGAAACATTTGATGCAGAAGACGGAACTCTTCTGTGGGAAGACCAGGTAGATGTTAATTACAAATCCAAGGAGTTCTTTGCCTGCCAGTTCTCATTCAAGGAAGCAGACGGGAGCCTTAGTCCCTGCGTAGTATGCATGTTCACAAATATGGTCAGGATATATGATCCTGTATCAGGTGATCTCAAAAGAGAGATCGTCTTGCCGGATGCTTTTATCTCACCCTATTCGTCTGGTGACTCAACAATGCTGTTCATTATCGAGAGCGGAGTCGTTGTTAATTGTGACATCACAGAGGAAGACACCATATATAACATGGATTACGGCTTCCAGGATAATGTATCCGGGTCTACGATCGGAGCTAAGGATGAAAATGGTTATTATTATCTTATATCAGATGGTTCAACAAAATGTGTGGAGTATTCTCCCGAATTCTGTGACGAAGACTTCACTCAATTTGACTCTGTACCGGGAGATGCATACATCATGGAGGCCATGGTATTAGGTGGAAATCTGTACTATACCACGGCAGAAGATGATCGTATAAAATGTGTCGATATAGAGTCAGACGATGAATCCTGGGCATTGGAAATAGGTGATATATCTTTTAACAACTGCTCGTTATACGGAGTAGACAGCAAGACAGGCATGTTAGTCCTTATGACCAATATGGTATCCGGTGATACGGGATTTGATGAGATGGAAGAAGAAGGTCTCAAAGCCCTTCTGATAGATGTTTCCACCGGCGAGATAGAGGACTGTGTAAGGATCGAAGGACATTCTTCAATCCCTTCTGACGCCAGATTGCAAGTTAATGCAGGTAATATTTATTACCTTAATTACGATGCCGGCAACAATACTCTTAATCTTATCGTGTATAACATAGAAGAGCAGGAGAGTGAGAGCATACCGATCGCAGAAGGCCGGGACTACGACCGCCTGAACGAATGCACTATCATTCCTTCTGATGACGGTAATAACGTGATCATTACCGCCAATAATTCCATAGTGGGATATTTCCTGATCACAGTTGATGTAAGCGAAGCGGAAGCAAGCGATATAGTCCATCTGGAAGAAAATGTTACAGTATGTCCCGGACCTGATTCCGGTGAATTCTTTGTCATAGGCAGAAGCTCGGTAAGTCTTGCCGGTATGAATGGAGATCTCGCCGAGATCGCTTCTACGGAAGGTAGGATCGCAATAGGCAGTGAATATAACGGCGACAGCCTCTATGTCGTATATCAGAGCGGCGAATTATACAGATATAACAGGGACGGCGATGTCTTATCAGTCACATCATTAGATCCCGGAGAATTTGGGATTGACGATACTGTGGTATTTAACTTTACGGATATAGGACTTGTGCTCCATGTTGGAAGATACACCAATATCGTTGCCACAACAGATTATATGGATAACAGCAGGCCCGGCGATTTCGGTGTCAGATGTTCGATGGCAGGCTGCATCGGTTACAGTGATACTGCCCGCAGATTTGTAAGCTATTCCGGAACAACGGCAGATGTTTCACTGGGTTATTTCGATTATAAGGACGTTAATAAGCTCATCGAAGATGCGCATGAATACTTGGGGGAATAGGCATGTCAGATCTACTGAAACAGATTAATTCGCTGACTGTATTCGGAGGATTACGTAAGACAGAACCGCTTAAGAGCCTTATCAGATTCCTGAGGTGCACCGAGAAGATAGGGATCCCTTCAGAAGAGATAATAGAGAGCTATTCTGAATTTGTAGGGATACTCTACGATATGAGGCCTGATGCAGACTTCTCCGGAGCGCTCTGGGACGCTTTGGAAGGCGACGTCAACATCTACCTCAAGGCAGAAGCTTCATCGATCCTTGCAGGTATGTGCGGCAGCGATAAGATCAAACTGTCACGCATGCTGGAGAATGCCGTAGAGAAGGAGCTGGACCTCCTTACCGAGATAGGTCACACATCTTCTGCCGACCTTGAGAAGATGCTTCCGGGTGACGGATACACTCCCCAGTTCTCAACATCCGGAATGGACATGAACAGCAATTACAAGAGATTTATACTCATGCTCGCAACAGACGGCTTCGGCATCTACAGGCATTACACGAGCTTCTATACAAAGGATGCCGAGATCCTGCCGCTCCTTAAGCCTAATGACATATCTCTGGATTCATTTGTCGGATACGATAAACAGCGTAAGGTTATAGCTGATAACCTGCTGGCTTTCCTGGAAGGAAGAGCTTATGCCGACATGCTCTTATACGGCTGTCCCGGATCGGGAAAGTCTACTGCGGTAAGGACTGCAGCCAAGGCCTTTGCCTCAAGAGGCTTAAGACTTGTAGAGGTTCCCTGTCAGGACATCACCAATATCCAGGAGATAATCAATGAACTGTCGTCTGTCCCTATGAGATTTATCCTCTTTGTAGATGACATTACGCCTGAAGCGTCTTATGAGATAATTTCATCTTTAAGAAGGGCTCTCGATGTAGGGTCTGCTGATAACGCCCGTAATATCCTGATATGCGTTGTTGCCAACATATCAGATATCGGGGACCAGAAAGATGTTATCCTGTCTGACAGGTTCGGAATAAGGATAAGATTTGACACTCCTACAAAAGAAGAATATCTTGAGATGTGCCGGCAGCTTATAGTCAAGGGTGGCATGAAGGTCTCAGACGACATTTTAAGTGAGAAGGCAGAAGCATATGCTTCAAGACGGGGCGGAAGATCTGCAAGATGCGCAAGGCAGTTTGCAGACAGGCTCAAGCGAAAGCAAGGATATAATATTTAAAGGAGAACATATATGTACGAGGACAGTCAATACATTGAGAAAGTAAGTAAGAAGGTAAGGATGGCAGGCTTGATCTATTCCTTTATATCAGGAGCCATTGCTATAGCATTAACTGTTTTTGGAGTGATAATGTTAAGGACCGATCCTGAGTCTGCCGGTTATATCTTGGTGCTCGCACTGATCGCTTATGTTGTATTGGGAGTAGTAGGCCTGTTCAGGGTGTTTGCTCCTCTGAAGTTTATAGGCAAGGCAAAGAATGCCAATGTCCATAAGTATGCTCCCAGCATGGACAGAAAGATCATCTATCAGGATAAGCATATGGTCGTATCTGAGCAGGCTATCGCCAATGCAAAAAAACCTGAAGAGATAGTAGGAAGAGAAGATGTCCTGGCTGCATGGGTACATACCCAGAGTTATAACTTTATCCCCACATCCAAGACTCTTAACCTCTATACACCTGAGAATGTTATAGTACGGTTCAATGTCTACGGCATGAGGAAAGAGAAGATCAATGAGCTGTTCAAGACGATCGCAACCTATTGCCCTAACTGCAGATTCGGATATTCTCCGGATAACTATAAATTTGTTGCTTTCAGCCAAAAGCAATACCGCGAGGCCAATAAGAAGAGCTGAGTATGTGGAAGGGGCTGGATATCGCTTTTGCATTCTATAACGAATGCGGAAGCAGGATGATCAGGGAAGAATTCGGTGAATACGAAGGCAGGATCGCAGTAGGCCTTGCAGGTCAGGGGTCAGAGTGCTTTGGTTTTGACGACCGTATCTCAAGAGATCACGATTTCGGTCCCGGATTCTGCATCTGGATCCCCGAGGAATTAAGAGGCAAGATAGGGGACAGGCTGGAGAAAGCTTATAGGGACCTCCCTGTAAGGGAGTTTTGCCTGTCTCACAGGACCGATGTGGGCATGGCTCCAGAGGATATCAATTATACAAATGCAAGAGATCACAGAGTAGGCGTTCACAGCATAGAGGAATTTTTCCTTGAGCATACAGGAATAACAGGCATTCCCAAGACCACCGAAGAATGGCTTTCTACTCCGCAGATGCATCTGGCAGAAGCCGTAAACGGCAGGGTGTTTAGAGACGACGAAGGCGTATTTACTTCCATAAGGCGCAGCTGGGAAGACTTCTATCCCGACGACATATTGAAGAAGAAGATTTCAGCCGATCTTGCCATGGCCGGCAAGACGGGACAGTTTAATTACGACAGGTGTATGCGCAGAGGAGATATAGGCGGAGCCTATTCATGCGTTACTGAATTTATCTACAAGGTTACCTGCGCCTTGTTCCTCCTGAACAGGAGATATACGCCCTATTACAAGTGGAGGTTCAGGGCGCTTGAAGATATCACGATTTGCAGGGAATGTGTCCCTTTGCTCCTGGATCTTACCCAGATGAACGAAGAATCCTACAGAGACAAGATAGATCTTATCGAGAGGATAAGCAGGATAATAATAGATGAACTCATAAACAGAGGGTGGTCATCAGGCTATTCGGATTACCTGTTAGATCACGCCAAACTCGTCATGAAGACCATAACAGACGAGGATATGAGAGGCTGGAACGTATTTGTCGGTGAAGATTAGAAATGCTTAGAATAAAGGCGGTGTAACATTGTTACACCGTCTTTTGCTCTGTTAATCGTCTTTGGAATGGATGCTCTCGAAGCGCAGTTTGTAAGCTTCGTTATGGTCCACCGCCCAGTCGGATGCCCACTCGGATTCGAAGAGCACTACAGGTTCGTCGTCACGGTCCATTACCAGGAGTGATGTGGACGTCAGTGTCATCTCCTTGGGGTCGAAGCCTTCGCTATCAGACTTGACCCAGCGTGCCAGACGGTAGGGCAGGGGAGTCCTGACGATGTCTACGTTATATTCTGACTTAAGCCTGTATTCTAGAACATCAAACTGGAGTATACCTACAACGCCCATGACATATGTCTCGGTACCGATATCAGGCTGCTTATAAAGCTGCACCGCACCTTCCTGGGACAGCTGCTCTATACCCTTGAGGAACTGCTTGCGCTTCATGGAGTCCTTGGGCTCTACTCTTGCAAAGTTCTCTGGAGCAAATACCGGGATGGGGTCAAATTCAAATTTGCGGTTCGATGAGATTATGGTATCGCCGATCCTGAAGTTGCCCGGATCGAATATACCGATTATGTCGCCGGCAAAGGCCTCTTCTGCGATCTCTCTGTCCTGGGCCATGAACTGCTGGGGCTGGGCGAGAGTTATCTTCTTGCCGGTCCTCATGAGGTTTACCTGCATATTCTTCTCGTACTGGCCGGAACATATCCTTATGAATGCCATCCTGTCTCTGTGCGAAGGATCCATGTTAGCCTGGATCTTGAATACAAATCCGGAGAACATCGCATCCGAAGGCTCGATGGTGCCGTCTGTGGAATTGTGAGCAGCAGGTCCCGGCGCCATCTTAAGGAAGTGCTTTAAGAAGGGCTCTACGCCGAAATTGGTAATTGCCGAGCCGAAGAACACGGGGGTGAGTTCACCTCTTAAGACTCTGTCCATATCCAGCTCGTCGCCTGCCATATCAAGGAGCTCGATATCGTTTCTCAGTGTCTCCAGGTGGCCTGCCATCAGCATGCTGTCGAGCTTAGGGTCGTCGATGCCGCTTACACTCTGGGTTACCATCGACGCGCCGTGGTCGTTATTGTCCTTATCGAAGAGCAGTACGCTCTTGCTGGATCTCTCGTAAACGCCCTCAAAGTCTCCGTCTGTTCCGATGGGCCAGTTTACCGGGCAGGATCTGATGCCTAATACCTTCTCTAACTCATCCATGAGGTCAAAGGGGTTCTTGGCGGCTCTGTCCATTTTGTTTATAAAGGTGAATATCGGTATTCCGCGTCTGCGGCATACTTCGAAAAGCTTGACCGTCTGTGCCTCCACACCCTTAGCTCCGTCCAGGACCATTACTGCAGAGTCTGCAGCGCAGAGCGTTCTGTATGTATCCTCTGAGAAGTCCTGGTGACCGGGGGTATCCAGGATGTTTATATGGCAGCCGTCGTATTCGAACTGCATGACCGAGGAAGTAACGGATATACCACGCTTCTTCTCGATCTCCATCCAGTCAGATGTTGCGTGGCGTGCAGCCTTCCTTGCTTTTACCGAGCCTGCCTGATGTATGGCACCACCGTATAAGAGCAGCTTCTCAGTGATGGTTGTCTTACCTGCGTCAGGGTGGGATATAATAGCAAAGGTTCTGCGCCTTTTTATCTCTTCTTCTACGGAGTAATTCATTTTATACCTCAGTTTGATATAATATATAGGCTTGTTAAAAGCCAAATAATTATATATAAGTTTGAGAGGGAATACAAATGAAACGTGGTGGCGGAGTATTAATGCACATCTCGTCGCTCCCGGGACCTTTCGGGATCGGTGTCATAGGAGAAGAAGCTGTAGCTTTCGCTAAGCAGTTAGCTTCACAGGGAATGAAATACTGGCAGATCCTGCCTTTCTCTTATCCCGGAATGGGCAATTCACCGTATCAGAGTTTCTCGGCCTTTGCAGGAAACTGGCTGTTTATAGATCCCAGAAGGCTTATGGACAAGGGGCTTCTTACCCCTAATGAAGTAGTTGATGCGGAGTACTCCCAGAATAAGTGGAGGATAGATTACGACTATCTGAGGATCAGCAGGGACGAGATGCTGCGCAAGGCATTCTCAAGAGCTGACAAGGCCATGCTGGATGCCACAGACAGATTCCTTGAGGAGAATCAGTGGGCTGTAGATGTTGCTCTCTATCAGGCTATCAAGGACGATAACTACGGCAAGGCCTGGTGGGACTGGAGCGATGAGAGGCTCAAGAACTACGATAAGTCTGCCATAGAGGATCTTAAGGATAACCCCAATTACAAATACCACGCATTCGTTCAGTATCTGTTTGCTGTTGAATGGGCAGAGATCAAGAAACAGATCAACGATGCAGGCATATCTATCATAGGTGACATGCCGTTCTATGTGTCCGGGGATTCAGCTGATGTCTGGGCATCAAGACACCTTTTCAAGATGGCACCTGCCGCCAAGGTCAAGAAACTGGTCAGCGCATACGAGAAAGAGCTTACAAAATATAAGGCCATCAAGGAGAAGGATCCTAATGCCGTAGACAAAGCAGGCCTCCCTATAAGAGAACCCCGCAAGGTCAAGACAGAGGCTCTCGTATTCGATAAGGTTGCAGGAGTGCCTCCGGATTATTTCTCTGCTGACGGTCAGCTCTGGGGAAATCCTGTCTACGATTGGGACAAGATGAAGGCAGAAGGTTACGATTGGTGGATGAAGAGGATAGCAGAGAATTACAAACTCTACGACTATCTCAGGATCGACCACTTCAGAGCATTCTCTTCTTACTGGGAAGTCGAGGCTAATGCGGACACTGCCAGAGAAGGTCAGTGGTGCAAGGGACCGGGACTTGAATTCTTCGAGAAGATGGATAAGATCTTCGGCGACAGATCCCGCCTCATTGCAGAGGACTTAGGCGAGATCACTCCCGACCTTAAGTCCTTTATGGAAGAGGTCAAGATCCCCGGCATGAGAGTTATGGAGTTTGCATTTAACCCCGGTGACGACTCAGCCTTTATGCCCCATAACTTTACAAAGAACTGCGTTGCCTATACAGGCACCCACGACAATAACACCCTTCTGGGATGGCTCTGGGACTGCCCGGAACATGTCCGTAATTTCTGTCTTGAATACTGCGGATTCGAGGGCAGCAACTGGGGCGACGGCGGAACTCACAGCCAGTCCTGCAGAGCGATAATCAAGACTCTGTGGATGAGCCATGCTGATGTGGTAATAATACCTATCCAGGATATGTTAGGTTATGGCGGAGATACCAGGATGAATACTCCGGGAACCATAGACGGCAACTGGATGGTCAGGTTCACAAGAGAAGATTTTGCTGCCATAGATAATGACTGGTATGCCAAGATCAACAGGCTCTACTACCGCTGATCAAGAGGAGCTGAGATGGACTATATTCTCTGTATCGACCAGGGTACCACATCTACCAAGGCGTTCCTGCTGGATAGAGACGGGCAGCTTCAATCAGGAAGCCCTGTCCCTATCAAACAGTACTATCCCGAGCCCGGATTTGTCGAGCATGATGCTGATGAGATCCTCGCTTCTGTCTATAGAGCCATCCTCAATGTCCTTGCCAAATATCCGGAATCAAACGGCAATATAAGAGCTATCGGTATCACCAATCAGCGTGAGACCACCATTGCCATGGATAAAGAGGGCAGGCCTTTGTACCATGCCATAGTCTGGCAGTGCCGCAGGACGACTGATATCTGCAGGAGGCCTGAGATCAAGGATTCTGACAGACGCATAACGGAGATAACGGGACTTAAGGTGGATCCTTACTTTTCTGCAACAAAGATGCTCTGGCTCAAAGAGAATGTGGAAGGACTGGGAAGCAGGGCAGACTCCGGCGAGGTCCTGTTTGCCACTGTAGACGGCTTCCTCGTATATAACCTTACTTCAGGGAAGAGTTTTGCAAGTGATTATTCAAACTGCTCAAGGACCATGCTCTTTGACATTACAAAACTTGAATACAGCAAGGATCTCCTTGATCTGTTTGGTATCAAGTCTTCCTGTCTTGCAAGGCCTTCTGCCTCAAGCTCGGATTACGGAGAATTTAAGGCAGATCCTGTAAGGCTAAATAGCCTGGGATTCAGCCGTAAAGATATAGAAGCACTTAAGGCATTAGACGGCGTTCATATAACGGGAGTTATAGGAGATCAGCCCTCTGCTCTTTTGGGGCAGAATGCGGTATCTGAAGGTGACTGCAAGACTACTTACGGTACGGGATGCTTTACCTTGATGAATCTCGGTACATCTCCCGTAAAGAGCAGGAGCGGACTTCTTACATCCTGTTCCTGGTCTTTTGACGGTGTTACAAATTATGCTCTCGAAGGAAGTGTCTTCCAGGCCGGCTCCATCATAAGCTGGCTCAAAGACGAGATGCGTCTTATTGATTCTCCCTCCGAATGCGACGGCATATGCCAGTCTGTCAAGGATACAGGTGGAGTATATCTGGTGCCCGCATTTACGGGCCTTGGAGCTCCTTACTGGAAGCCTGACTGCCGGGGCATACTCGTAGGTCTTACAAGAGGTTCCGGCAGATCGCAGATAGTAAGAGCCGGAGTTGAATCCATTGCTTATCAGGTAACAGAGCTTGTCAGGCTTATGAATGACGATACCGGTATCAAGACAACATGCATGAAGGTGGACGGCGGTGTATGCGCATCCCAGTTCCTTATGCAGCTGCAATCAGACCTTTTGGGCATCAAGATAGTAAGAGCTGAATCTGATGAGATGACTGCCATGGGAGCAGGTTTAAGCGCAGGCCTTACCATAGGCTATTTCAAGGATATGGAAAGCCTGGGCAGATTCTATAAAGCCTCCCATGAATACGATCCCCATATGTCGGAATATGAGGTGTCCAAGAATATGGAATGCTATCAGAACGCGGTGAGAGCTGCTATGCTCCTGGGCAACGTATAAGGGGGTTAGTAAATGCTTCAGATCTACATAGCTTTCTTTAAGATCTTCATATACATAGCGCTGGGGCTTATCCTTAACAAGGCAAGGGTCATAGACCGGAGGACAGAGATCACTATGTCCAATGTCCTTCTTATGGCTGTATTGCCATTTACCATCCTGGGCGCATCACAGGTTACCTTCTCTTACGAAGTCCTAAGAGGTATCTTTGCCGTTGCCGGTTTT
Organism: Mageeibacillus sp. UBA6976; assembly: GCA_002450155.1. GTDB lineage: Bacteria > Bacillota > Clostridia > Saccharofermentanales > Saccharofermentanaceae > Saccharofermentans. The sequence continues at coordinate 30,765 of DJYO01000009.1, read as the reverse complement.
GCGGCAGCCTACTGCATCATAGGGCTTGTCACTGTCTATCTCTTTATCAGGAGATCCAAGATCACCTCTGATGAGAAGAGGATAGTTGTGATCCTTACCGTATTCTCCAATACGAGTTTTGTGGGGATGCCAATTATGCAGGAGCTCTATGGCGAGCAGGGTCTGCTCCTTGCATCGGTATTTAATCTTATATCCAATCTCTTTTTCTATTCGGCAGGAGCGGTAATAATATCCAAGAAGCACTTCAGGGTAGTAGATCTTATCTCTAATCCTGTATCTTTGGTATCGATCCTGTCTATAATACTCTTTGCCATACCGTTCAGGATGCCTGCCTTTATCCAGGAGACGATCAGCCTTGTAGGCGATATGAACGTTCCTCTTTCGATGATGATCATAGGTTCCATGTTATCTACCATGAGCCCCAAAAAGCTCTTTATGGATATCAAGTCTCATCTGGTGGTCCTGGTCAAGATGGTGGTAATGCCTGCCATTGCTTTGGGCGTATGTCTTATTGCCCGCAGGTTTATCGAGGCATTGCCCGTAACGATGATCACTATGGTATTGATGTGTGCGCTCCCGCCTAACTCGACAGCGGTAATCTTCGCAGAGCAGTACGATACCGAGCCCGAGTTTTGTACCAGGACTGTTGCACTGTCGATGATCTTTATGCTGTTCTCACTCCTGGGCTGGTGTTTTGTAACAGGTAAACTATTCTGATACCGGAGGATGATATGGAAGGGAATAAGATAGACCGTATAGAGAACAAAGAACTTAATGAGCTGCTTGATAAGGTAAGGACAGCTTCCAGCGAGGAGAACATGCTCGCTCTTCTTAAATGCGCTGCAGGATCGACTTTCCTGGTGCCGGTAAACGGCAGTGATGGCAATTACAGTTTCCATGCCATATCAGGCAAGGACGGCAAGAGATATATTGTCACATATACCGATTCAGATTCTTTCGAAGCTGCCTATAAGGGTGGTCAGCAGGGCGGAGTATTGGCAGGATTTGAAGACCTTATAGATGTCTGCCTCGAAGAGAAGATGAAGCTTAACGGTTTTGTTATCAATCCCGGCACGCAGGAGGTCCTTTTCGGGAACGACATGCTCTCCTTGATCAAGGGGCAGATGGCAGATCCTAAGGATGAGACTGCCAAGGTGGGAGAGCCGGATCACTATCCGCCCAGGCTTAAGGAGATGACAGATGAATACCTTAAATCCCAGGACAAGGTAACTGCCATCTGGGTAAGGCTTATGCTCGCCAAGGGCACAGGTGTACATAAATGGCTTATAATCATAAGGACAGATCTTACGGGAGAGGAATTAAGATACGAGGCAGATAATCTGAAGAGCTATCTGACGCCCTATCTTGACGGTCTTGATGCCATGATCGTGTCAGATAGGGAGGATTTTGCAAAACAGGTCATAGACGGTGTAAGACCTTATGGGGAGAAGGTATGACAAGTAAATCAAGAAGGATAATACTGACTACTGTATTATGCATCCTGGCGGTAACTGTTATTGGTTTTATCGTTAACTATATCGCATTGCAGGATGTAGCAAAGATCGAGAAACAGATGTTTAAATATGACATCGAATTCTTTTGGGTAGGAGATCTTACGCCGGGAATTTCCGGACTCGGGAAGAGACTTAACAGAGCAGAGGCCGGCTCACTTTCGGAGTACAACATGCCTGCTGAAAACATGCAGGGATATCCGGCTGTGGTAGAGCTGATGCCTGACGGAAGGACCAAGTACAAGATAATAAACAACGACTGTCTTATAGTCATCTATAAGGCGGAACTTACTTCAAGCGATCTTAACGTTTTGTATAAATGCGCTATAAGGAACGGAATACCGGTCCTTGTAATAGGGCAGAGATCTTCACTTGCGGTAGCGCAGAAGCTGGGCGTTTCGATCCCGGAGGATTCCGGATCTTTCTACTATGGCGCAGTCGGATATAAGGCTGATCCTGTCAATACTGATCAGATCATGCTCTTTGACCTATGCAAGGAGATCCTGAGATTTACGATCAGGACATTCGGCTACAGTATCTCAGGGTAATATTCAAGTGGAGCAGAAGGGGAGACTGATAGTCTTATTGCTGATCGCAGCTATATCTCTCGTTGCGATCCCCGGTATCTGGCTTATCGGAAGCAGGAAGAATAATTCGGCTTCCGAGAGACTGGATCAGTTTAACATGGCAAAGAGTGAACTTGCAGCCCGGGATCTGCAGATATACTGGATAGGAGAAATGCCGGAAGACCTAAGAGGTCTCGAAGACGTTATGACCGTGTTAAGCCCCGGAGAGATCACTTCTGATAATATGCCTGTAAGAGTACCGGATTTCCACTTTACCACATATAACGAGAACGGAGATATTACCAGCGAGAATATACCGAGGGAATATGCAGGCAGCCTTCTCATAGTTATATATAATGTTGATGTCTTGAGCAAAGATGAAATAGATATCCTGAGAGACTGCGTAACGGATAACGGGGTAAAGATACTAGCCATAGGTGAAGGCTCGGTAGGTCTTGTAAGGGATATGCTCATGTATTCAAGAGACTTAAGATCCAACAAGTCTTTTTTCTACGAATTAGGTCAGGGATATATCAACAGTCCCCTGGACGGAGATAAGATAACCAAAGGCGGCATAGACTTTGGCGAGGAATTTGTATCTTACATTAATACCTTATTCGGATATAATGTGCAGGAGACAGAATAAGACAGGTTCGCAATGATAGACAAGAGCAAGACAGACAGGATAAAAGAGAGATTGGACGAGCTCACTTCGTCACTTAGTGATCCGAATGTAATGTCGGATCCTGCTAAGTTTGCAGAGATGAGCAAGGAGATAGGTGCCCTTACTCCTCAAGTCGAGGCGATAAACAGATACGAGAAATGCCTCCGGGATATCGAGGATCTTATAGAGATCCTGAAGAATAATCCGGATCCTGAGATGCATGAGATGGCAAACGAGGAGCTTGCCCGGGCAAAGCAGGATTCCGAATCTCTTGAGAAGGAACTTATGGTATATATCGCGCCGAAAGATCCGAGAGATTCCAAGTCCGTCATCATGGAGATAAGAGCCGGAGCAGGAGGCGAGGAATCTGCCCTCTTTGCAGCAGACCTCCTTAAGATGTATTCCGCCTATGCCGTATCCAAGGGCTTTAAGATGAATAAGATAGATGAGACTCTCACAGGTCTCGGAGGATATAAAGAAGTCGTCGTCGAGATCGAAGGATATGGTGCATACAGCAAGTTTAAATTTGAGTCCGGCGTCCACAGGGTACAGAGAGTCCCGGTGACCGAATCAGGCGGCAGGGTACATACCTCCACTGCGACGGTGGCAGTTCTCCCCGAAGCAGAAGCTACGGAAGTCAGGATAGATCCCAAGGATCTTAAGATCGACAGATACAGATCCTCAGGTGCCGGCGGACAGCATATAAACAAGACATCTTCTGCCATAAGGATCACCCATCTTCCTACAGGATTGGTAGTCACCTGCCAGGATGAGAGATCTCAGATCCAGAACAAGGAGAAGGCGATGGCAGTGCTCCAGAGCAGGCTCCTTGCAATCGCAAAGGATAAGGATGTAAGCAGCGAGAACGACGCAAGACGTTCCCAGGTAGGTACCGGGGACAGATCGGAGAGGATCAGGACATATAACTACCATCAGGGCAGAGTAACTGACCACAGGATAGGTCTTACTCTTTATAAGTTAGAGGAGATCCTGAACGGTGATCTTGACGACATAATCGATGCTCTCACACTCGACCAGGCTTCCAGGGAGGCATAAATGGAAAGAAAAAGAATATACGATAAGACTATCCTGGCTCGTCCCGGAGAAAAAGAAGCCATCAAGGACTGCGCCAGGCATCTTGCCGCGGGAGAGCTTGTTGCATTTCCCACAGAGACCGTTTACGGCTTAGGTGCCAATGCCTTTGACGGCGAAGCCGTAAAGAAGATATTTGAAGCCAAGGGCAGACCGGGGGACAATCCTCTTATCTGTCATATCGCAAGGAAGGAACAGATAGAGGATATAGTATCCGAGATCACCCCTCTTGCAAGAAAACTCATAGACGCCTTTATGCCCGGTCCCATCACCATAATCATGCATAAGTCAGATGCGATACCTGATATTGTTACTGCAGGACTCGATACGGTTGGCGTAAGGATGCCGTCTGATAAGGTTGCAAATGAATTCCTCGATTATTGCAACGTGCCTGTGGCAGCTCCTTCTGCAAATCTGTCAGGCAGCCCGTCACCTACAAATTCAGCCTCTGTCATGGAGGATATGGACGGATATATCTATGCCTGCATTGACGGCGGAGATTCAACTTTTGGCCTGGAGTCCACAGTAGTAGACTGCACAGGCGAAGTTCCTGTTATCTTAAGACCCGGTGCAGTCACAGAGGAAGCTATACAGATAGCGGCAACAAAGCCCGCTCTGGCGGGAAGCCTTGAGGCAGGTGCCGTTCCAAAAGCTCCCGGCATGAAGTACCGTCACTATGCCCCTGTTGCTTCAGTCGAGATAATGGACATGCCTGATGGTGCAGCAGTTATCAACGATGAGTTTGACGGGTTCGATGTAACTGTTGATACGGAGCCTTCTGTCCCTGATTTTAAAAAGATGGACGACGACGGCAGGCAGGCGCTTGTAGATATCGCGGCCCCTTTTATATTCAAGGCTCAGGAGATCCTCAAGACCAGACCTCTTGCCAGGTTTGGTCTCTATTGCGGCATTGAGGTCAAGATGCTCATCGAGAAGATGGGGGACAAGGTATTGCTCTCTCATACCGAGATCTATTGCTATGGCAATGCACTTGATGTAAGAGCCGCATCTCATGGACTCTTTACAGGCCTCAGGCATCTGGATATGCAGGAAGTAGACATTATCTTTGCCCAGGGTTTTAAGGGCGAGGGCCTTGCCAAAGCATACATGAACAGGCTTAATAAAGCTTCCGGCAAAGAAGGACAGCTCGCCCCTGACATGCCGAAGCCTTCAAGGCCGGCAAGACGCGAATTGCCGCTGGACTTCTTTAAGGATACATATACCCAGTCGATACTTTTTGTCTGTGACGACAATACCTGTCTTTCTCCCTGTCTTGAAGGGGTAACGAGAATGCTCCTGAACGCACAGGCTCCATACAGATTAAGGGATAACAAAGACATAGGATGCGAAGTCTACTGCGAGTCAGCAGGACTTGAAGCAATTATAGGGCAGGGCCCTGACCCTGAGATGGTAAGGGCTGCAAGAGATATGGCAGGCTGCTCCATTGCAGGACATAAGGCAATGAAGGCAGATCCTGCATGTTACGATGCCAATGACCTGATCCTGACTTTAAGAGACGAACAGGCATTTGCCATAGTTAAGGCCTTCCCAAAGATAGAAGGCAAGGTTTATTCCCTCTCCACCTTTGCTGCTGCAAACGGTATCGTCTTTAAGAACGAAGAGGGCAAGGTGGCATCCATATCGATCCCTGATCCCAGGGGTGAGAATGCCAAAACCTACGACCATACTGCCTCTGCTCTCAAAGCATGGATAGAACTGCTGTTCCCGTATATCCTCAAAGCTCTCGGCATAGAGCGCTGCTGACAAAAGTCTCAATTTCAGGAATTCTCGAACGTACGTTTGTATTGCTGTATACATTTCAGTTTTAATGTTGTAGTATAGTCTCGTAAGATTTAGGTTGGACACGAAGAGAGATATCGGCAATAAGTGGTGTTTATGCTTGATATTAAGCACCGGTTGTGTTATTCTTTCCACTGCCGTATTTATAAAGACGGCATCCTTGCCCGGTCTTACCGGGCCGCAAAGACCAGAAGGAGGTGAATAGAATGGCAAACACATATCGTTTGATCGTAGTACTCGGAGCTTCACTTGGCGACGAGGGCAGCGCTTCTCTTACTGACACAATCAAAGCAAAGATCGAATCAGGTGCAACCCTGAACTCTTTGGATTCTCTTGGGATCAAAGAGCTTGCTTATGAGATCAACGGTGAGAAGAACGGTTACTATGTTCAGGCTAACTTTACTGCCGATAGTGATTTCCCTAAGGAACTTGAGCGTGTACTCAAGATCACTGATGGTGTAATCCGCTATCTCGTTGTTCGTGTCGGTGAGTAATCACTAAGACTCGTTCAAGGAAGGTATTTAGATGAACAAGGTAATTTTAATCGGTAGAATCACAAAGGATCCTGAAGTTAAGTTAACAGCGAATCAGACACAGTTCGTAAATTTTACGATCGCGTGCGACCGCCGTTACAAGGACCAGAATGGCGAGAAGCAGGCTGATTTTATCAACTGCGTAGCTTGGAGACAGACAGCTGTTTTTATTGGTAAGTATTTCCATAAGGGCAGCAAGATGGCTCTTACAGGTTCGATTCAGACCCGCAATTACGAGGACCAGTCAGGACAGAAGAGATTTGTTACTGAAGTCGTTGTAGACGATGTAGAGTTCGTTGATTCCAAGGGTTCCAATGACGGCGGCAGTGGTAATAACTACTCAAAGCCCGCTGAGAACTACAATAGTCAGCCCGCTCAGAACACAGTAGCATCTTCAGCTCCCACAGCACCTAAGACACAGATCGATGATTCTGATTCTGGATTTGGTGGTGATGACGTAAGTCTTCCGTTCGAACTTTAATTACAAGGAGTAAAGCAAAATGGCTGAGAACAGAACACCTAAGGCCGGAAGAGAGTTCTCCGGCAACATGAGACCCAGACGCAGCCGCAGGAAGGTATGCTACTTCTGCGCAAATAAGATCGAGGAGATCGATTTTATGGATGCTGATACACTCAAGAAGTACATTTCTGAGTCAGGCAAGATCCTGCCTAAGAGGATGACAGGTACTTGCGCTATCCATCAGCGTGAAGTTACAACGGCTATCAAGCGTGCACGTCAGGTCGCTCTTCTCCCTTACGCAGTTAAGTAAAGCATGTAAGAGAGTATAGTCTGATCAATAAGATAACTGGCCGGGCGTCTTAAGGCATATGAATGTCTGCAGGGCGCCCGGTCTTTTTTAGAATTCGGAGGTTAAAAATGAAGGTAATCTTACTTCAGGATGTTAAGAAACTCGGTAAGGCGAATGACGTTGTTGACGTTAGTGACGGCTATGCAAGGAATTTCCTTATGAAGAAGGGACTTGCCAAGGAGATGACATCAGCTAACCTCAACGATGTTAAGCTTCAGCAGGGAGCTGCCAAGGAGCATGCAAGACGTGCTCTGGAAGAAGCTAAGAAGAACAAAGAGATCTTAAACGGCAAGACCATCAATGTAAGCTGCAAGGGCGGCAGAGACGGTAAACTCTATGGAGCAGTTACATCTGCAGATATTGCAGAAGCTCTGAAGAAGGAAGGATTCGACATCGACAAGAAGAAGATAGTCATCCCTTCTCCTATCAAGAATGTAGGTGTATTCGGTGTCAGGGTCAAGCTTCACCCCGAAGTATCCTGCGATGTTAATGTTGAAGTGTCCTCAGCTGAATAAGGAGTTTTCTTATGACAGATTATGATGAAAATCTGCTGGACATGAACGATGACAGAGGCATGGCCGATGTCGGTGTTGAGATGGCCTTGCTGGCACTCTGCATGCGCAATGAGAAATCCGTGATCGATGTCGTAGGCAAAGGACTTGAGGCAGGTGACTTCTCTGATTGGAGGAATGCTTCGATCTATACGGCGATAATGAATCTCTTCTATGAGGGCAAATCTGTTGACAGGTTCACCGTATCGAGCACACTGGAGAAGACTCCGGATTTTGCCCGGATGAACGGACTCACATATATTTACAATGTTGCAGATACTGTAGCATCCAAGTCCTCTCTTAACGAATATGTTAATGAGCTCAGATCCAAGAGCCAGCTCCGCAGATTAGACAACACCCTGTCTGAGATCAAGGGGATGGTGTCCAAGGGAGATAAGACCGCAGATTATCTTGCAGACCATGCTATAGCAGAGATCTCCAAGCTCAAATCCGGTGAGTCGACCTCGGGGGTCGAGCAGTTAAGCAGCATTCTTAAGAATGCTGTTGAGAATATTACTCAGGAAATAAACGGAGAGTCGGGTAAAAAGGTCAAGACCGGGTTTAAGCGTCTTGATAATTCTCTCGGAGGACTTCATCCCGGCTCCCTTAATATACTTGCGGCAAGACCTGGTATGGGTAAATCCGCACTTGCTATCAATATCGCATCCAATGTTGCGGCTACAGGCACGCCGGTCGTATTCTTCGCTCTTGAGATGAGTAAGATAGAGATCGCCAACAGACTTCTGTCTGCCTGTATGGACAGACCGGTCAATGAGATCCTCTATTCCCGTAAGATGGACAAGCGTGATAGTGCGCAGCTTGAGAATGCATTGGAGAAGCTCTCCGGTTTTCCTATCTATGTCGACGATACGGCGGGTTCTAATCCTCTGTCCATCAAGTCCAAGATAACAGGCCTTAACAGCAGACCTGAATCTGCTCCCGGTCTCATCATCATAGACTATCTCCAGCTCATGACCATGCCCGGCAAGAGCGGCTCAAGGAACGAGGAGGTATCTCAGATCACGAGGAGCCTTAAGGTCCTTGCCAAGGAGCTTAATATTCCCATAATCGCCCTGTCTCAGATGAGCAGACGTGCTGCCAAGGACGAGGACCACACACCTCAGCTGTCGGATCTCCGTGACTCAGGTTCTATCGAGCAGGATGCTGATACTGTTATGTTCATTGACAGACCGAGTTACTACAACAAGGGCAGCGATACTCCTAAGAGCGATGATGCGGTTGAGACCGCCTATATCTACCTGGAGAAGAACAGACATGGATCCACCAACAGGATCAAGGTTTGCTGGATCCCTAAGAAGACTCTGTTTATCGAGCAGGATAAGAATATGCCTGAGGAGCCCTCTTCGCCCTATACCAGGACTCAGTCTTCGGACAGTGCTTCCCAGGATCATCATTTTGAAGAGCCTGCTATGGAACCGGACCCGAATGATATTCCTCCGGAGCCTGAAGACAGCTTCTTTGATGATATGAACGAGGAATTCCCCAGCGGATTTATGTCCGATGACGATAATTGACAGAATAGCTGAATATAGTGAAGAACACGGACTGTTTGACTGCGATGTGATAATCGCCGGCTGTTCAGGCGGACCTGATTCTATGGCTCTGATGGAGATACTCTCAGATTTGAAAGAAAGCGGCCGTATCAATTGTGATATAAGATGCGTCCACATTAACCATAATCTGAGACCCGGAGACTGTATAGCAGATCAGGAACTGGTCAGTTCATACTGCAAAGACAGGGGGATCCCTCTTAAGATATTTAGCTTCGATGTATCTTCGCTTGCCAGAGCCAATAAACTCTCCGAGGAGACTCAGGGCAGGAAACTGAGATACAAGGCTTTCTCGGATTATAAAGACGAGATAGGCCCGGGCCTTAATGTAAGGATAGCTACGGCTCATCATATGGATGATCTTGCCGAGACTATGCTTATGAACCTGTTTAGAGGCGCCGGACTTAAGGGTCTCATTACTCCCAGACCTATCGCAGGCGACATAATAAGACCGCTTCTTTGTGTGCGCAAGGCAGAGCTTGAAGGATTCCTTACAGATAGAGGGATAAGGTTTGCAACTGATTCCACAAACGAACTGTCCTGCTGCACAAGGAATGTCTGGCGTAATGACATAATCCCCGAGATCGCCAAGAGCCGCGGGCTTTCAGATGACCCGGTAAGGCAGCTTTATAAGACAAATCTCCTCTTAGAAGAGGATTGGGACTTTATCGAGACAGAAGCCTTGAAGGCATTTTCTCAGGTATCAGACGGGGATGCTGTCAGGGTTTCTGGAATTACCGGCTTGCATAAGAGCATCAGGTCAAGGATCTTAAGGATGCTGTGGCTTAACAGTTTTGACTCTCTTACTGACCTTGAATCGGTCAATATCGAATATTGTGATAAGGCCCTTATGCAGGAAGGCTCTGTAGAGCTCGATATGCCCTTTGCAAGGAAGTTCATAAAGCATGGGGATCTTGCAATGTTTACCTCTGTCCCCCGGGACGCATATTTCTATATTGCAGGCAGGATGGGATATCTTACATATAAGGAGCCTTTAAGCCTTGATATTTCATCAGGACTTGAGACTGTTATCGGAGATCTCAGTATAAGGGCAAGTATCGTCACGATTGAGAATAAGGATGAGTTAGAGTATAATAACTATTCGTGGTTCTATCCTCTAAATAATAAAAGGGGAGAGATCACCATAACAAATGCTCTTGCAAACGCATCTGACTTAGACCTTTGTTTTGCAAAGGCAGGGCAAAGCGGCAGTAAGAAGATCAGGCGGCTATATACTGACCTCAAGATCCCGAAGCTGGTAAGAGACTGCATCCTGTATGTACGATCAGGGGATAAGATCCTCTGGATCCCGGGATACGGACACAGCGAGGGGTTTACTTCTTCCTTAAGCAGGAGCAGATATATAGAGCAGGCTCCGGAATGTAACAGGTTCCTTAAGCTTGAGATAAGGAAGGCGCACTAAGCATGATCGATACGTCAGAGGTTTTGATATCACATGAGCAGATCGAAGAGATGCTCGCAAGACTCAGCAGCCAGATCAATAACGACTACAAGGGGGGGCAGCTTATAGTCTGCGGTATCCTCACGGGTGCATTTATCTTCACATCTGATCTGGTCCGCAGACTTGAGATGCCGGTAATCGTAGATTTTATGCAGGTATCCAGTTATGTCGGTGAGGTTTCCTCAGGCAATCTCAAGATCAAGAAGGATATGAGCTACGATATCAAGGGCAAGGATGTACTTATCGTTGAAGACATCATCGATACCGGCAGGACGCTGGAACTGCTCAAGAAACAGCTCCTAAAAAGAGGCCCTGCCTCACTTAAGATCTGCACGGCTTTCGATAAGCCCAGCAGGAGAGTAAATGATCTTAAGCCCGACTATAACGGGATAACGATACCTGACGAGTTCATCGTAGGCTATGGTCTGGACTTGGATGGTGAATATAGGAATTTTGACGACATTAGGATCGTTAGGAAGGGATAAATAATGGCAGACAAGAAAGACAGCGGAATGAGAAGACCGGGTGGAGGAATATTCTTCTACCTGATTATGTTGGTGGTTATCGTTGCATTTGCAACAATGCTCTTTAACAACACTCCCACAGGAGCAAAGAATAAGACAACACTGTCCGGAGTATTAAACCTCATCGAGAACGAGGAGAATGACGTATCCATGGTCGAGGTTTACGGAACTAGCGTTACCGTAACCTATACCCCCGAGGATGCTTCCAGACCGACCAAGATAACACAGGATATTCCTTACGAATTTGTTGATGATCTTATCACAAGGCTTGAGGCTTCCAAGGCAGCAGGCCAGATCGACGACTATACGTATACAGAGCCTTTCGACTGGTCTTCGCTCATTGAGATACTCATGATAGTCGGCACAATAGTTGTAGTCGGTCTTATCTTCATGAGCATTACAAGACAGGGTAAGGACAGCAACAGCGTATTCAGCTTCGGTAATAACCGTGCAAGACTCCTCGATCCTGACAAGAAGGATCTGACTACATTTGAAGATGTTGCAGGTTCCATTGAAGAAAAGCAGGAATTAAGCGAGATCGTAGATTTTCTCAAGAACCCCGAGAAATATAAGAAGCTTGGAGCTAAGATCCCCAGAGGTGTACTCCTTTATGGTGCGCCCGGTACAGGTAAGACACTTCTTGCCAAGGCCGTTGCAGGCGAAGCCAAGTGCAAGTTCTTCTATATCTCCGGTTCTGATTTTGTTGAGATGCTCGTAGGTGTAGGTGCATCCCGTGTAAGAAGCCTCTTCCAGGATGCCAAGAAGGAAGCACCTTCTGTTCTTTTCATTGATGAGATCGATGCAGTAGGACGTAAGAGAGGTGCAGGCCTTGGAGGCGGACAGGATGAGCGTGAGCAGACACTTAACCAGATCCTGGTCGAGATGGACGGCTTTGATTCCAGCGACAATGTAATCGTCATCGCTGCCACAAACAGAGTCGATGTATTAGATCCGGCTCTCTTAAGACCCGGCAGATTTGACAGAAGGATCATGGTCAATGAACCTGATGCTGACGAGAGAGAGGCTATACTTAAGATCCACGCCAAGGGTAAGCCGCTTGCAAGTGACGTCGATCTTCATGAGGTTGCGCTCTCAACTGTAGGTTTTACAGGTGCAGATCTTGCTAACCTCCTTAACGAAGCAGCACTTATGTCAGCCCGTTATAATAAGACAGAGATCGACATGCAGACCATTACTGATGCCACATTCCGTGTCCAGATGGGTCCCCAGAAGAATTCCAAGAAGTTAACAGACAAGGTCAAGCGCCTTACCGCATATCACGAGGCAGGTCACGCCGTTGTTCTCAAGGCTACTTCCGAATTTGAGAAGGTGGACAGAGTCACGATCGTTCCGGTCGGAAGAGCAGGCGGATATACAGCATATAAGCCTATTGAGGATACGGATTTCTATACTGAGAAGATGCTCCTTGATACCATTACAATGAGCCTTGGCGGCAGAGCTGCAGAAGAAGTCTTCTTAGGCGAGATATCCACTGGTGCATCATCGGATCTTCAGTCCTGCAATAATCTTGCCAAAAACATGATCAAGCGTTTTGGTTTCTCCAAGAGATTCAAGAATATGGTCTTCGGCGATGAGAACGAGGAAGTGTTCCTCGGCTATTCTATGGGTCAGGTCCAGAGCTATTCTGAACAGACCGCAGCAGCTATAGACGAAGAGGTCAAGGCGATCATCGACTCCTGCTATGAGGAAGCTAAGCGCATCCTTACAGAGAAGAAAAATGTTGTCGAAGGCCTCGCTTCACGCCTCATGGAGAAGCTTACTGTTGACGGTTCAGACTTTGAGAAGATTTATGAAGCTGACGGAGACTTAGAGAAGGTCTTTGGTGTAGCATCAGCAACTTGATCTAAGCGTATATTAGAAAACAGAGGGTTTCGTTCCTTTGCTTTTGGGGCAGGGAAGGAAACCCTTTTTAAATGTGACTAAACTATTAGCAGATTGACAATGCTAATATGTCATTTTTATATTTGACATCTAATTGTAATATTATATTATTTAAGGATATTCAGGAGGTGATTTGTATTCGCGCTTTAGAAGATAAGATCTTATCCGAAGGCCTGGTACTGCCGGGTGAGATCCTTAAGGTAGGAAGTTTCCTTAATCAGCAGATAGATACAACGCTCCTTATGGATATGGGATCCGAGATCGCCCGTCTATATAAGGACAGCGGGATTACCAAGGTCCTTACCATCGAATCTTCAGGCATTGCCGTTGCTTTTGCCGCAGGGTTTAAGCTCGGAGTTCCTGTCGTCTTTGCCAAGAAACATGCAAGCATTAATCTCTCAGATGATGTGATTACATCCGAGGTCTATTCATATACACACCAGAAGACATATACGGTTGTTATAGGTTCCGAGTATCTCGGCCCTGATGATACCGTCCTTATCGTCGATGACTTCCTTGCCAAGGGTAATGCTATTAAGGGTCTTATTGAGATCACTAATAAAGCAGGAGCTAAACTCGCCGGAGCTGCCATCGCGATCGAGAAGGGGTTCCAGGGCGGAGGAGATGCATTAAGAGCTCAGGGTATCCGTGTTGAGTCACTTGCCATAGTAGATTCAATGAGCGACGATTCCCTGACATTCAGAAGGCAGGATCAATAGGCCTTTTAAATCAGGATATGCAATTTGCATATAAATAAATTTTAGGAGGAGATTATGAAGAAACTGATTTCAATCGTGCTTACAGCTTCACTTGCTGCAATGTCAGTATTTGCATTTGCAGGCTGCGGTCAGAGCACAGAAACTTCAGGAAGCGACTTCAGAGTAGGCGCTATCTACATCAACAGCCAGAATGACACATCAGGCTATACTTATGCTCATCACAAGGGCATCACAGAGGCAATGACCAGCCTTGGCCTTGATCCTGAGAAGGATCTGTCCATCGTAGACAATGTACCTGAGGATGCTGAGCAGGTTAAGGCAGCTTGCGACCAGTTGGCAGGAGAGGGCTGCGACATCATCTTCGGTATCAGCTTCGGTTATATCGATGCTATGGAAGAGGCAGCAGCAGAGTATCCTGATATCATCTTCTCACACGCTACAGGATACAAATCTAATGACACTAACTTTAACAACTACTTCGGCAGGATCTACCAGGCACGTTACCTTGCAGGTATCGCAGCAGGTTACAAGTCTCTTGCTCTCGGCAACAATGCTATCGGTTATGTATCCGCATGGGGCACAGAGTATGCCGAAACATGTTCCGGTATCAATGCATTTGCTTTAGGATGCCAGTCAGTTAACCCTGATGCAGAAGTAAATGTTTATGAGATCTATACATGGGGCGATCAGGACCTTGAGAGACAGGCTGCTGAGACTCTTATTGATACATTCGGCTGCGGCGTTATCGCTCAGCACTGCGACAGTGCTCAGCCTCAGATCGTTGCAAATGAGAAGGGTGTATTCGGCTGTGGCTACAACTCAGACATGACAGCAGAAGCTCCCGATGCACATCTTTGCGCACCTATCTGGAACTGGAGCGCATACTATGCAACAGCTATTAAGGCTGCTATGGACGATCCTTCAACATTCATGACAACAGTAGGAAACTACTATGAGGGTATCAACTCCGGACTCGTTGAAGTATCTGCACTCTCCGGCAACTGCGAGCCTGAAACTCAGGAAGCTATCGATATTGCTACAGAGCTCATGAAGAATGGGGAGTGGGACGTGTTCTCCGGTACAAGACTCAGCTTCTCCGGTGCAGCAGGCAGTGTTGAGGTAACTCAGAGTGATGCTGACCTTCTGGACAATACAGGTGCAGTTATTGTTGCTGCAGGCGGCGCATCTGTAGATGATGGCGTTATCCAGGGTTCAATGAACTACTATGTAGCAGGCGTAAATCAGGTTAACGCTACAGCAGAGGGTTAATAGTATGCAGGCAGCTATAGAGCTTAAGGGAATATGCAAAAGCTTCGGCTCAGTAGCCGCCAACAAGAATATCGATCTGACCTTGAACAAGGGCGAGATATTAGCGCTCCTTGGTGAGAACGGATCAGGCAAAACGACACTTATGAACATGCTGTCGGGCATCTATATGCCCGACAGCGGTTCTATTTTTATGGACGGCAAAGAGGTTTCGATCACGTCACCTGAATCAGCCGGCAAACTGGGAATAGGAATGGTCCACCAGCACTTCAAGCTGGTTGAGCGCTTTACTGCGCTGGATAACATAAGGATAGGAATGGGGAAGGAAGCGGGAAGGCTCTTTAAATCCAAGGCTGCCCGTAATTATGTATTGGAAACAGCAGCCAAATTCGGCTTTAGCATAGATCCTGATAAATATGTCTATAACATGCCGGTATCAGAGAAACAGACTCTTGAGATCCTTAAGGTCCTCTGTTACGGCGCCAAGATAATTATCCTGGATGAGCCTACGGCGGTGCTTACCGTGCAGGAGGTCACCAGGCTTTTCGACGTGCTCCGCAAGATGAAACAGGAGGGGCATTCGGTAATAATCATCACGCATAAGCTCAATGAGGTTATGGATATATCAGACCGTGTCTCTGTCTTAAGGCACGGTGAATACGTGGGAACGGTTAAGACAAGCGAGACCAGCGAGAAGGAACTGACTGAGCTCATGGTAGGACGCAAGGTGGATCTTAATATCAAGCGCCCCATAGTTGAGAAGACTCATCCTCTATTGGAGATAAGAGACCTGACGGTCAAGAACGACGAAGGTGCTGTTGCAGTTGACGGCATGAACTTCTACATAAGAGGCGGCGAGCTTCTCGGCGTTGCAGGTATTGCAGGTTCAGGGCAGAAGGAACTCTGCGAGGCTCTGGCCGGACTCAGGCCCATAGAGAAGGGGCAGATGATACATAATGGTGAGAGTATTGTCGGCATGAGCCCCAAGAAGATATTAGACCACGGCATCTCCATGAGCTTTATCCCGGAGGACAGACTAGGTATGGGTCTTGCGCCCTCACTGTCCATTACGGACAACATGATGCTTAAGAATTACAATGAGGCAAAGGGCTTCCTGGTGGACAGGAATACTGCAAGGAAGGAAGCTTCCAAGATCATAGAGAAACTGGAGATATCAACTCCTTCTACCGAGACTCCGGTAAGAAGGCTCTCCGGCGGCAATGTCCAGAAGGTTCTATTGGGCCGTGAGATCAAGGCAGGCCCCAATGTCCTCATTACCGCATATCCGGTAAGAGGTCTTGATATCAATTCATCCTACATGATCTACGATATCCTTAATGAACAGAAGCAGAAGGGCGTAGGTATCCTTTTCGTAGGAGAGGACCTGGACGTTATGCTGGCACTGTGCGATAAGATAATGGTCATATGTCACGGCAGGCTGCAGGGCGTAGTCAATAGCAGCAATACCACAAAAGAAGATATCGGTCTCATGATGACCGGAGCTCTCAATATAGTTAACAAAGAAGGCAAGACTGACGGTATCGCCAAGGATTCCGCCTTTGAAGATGCAAAGGAGGATAAGAATGTCTGATTTCCATCTTGTAAGGCGTGCAGACCACTCTCTCAAGAGGATCGTTATCTGTTATATCGTCGGCATACTGATATCTCTGTTTATCGGTGCTCTGCTCCTGATAGGTCTCGGTATTAATCCGCTGGAGTACTACAAGAGAATGCTGACGATAGGTCTTATCGGCAACCGCTATGCTTATAAGTGCATAGAAGGACTGCTTAAGATATTCGTTCCGCTGCTGATAACTTCACTTGCCTTGGGTATGGCATTTAAGATGCGATTCTGGAATATAGGAGGCGAGGGAGAATTCCTCACCGGTGCGGTCTGTGCAGCCATTGTCGCCTTTAACAGCAACGGGATGCCTAAGATAGTTACCATAATCCTGATGTGTCTTGCAGCTTCGCTTTCTGCCGGTCTTATAGGTCTTGCAGTGGCAGCACTCAAGGTCAGGTTTAATACCAATGAAACCTTGATGACCCTCATGATCAACTATATCGTCTTGTATCTGGTAAGGTATCTGGGCAGTACAAAGGCGCCCTGGAATTTCTTCCTGAATCCTGAATCCGACAGACCTATCTTCGGACAGTTCGAGGAGAATTGCAGGATGGGCGGTATCAAGATAGGAGGTTTTACTCTGCTGCATTCTGTTATAGTTGCAGTAGTTATCACCATCATAGTTTACATCTATCTTAAGTACACCAAGCAGGGCTACGAGATCTCCGTTATAGGCGACTCATCTGCAACTGCCAAATATGCAGGTATGAAGGTGGGCTGGATCGTCTTAAGGACAATGTTCATATCAGCAGCTCTTATAGGTCTTGCATCAGGACTTGCTACTGCAACTGCAGGTACTATCTCTGAGAACATCACCAACAATGTAGGCTGGACCGGCGTAATAGTCGCCTGGCTTGCCAAGCTCTCGGTACCTGCGATCCTTGTTACGTCACTACTTATATCGGTCCTCCAGTACGGATGCCAGGCTGCGGCTACGCAGTATCCTGCGATAGACAGTAATTTTGCTGATCTTCTGCAGGGCATTATCCTGTTCTCTGTACTGGCTGCAGACTTTGTTGCGACCTTCAAGATCGTAAGAAAGGAGGGCAAGACTAATGCTTAATGTCATTACGATGTTCCTGTTTAACATCGTTGTCTATAATATTGCACTCCTCTATGGTACTGCAGGTGAGATAATGGTGGAGAAGAGCGGAAGCCTCAACCTGGGCGTTGAAGGCACCATGGCAATAGGCGCCGTATGTGGCTACATTGCTGCCTGCAGGACAGACAGCCTGTTTATAGGGATACTAGTTGCTTTCCTTACTGCCGGATTCTGTGGTCTGGTATTCTCGTTCCTGACAGTTACGCTGCAGGCTAATCAGAATGTTACCGGTCTTACTATCACGACCTTTGGCGTTGCTTTCTATTATTTTATCGGCAATGGTCTTTCCAATTCCAAAAACGGCTGGCCCAAGATGGGTGACACGACTCTTGCAGATCAGTTCAGAGATCTCGAGATCCCGCTCCTGTCCAAGATACCTGTGCTGGGCAAAGGTTTATTCTCCCACAATATCCTTGTCTATATAGGAATAGCGATAGCTGTCATCATGTGGGTCTATTTTGCAAAGACAATGCCGGGTCTTAAGCTCCGTTCCATCGGAGAGAATCCGGGAGCAGCAGATTCAGCTGGTATAAATGTTACCTTAATGAAGTATATCCACATCATCATCGGTTCCGGAATAATGGGGCTCGGCGGTCTTTATATGGGTCTTAATATGGGCGGTACATTTGAAGGTTCCAACTGCTGGATCAACGGTTACGGATGGATTGCCATAGCGCTTGTAATCTATGCCAACTGGAATCCTGCAAGAGCTCTGCTGGGCACCCTGATCTTCGGCTTCTTTAATACTCTCAGAGTTTATAATGCAACCATCGCATATAACTTCCCTCATACTCTCGGCTGGCTCAATAAAGTGCCTGCCCAGTTCTTCTCAGCTCTTCCGTTTATTATCACGCTCCTGGTACTTATTATAACTTCCATGAGCAAAAAGAACGGCTCGGGCGAGCCTGCTTCCATAGGAAGGAATTACTACAGAGAAGACAGATAAGGCCGAAATGGTATCCGTTGATCAAATCGCTCAGTGTATTTGGCAAAGCACTACAGTTTTTACTCAATTTGGGTGATAGTTGTAGTATTTGTCGAGTCTTTGAACGGGTTTACTCATAAAATAATCAATCAGGGAGAAATCCAGGCGGACTGCCCGCTGTTACATAACTTGACAACAGGGTTTTGTCCGTGCTTTAATGATTGTTACAAGCGTTGAAGGGAATAAAGATACGCCTTTAACCTGATCCAGAGAGTCCGGGGCGGTGAGATCCGGTCACAGGTATGCGTAATGATGAGTCCTCCCGGAGCTGCCGTACTGAAAGCTTTGAGTTATTAGGAACGGCCGGGTTTGCCCGTTACAGCAGGGTGACATCTCAGGATGGCACATGAGAGGGCCTTAGGGTCAATAAGAGTGGTACCGCGGAATTTGTATTTCGTCTCTTTTGCTTATTTGGAGCAAGAGAGATTTTTTTTGCTCCGGAATGTGACAGGAGGTTTGCGCATGAAGCTTAAAGGTGCACAGATTCTTATTAAGACATTGAAAGAGCAGGGTGTCAGCTGCATATTCGGATATCCCGGCGCGACTGTCATTGATATCTATGATGCTCTCATGAACGACGGTGACGGGATCGAACATATACTTACTGCAGATGAACAGGGAGCTGCCAGTGCAGCTGACGGTTATGCGAGAGCTACCGGCAGGGTAGGCGTTGCACTTGCAACATCAGGCCCCGGTGCTACAAACCTTGTAACAGGTATCGCGACAGCATTCATGGATTCCATTCCGATGATAGCGATCACGGGTAACGTAAAGAGCAGTCTCATCGGAAGAGATGCATTCCAGGAGATAGATATCACAGGTATTACTATCCCTATTACCAAGCATAATTTCTTCGTTGACAGGATAGATAAGCTTGAAGAAACCATAAGGAAGGCATTTCAGATCGCCCAGTCAGGAAGACCGGGTCCGGTACTCATCGATATCCCTCAGGATATCCAGCAGGCAGAATATGAGTACGAGGCTAAAGAACCTTATGCTCTGGAAGAGATCATCAAGGCAAGTGATGAAGATATAAAAAAGGCTGCTGACATGATATGCGAAGCAAAGCGCCCCTATATCTACTTCGGCGGTGGCGCATTAAGGGCAGACATCGGAACTGAGCTTATGGCTCTGTCAGATAAGTCAGGAGCCTATCTCGGCTGTTCCATGATGGGTTTATCCCTTATTCCGACAGACTATCCGAGGTTCCTCGGAATGCAGGGAATGCACGGACATTTTGCCGCATCAGTTGCTCTTGCAAAGAGCGACCTTCTTATCGCGGTAGGTGTAAGATTTTCTGACAGGGCGACGGGCAATACTGACAGGTTTGCACTTAATCCGAGAAAGATACATATCGATTGTGACAGGACCGAGATAGGCAAGAACGTAAATGTTGACCTTGGAGTTCAGTGTGATATCAAAGATTTCATCGTAAGGCTCACTGAAGCTATAGAGGAGAAAAAGCTTCCCGAGTGGGATGAGAGGATCGCTTCACTTCTGGAGCGTGAGACAGATGCCTACGACGATAAGGACTTTTTGCCTAGAGCTGTTCTGGAGTTTATCGCAGACAATTCAGAAGCTGACACCAGGCTTGTTACAGATGTCGGTCAGCACCAGATGTGGTCAGCGCAGTTTTTTAAGTTCAGGCAAAAGCGTACCTGGATAAGTTCAGGCGGACTTGGAACCATGGGCTTTGGTATGGGCGCTGCAATAGGAGCAAGCATCGGAAGTAAAAAGCCCTCCGTTCTTATCACCGGTGACGGAAGTTTCGGCATGGATCTTAACGAGCTTGCCACAGCGGTAACTTATAATGTTCCGCTTATAATCGTTATCTTTAACAACAGGGTTCTGGGCATGGTACGCCAATGGCAGACCTTGTTCTACGACAAGCATTACTCAGGCACTGAGATAAACCGCAAGACTGACTTTAAAGCCCTGGCCGAAGCCTTCGGTGCCAAAGGCTATAAGGCAGATAACATAGATGAGTTTAAGAGTGCCTTCCTTAATGCCCAAAAAACAGATGGTCCATGCGTTATTGATCTGGCAGTAGACGAGGATGCAATGGTACTTCCCATGCTCCGCCCCGGAGGAACATTCGATAATCTCGTAACCTGGAAGGAGGCTGAAGAGAATGATCAGTAAGTTCATTATTGCAATATATGTAGATAACGAATCAGGTGTCCTGTCCAGAGTAACTGCGATGTTTACCAGGCGAGGCTTTAACATTGACACGCTTACGGTAGGTGAGACAGAATCTCCTCTGTATTCCAGAATAACCATCTCACTTACGGCAGAGGATGCTGACAAAGACCAAGTGGTATCCCAGCTTGGCAAACTTTACAACGTTAAGAAAGTAGTTGTCCTGTCTAATGAAGACTGTATCAAGCGTGAGCTGCTGCTCATCAAGGTTGGCAACAACGATGAGATAAGGCCGGGTATAATCGAGACCTGCAACATTTTCCGTTCCAAGATAATCGATTTCTCAGAAGATGCCATATCGATAGAAGTTACCGGAGACTCTCAGAAGATAGATGCATTTATAGACAATATCAAGAAATTTGGCATCATCGAGATGTGCAGGACCGGGATCGTCGCTTTGGACAGAGGTTCTGCCAACATTTGGTCTGAACATACAGACCAGGCATGATGAAAATTTTGTAATAATTTTCTTCTTTTTTTCGCGGGGCGTTTGTGATACCCTTTTACAAATGCAAAGGGGAAGGTGCTTACCATGAGACATAAGCTTAAGTCAGATGCTTGCGTTTTGAGCTCAGTAATGCCGACCCCGCAGCACTTAGCAAGGTGCTTAATATAGTTATCACAGGCTTTTTTCTTTTTAGAAAAAAGCCTCTTTTTTTGAACGGAGGGAATGGACATGAAGAAGTATCTGGTCTTAGAGAACGGCAATGTTTATGAGGGCGAGGCTATGGGCGCTCCGGGAAGCACGGTTGCAGAGATCGTTTTTACCACATCGATGACAGCCTATCTTGAGACCCTGACTGATGCCAGCTACAAGGGACAGGCTGTGGTGCAGACCTTCCCACTCATAGGTAACTACGGAGTTATCACGCCTGACAGGGAACGGGACATCCCTGTAGTATCAGGCTACATTGTCCGTGAGATCTGCAGCTTTCCTTCAAACTTCAGATGCGAAGAAGATCTGGATAAGTACCTGAAGGACAATAACATCCCGGGTATCAAGGGCATTGATACCAGAGCCCTTACCAAGGTCTTAAGAGAGCACGGGACCATGAACGGCGCGATCACAGATTCTCCTGATGAGATAAGCCTGGAAGAAATCAAGGCCTACAGGATCAAGGATCCGGTAGATGAGGTAAGTGTTAAAGAGATCGAAGTATTAGAGCCTCAGGGTGATAAGAAATACAGAGTCTGCATGTTCGATTACGGCATCAAGAGGAATATAATAAGATCCCTGCTCAAGAGGAATTGTGAGGTCTATTTACTGCCTGCCTCAACTAAAGCTAATAAGGTAAGGGAGATCGCTCCTGACGGATTGTTCCTGTCTAACGGCCCGGGAGATCCTACTGATAATACTGAGTCCATAGAGACCATAAAGGAGCTCATGCAGGATAAGATCCCTACTATGGGCATCTGCCTCGGACATCAGATACTGGCTCTTGCTCATGGATTTGCCACTACAAAGCTTAAGTACGGACACAGGGGTGCCAACCATCCGGTCAAGAACCTGGAGACCGGCAGGGTATATATCACATCCCAGAACCACGGATATGCCGTTGTGGCAGAAAGCCTTGATAAGAATGTGGCAAAAGAACTCTTCGTAAACGGTAACGATAAGACAAACGAGGGACTGAGATACATAGCAGAGCCTGCTTTCTCGGTTCAGTTCCATCCGGAAGCCTGTGGAGGGCCTCAGGATACGGATTTTCTCTTTGATGAGTTTATAAAGATGATGGAAGGTTGAGGTGATAGACTATGCCGCTGGATAAGAACATTAAGAAAGTACTCGTTATCGGATCAGGTCCTATCGTCATCGGTCAGGCTGCAGAGTTTGACTATGCCGGAACTCAGGCCTGCAGAGCCTTAAGAGAGGACGGGATAGAAATAGTCCTGGTCAACTCAAACCCTGCTACCATAATGACTGACAAATCGATGGCAGATAAGATCTACATCGAGCCTCTTACACTTACGACCATCAAGAGGATAATCGAGACGGAGAAGCCGGATTCCATCCTCTCGGGACTTGGCGGCCAGACTGCACTGACACTGTGCATGCAGCTTGCCAAGGAAGGATTCCTTGAATCCCACGATGTCAAGCTGCTCGGTTCTTCACCTGAGTGCATAGACAAGGCAGAGGACAGGCAGCTGTTCAAGGATACGATGGAATCCATAGGTCAGCCCTGCATCCCCTCCAAGGTTGTAACAGATCTTCAGGATGCTCTGGATTTTGCTGATGAGATAGGATATCCGGTCATCGTAAGACCTGCCTTTACATTAGGCGGAACAGGCGGCGGTATCGCTAATAGCAAGGAACAGCTTAAAGAGATCGCAAGGAACGGTCTTGCGCTGTCTCCTATAACCCAGGTCTTAATAGAGCGCGGTATAGCAGGATGGAAAGAGATCGAGTTTGAGGTCGTAAGAGATAAGGACGGCAATGTCATCACTGTCTGCTCCATGGAGAACCTGGACCCTGTAGGAATTCACACCGGAGATTCAATAGTAATAGCTCCTGCGGTAACACTTTCTGACAAAGAGTATCAGATGCTGAGGACTGCTTCACTTAACATTATAGAAGCTCTGGGAGTAGAGGGCGGATGCAACTGCCAGTTCGCTTTAAATCCCAACTCCTTCGAATATGCGGTCATCGAGGTCAACCCCAGAGTATCAAGGTCTTCTGCTCTGGCATCCAAGGCAACGGGATATCCCATCGCCAAGGTCGCAACGAAGATCGCTCTGGGCTACAGATTAGATGAAATAGTAAATGCAGTTACAGGTCATACATATGCTGCCTTCGAGCCTGCTCTTGACTATGTGGCAGTCAAATTCCCGAAGTGGCCGTTCGATAAGTTTGTCTATGCCAAGCGTGACCTCGGCACACAGATGAAAGCCACGGGCGAAGTCATGGCAATCTCTGATTCCTTCGAAAGTGCACTCATGAAGGCTGTAAGAGGCGCAGAGATAGGCTGTGAGATATTAAAGCTCAATAAGCTCTCTGAGCTTGACGATGCAGCTATCGAGGCAGGATATATCGAAGTTACTGATGAGAGGATCTTCTATGTGGCAGAAGCCATCAGGAGAGGTATCGCAATCAATAAGATCCACGAAGACACCAAGATAGATCTCTGGTTCCTGGCCAAGATCAGAAACCTCATAGATTTTGAGAAGGATATAGAAGGAAGAGAGCTTACCGAAGAAGAGTATGTAAGGGCAAAGAAGCTCGGCTTTACGGATAAGGCGCTTACTTCTATATGTAATTCAAGCCCTGCCTATAGCCTTAAGCCTACATTCAAGATGGTAGACACCTGTGCAGGTGAGTTTGCGGCAAGGACACCTTATTTCTACGCAACATACAATACCCCGGGCGAGGGCGGTGAGAACGAAGCTGACTTTGAGCAGGAAGGGGATAAGGATAAAAAGACCATTATCGTATTCGGCTCGGGTCCTATAAGGATCGGTCAGGGCATCGAGTTTGACTATGCTGCCGTTCATTGTGTCCACGCCTTAAGAGATCTGGGTTACAGGGTAGTAATAGTGAATAACAACCCGGAGACCGTCTCTACGGATTTCGATACCGGAGACAGGCTTTACTTCGAGCCTTTGACCCCTGAGGATGTAATGAACATAGTCCGTCAGGAACAGCCTTACGGCGTAGTCGTTGCCTTCGGCGGACAGACGGCCATCAAGCTCACCAAGACTCTGTCTGAAAATAATGTCAACATCATAGGAACCTCAGCTGATTCTATAGACATGGCAGAGGACAGAGAGCGTTTCGACGCCCTCCTTGAGAAGCTTGGAATAGCGCGCCCCAAGGGTTTCTCTGTACTGACCCTGGAAGAAGCCTTGGAAGCTGCAAACAAACTGGAATACCCGGTGCTTCTAAGACCTTCCTATGTCCTCGGCGGACAGAACATGATAATCGCCTTCAGCGATGCGGATGTAAATGAATACATGAGGATCATACTGGCCCAGGGGATCGAGAATCCGGTCCTCATTGACAAATATATCCAGGGCAGGGAGATCGAAGTCGATGCGATCTACGACGGCAAGGATGTCCTTATCCCCGGACTTATGGAGCATGTCGAGCGTGCCGGTATCCACTCCGGAGACTCCATCGCAATGTATCCTGCCAAGCATATCTACGACGATATGTATAAGCGTTTGGCAGATACTACTATAGCTCTTTGTGACGGCCTCAATTCAACGGGTATCGTCAATATCCAGTACATTGTAAAAGACGGCAGGATCTACGTTATAGAAGTAAATCCCAGAGCCTCCAGGACCGTTCCTTACATGAGCAAGGTAACCGGTATACCGATGGTTGATGTCGCCATCGAGGTAAGTCTCGGCAGGAAGCTCGCCGATATGGACTACGGTACGGGTTTCTACCGTCAGTCCCCGTATACCGCTGTCAAGGTCCCTGTATTCTCCTTCGAAAAGCTGACGGATGTTGACACCCAGCTCGGCCCCGAGATGAAGTCTACAGGCGAAGTTCTGGGCGTCGGACGCAACCTCTCTGAAGCTCTTTACAAGGGACTTGTTGCAGCAGGCTATAAGATGTACCGCAACGGCGGTGTCTTTATAACCGTAAGAGACTCTGATAAGCCTGAGATCGTAGAGATCGCCAAGAAGTTTGATAACCTCGGATTCAAGCTCTATGCAACAGGAGGAACCGCAAATGCATTAAGAGAGTCAGGTATGGAAGTAACTGTTGTATCCAAGATCCATGAGTCTGATACCAACAACACCATGACACTCTTAGAGAGCGGCAAGATCAATTACATCATCTCCACATCTGCCAAGGGCAGACTCCCTGCAAGAGATTCGGTAAAACTCAGGAGAAGAGCGGTAATGCTGGGCATCCCCTGCCTTACTGCAGTAGATACTGCCGACGCTCTCGCAGACTCGCTTATGAGCCACTACAGCGAGATCAATACCGAGCTGGTAGATATCAACAATATGAGGGAGAAGAGAAGAAAGATCGATTTTATCAAGATGCAGGGCGCAGGCAATGATTATATCTATATCGACTGTCTGGAGAATATGGTTGCATCTCCTGAATCCCTCTCGGTTTATATGAGCGACAGACACTTTGGTGTAGGCGGCGACGGCATCGTTCTTATCGCTCCGTCAAAGGTAGCGGATGCACGCATGATCATGTACAACCTGGACGGTTCCGAGGGAAATATGTGCGGCAACGCCATAAGGTGTGTCGGCAAGTATATGTACGATGTTGCAGGCCATAAGAAAAAGCATATGACCATAGAGACCAGAGCCGGCATCAAAAAGCTTGAACTCATGACATCCGGAGATGTGGTAGTAAGGGCTAAAGTGGATATGGGACCTGCCATACTTACCCCGTCGGAGATTCCGGTAAACCTGGAAGGTGATTCGGTAGTTGACCGCGCAGTAGAGATAGACGGTGAGGAGTACAGGATTACATGCGTATCCATGGGTAATCCCCATGCAGTTGTATTTACTGACTTGGTGGATGTCATGGATCTGGAGACGATAGGTCCGAAATTCGAATATAATGCCACATTATTCCCTGAGAGAGTCAACACGGAATTTGTTAAAGTAATAGATGACCACACACTGAAGATGCGTGTTTGGGAGAGAGGTTCCGGTGAGACAATGGCTTGCGGAACAGGCGCCTGCGCTACAGCAGTTGCAGCATGCCTTAACGGATACTGTAAGAAGGATGAAGACATCAGGGTAATCCTCAAGGGCGGCGACATCATCATCAGGTATACCGATGATACGGTCTACATGACAGGGAACTGTGAGCGCGTATTTGAAGGATCAATGGAGGTCTGATTTGCAGACAGGATTTAAAGGCTTTATCTTCGATATGGACGGACTGCTTATCGATTCAGAAAGAGCAGTCCTCCAATGCTGGGAGATGATCGGTAAGGAGAATAACCTTGCGGGCATACATGAGTTTGCCCTAAGTGTCATAGGACAGAATTCTGAAGCGACGAACAACAGATTCATCGAGCTCTATGGCAATGATCTCCCTGTGGAACTGTTCAGGAAACAGACAAGGGACCGGTTTAAACAGATGCTGGAGCAGGGCAGGATAGAGCTCAAGCCCTACGCCATGGATATACTTAAAGCTCTTAAGTCCAAGGGATATAAGGTTGCGCTGGCATCCTCCACTTCAAGAGCATCGGTCGAGTATGAGATGGATGTTTTAGGAACGCTGCCTTATCTTGATGTCCTGGTCTGCGGCGATGAGGTAACAAGATCCAAACCTGATCCTGAGATCTTTATCCTGGCAGCTTCCAAACTTGGAGTAGAGCCGGGACTCTGCTGCGGTTTTGAGGATTCTTATAACGGGATCAAGGCATGCAAGGCTGCAGGTCTTTATACGGTAATGGTGCCCGACATTTTGCCCTCAAACGAAGAGACGGACAGGCTTGCAGATCTGATCGTGCCGGATCTGGGCAAGGCGATGGATTATCTGGGACTTAATTAATCTTCAGGTGACCAGCTGGCCTGGACATCCTCTATTACCACGTTATCGTCTACCTTGACCACTATCTGGTAATCGTCTTCGTAGACGATCTCGCCGGGAGAGTTGGTATAGACTACATAGTAGGGATGATCGTACCTCTCAAGAAGCCACATCAGAGGTCTTATCATCTTCATCATCATATCGGTATTTGCTGTCTTAAAATAGCAGATTACCTTCTCTTGGCGCTTGCACTGGGGCGGCCAGGGGAGTTCTTCGGCAAACCAGCTGTCTATCTCCTTGAAAAGATCTACATCCTCTTCTTCCATTACGCCGTTTTCGGCCATCTGGTAGAGCATGCTGAATATGCCCTTGCCGGTCCTTGTATTGGCAGCAAGTTCCTTGCCCTGAATCCTGCAATATTTAAAACGCATTATATCCATAGTCCGATTATATCATTATTGGTAAATAGCATAAGCGTGCGGTTGACTTGACTTGATAATGAACAAGAATAAACAGAATAGTTTCAAGTGGTTTACTTTGAAGATAGATATCCTGGTCATGTATTGCTATTGCGATGCATGGTCAGGATATTTTTGCCTGAAATTAAGTGAAAGACATTTTAAGTCGATAACTTCTAATTCCTACATATTGAGCTTGATTAAGCGAGTCTAATAGGACATGGGGGATTATCCATACGCTTACCGTCAGGCATCTTGTAATCAAGAAAATGCGTTTCCTTAGTTTCTCTGTTTACGGATACTCTGGCAAATACTGTCCATAAATTAGTGTTGATATCAGATTCGAATCCCATGAAGTAATCAAAGATAGTGCTATCGTCATCGTCTGTGGGATAAGATTCACAGGATCCCTCAAAATGAGTGCGAAAATAATCGTTTCCAAACAATTCAGAAATTATGGTCCAAGCTTCTATCCTAGCTTCATTTTTGTTTATCATTCTATATTACCTCCAAATAATTTTGCGAGAGCCTTTTTGTAATCATCGTCAATGGTGTGTTCTATGTTACCGACAGAGATAATACCATTTTCATTATACGATGATTTCCTGCCATTGGGGCTTATGATCATACTGCTTTTTTGCCGTGTTCTTTGTTTAATGTCAATAAAAGCATCAATATCTGCCCGAGAAGGAATTAAATCATCATCGTATGGATGACTATGAAAATCAAAAGAACTGTTATGAGGACTCATTTTTCTAAGAAGATCTTTTGGAATGACAGCTCCTCTTTGACCTCCACGTATAAGGTAAGATTTATTGCCGATTGTTACTTTGGCAAACTCAACCCCAGTCTCCTTTGACATAATACTTACATCTTGAATAGTAAAATCTTCTGTGGAACCTACGATATAATCTCCGGTTTTAGGGAGTTTATCTATCATTGCTTTGATGTGATCAGGTATCTTAACACCTCTATCAGAATACGATTCTGGTGGTCGAGCCAGCCCTGATACAGTCGTGCCGAGTGTACCGTGAAAAAGATTGCTGTTACCTTTACTCATGATTACGTCTCCTTTCGTAGTAGCAGGCTGTGCTGCTGGGGTATTGGATTACATTAATGCCCTGCTGCCTTAACACATCGAAACACTCATATTTATCTGATCCATAAATGAGGATAGTATGGGGCTTGAGCCTTTTAACCATCTCATTCAGACCTTCGATAAAGCGTTCGCGATTAACTATCTGTCTGGGACTGCCACCTACTGTACCGATAGCAACAATGCTGTTTTCCGGAATACCCTCAAAAGAGTAATCATAGGATTCAGGTGTACCCCAGCGCACATTGTTAATGACCGGAATTCCATTCTTGCCGAGCCAGTAACCCCAGAGCCTCATCCTGAATGTTGCACAGATTTTCAACGCAACGGGAAAATCTTGATAAGTGGAAAAGTCTGGTGTTATGACGCCACCAAAATGACAGAGAATTGTTAAGACCTTATATGGGTCATACCAAATGCCTCTGGCTCCATCAAATTTGTAGTCATCCATATAGAAACAGACATATGCTTCGTTTTTAAAACTGATATCACTCTTGATCTGTTTCTTGTAGATTGACTTTGCTTCATCCCAGGTGATTATCTTTCTGGGAATCGTTACAGTGGTTGTTGGGCAATAGGGTATATCATATTTGCCAAATACTGCCCCATCTGCCATAAAGGCGTTCCATACATCCTTAACCATTTTGTGATCAGGATTTGCAATGTTCTTTTTAGAAATACGCATATGTATTTCCTCCTATTCATTAGTATTTGACCGATTTTTGTTTGGCCATGCTTTGAATTTGCCATAGCTGAACAAGGTAAAAAATTTCTCTCTTGGTCCTATGAAATTAGGCTTTTAGGACCATTTTTAGCGTTTAACGGAAATGTACACAGAAAAACAATGCATATAACGATAGTTTAATATATTGACTCATCGTATAAGTCACGTATACTTATAGATATATAACGGAGGTTAAGCACATGAACTACGATGATAATATAGGTAAGAACATTCGCGAGGTAAGATTGGAGAAAGGTCTTTCCCAAGAAGAACTTGCAAGAAACAGTGGATTCTCTAACACAACACTTAGTGCGTACGAAAACAGCAGGAAAATACCGAACTTAGCAACAATTGCAAAGATTGCCAAAGCGCTAGAGGTAACTATTGAACGTCTGTATTACGGTGATGAGAACACTTCATTTATTTTTTCAGAGCCAGATATAGGAAAAAAAGTTGTAAATTCCGTATATTTTTTATGGTCTGAGGGCATAATTAAGTATTATGAGAGATTTGATCATGGTTACAATTCCGTGATGGACGGCGATAGTAGTGGTCCTAGCGGTGTCTTTCTGTATCTCAATAAGTATTGGCCACAGATAAAAAGGTTAATCGGTTCGTTAGATGAGTTTAATGAAAGAAGGACAACTTATGCTGATCCAGATAATTATCTTAAAATTCTATTTGCATCAGTTGCAAAAGAAATAAATGATGAAATTGCTAAAGAGAATAAGAAGGTGTAGAGAAAACGTAGAGGAAAAGGGAGTTTGTAATGGAAGCAAATTGTTGTTACCCCAGTTGTTTCATAAATGAACTTCTTAGAAAAAATATTATGAATTTATTTTTGTAAATTAGCAGGTACTTGATGAATACTGATGAAGATACAAATCAGGCTAATAATAGATGAATTCAATACTCTGTATAATTCACTTCCATGGCAATCAGAAGGTCATAAATGATTGACATTAGAGACATTGTAACAAAGCATAATTATTATTTGTGGAAAGATGCAAAAATACACTTTGTATATGATAAAACGATGAACGGATTTTGTCTTTTAGCTGCAGAAGGCAAAGCGGATGATTTGTTTATTCCTAACACAATCAATGGAATACTCGTAAAAGATATATATCCTGGATTCCCGAATTACCACACT